>CAXUBB010000009.1:5910-16845 GCA_964249105.1 uncultured Bryobacteraceae bacterium | reverse complement strand
GCATTTCGTTGAAGACATTGCCACTATTCTAAAAGGAGAGCACCAAATCCTGAGAGGTCGTACGTTTGAATGTAATTCGCAGCGAGGCTAAACCGGCGCGATTAGCGGGGGAGTGGTGGCGAGTGATTGCTGGATTGGCGCTGTTCAGCATGGCATTCGGATACGTGGAAGCGGCGGTAGTTGCCTATTTACGTAACATATACACGCCAATACGCGCGCAATTTTATCCTGGGAGCGCAAGCGAGCTATTTCCCTTGCTCACGCTTCAGCAGTTACGTGTTTTAGGTCCGGAGCATCTTCTACGCCTGAAAACGGAGTTGGGCCGGGAATTCGCCACGCTGCTTATGCTGGCAGGCGCGGCCCTCCTGGCGGCGCGCAATCTGCGCGGGTGGGTCGCCGCATTTCTAATTTGCTTTGGGATCTGGGATATCACGTTTTATTTATCTCTGAAGCTCCTGCTCCAGTGGCCGGCTTCGCTGCTGACCTGGGATATTTTGTTTCTCCTGCCTGTGCCGTGGACAGGTCCGGTCATTACGCCCGTGCTGGTTTCCCTTTCGATGATTGGCAGTGGTCTGATCGTGCTGTGGCGTGAGTATCAGGGACGTCCGGTTCACCTTACGGGTCTCCGTTGGGCGCTGGTTCTTATGGGTGGAATGCTGATTTTTGCGGCTTTCATTTGGGATTTTAGGAATACAGCAAGTGGGGGTAGTCCTCATCCTTTTAACTGGCTCCTCTTTTGGGCTGGAGAAGCGGTAGGGCTTCTATCATTCGCCAGCAGTTTACGGTTGAAAAGCAGCAATACCTCTGAATAAAAAACTTCTGATCCAAAATAGCTGTATGGCTCATTTTTCAGGAGGGCGAATTGTTTCGCTGAATGTCGGCG
Source organism: uncultured Bryobacteraceae bacterium (assembly GCA_964249105.1). Taxonomy (GTDB): domain Bacteria; phylum Acidobacteriota; class Terriglobia; order Bryobacterales; family Bryobacteraceae; genus Bog-105. The sequence goes on along the minus strand of CAXUBB010000009.1, from coordinate 15,962 downwards.
CGCCCCGCGAGCTTCAGGTGAATGGGCGTTCGGTCAGGACGGGTATTTTTAAGTATCCTGTCGAGGGCAGGATTGCGCTGCGCGGGCACAACCTCGCGGGCGATAGCCAGGCAGACCGGCGCGTGCATGGCGGTCCGTACAAGGCTGTCTATCTTTATCCTTCGGAACACTATCCGTATTGGAAAGAGCAATTCCCTGCCTTCGAGATGCCGTTTGGCGTTTTTGGGGAGAACGTTACAACGGAAGGAATTCTCGAAACCGCGGTTTGCATCGGCGATCAGTTTCGTTTCGGTTCTGCCGTTCTTCAGGTCACGCAGCCCAGAATGCCGTGTTACAAACTGGCGCTCCGGTTTGGACGGGCTGACATGGTGAAACGGTTCTGGCAAGGCGGTCGTTCCGGCATCTACTTTTCTGTTGTTCAAGAGGGAGAAATGGAATGCGGTGATGCCATTGAAAAGCTTAGCGCCGGCCCTGAAGAGGTGACGGTTGCGGATATCGTGCGCCTGTTCAAGGGCGAGGAATGGAGCGCCGAAATCTTGCAGCGCGCCCTCCGTGCGCCGCTATACGGCAGTTGGAAACGGGATATTCAATCGCGTTTGACTGAGAGCGTATAGAACCAAGCCGATTTTCGCCGGAGATTTCTGAGCAGCGCTTCCCACTTCTGAAGGAGGAGGCGGTTATTCCCGAATTGGTCAGAGCGTATCCGGCAAACGAGCCCCAATCACCAGAGGCAGCCGCGCCGGAACTGGCGGCAGACAAACGAGCACGCCGCCTGTATTACTTATTGGCGCTTATTTTGTCAATCAACGTGCTCGCTATTTGCGGAGTCGCTACTTTTGTTCTCCTGATAAGGTATTTTTAGGATAATTCGCCCATGAATAGGTCCGCAACATCACGACTCCTGCAGTAAAAGGGAGCACAGTGACCACCGCTTGAAAAGCTCTAGTACTAAATTTGGCATATTCATGGGCTGCGTTCCTGATTATGCTGGGACTACCGCTCGTTGCGAAATAGAGTCCGGGAGCGACGATAGTGGTCTGGCGAGGAGACGGCCATGAAATCTGTTTTTCAGTTAGTTCTGACGGCGCTGATAGCTGTATTCTCAAGCTCACTGGCGCAAGCTGCGTCGTTTACCTTTACGCCCTTACCCCTGCTTGCACGGGGCCTCAACAACGCCGGGCAGGTAGTCGGCTACGACGTGGCGGGCGAGACCACCTACGGAGTGTTGTACGATCAGGGCACCCTCACCAGCCTCTTCGTGCCGGGCAGCAGTAACACTCTCGCCTTCGGTATCAACAACCAGAGCCAGATTACGGGCTATTACAGCGGCATCCGCTCGGGCCTCGGTAGTTTTCTGTACGACCACGGCCAGTTTACCTCCTTTCAGGGACCCGGCAACGTGGAAACGCGGGCGCAGGGGATTAACGACCGGAAACAGGTGGTGGGCTACGATCTGGGCACAGGAACCGGCTCTCGCGGGTTCCTATATGCGGACGGCATCTATCAAACTTTCGCAGTTCCTGGTGCGGTGAATACCCGTTTGACGAGCATCAACAACGCAGGCATGATGGTGGGCTACTACAACAATACGCAGAAGACGTCCGGTTTTCTCATGGACACCAGTGGAGCGTTCACGCCTCTGGATGCGCCGGGCAGTGTCAGTACCTTTGTGTACGGCATCAACAACTTGGGGCAGATTGTGGGCAGCTACGTCGAGAGCAACGGCGTTCGCTCGCACGGCTTCCTCTACCAGGACGGCGTATTTACCACAATTGATATAACAGGAACGGTTCAGGGCACGGACCTGTACGGCATCAACGATCAGGGCGAGATCTTGGCGCAAGTCGGGGGTGGCTCGTTTCTCGGCACGCCTGTTCCCGAGCCTGCGTCCTTAGCTCTGTTCGCCTCGGGTCTAATCGGCTGCTGTCTCCTCAGCGGGCGCAAGCAAAGATAATGACTATTCAAGAGCTCTAGCAACCAATAAACACATTTCTCGTGCTGGAAACTGCTTTAGCTCATCATCTCCAGACGAGCAATACGGTCCGCTGTCGGGGGATGCGTCGAGAACAAACGCATTAAGCTTTGGCCTGTAAACGGCTTCACGATGAAAAGGTGAGCCGTCGAAGGGGTCGCTTCCATGGGCAGACGTTTGGAATAAGACTCCAACTTTCTCAGAGCGGAAATCAGTTTTTGCGGATTGCCGGTGTATTTCGCCGAAGCAGCATCGGCGTCGAACTCCCGACTCCGCGAGATCGCCATTTGAATCAGCATGGCGGCAATGGGGGCCAGAATCACCATGAACAAACCGCCCGCGCCGCCGCCTTCCCGCTCATCATCGCGCCTGTCGCCAAAGAAGAACGCCATTCGTGAGAGAAACGTAATGGCGGTGGCGATGGTGGCCGCCACGGAACTGATAAGGATGTCACGATGCAGCACATGGCCTAGCTCATGCGCGATCACGCCTTCAATTTCAGCATCCGACATCGCCTGCAGAATACCGGAGGTGAACGCGACCGAGGCATGCTGGGGATTGCGTCCGGTAGCGAAAGCGTTCGGAGAAGGGTCTGCGATCAACCAGAGCTTCGGCATGGGAATGTTCATCCGTTGAGCCAGTCCTTGAACAATCGGAGCTACACGTATATAAGCGGTCCCGTTCTGCTCGGGGGTGACCGGCTGGGCCGAGTAGGTCATCAACGCTAATTTGTCAGAGAAAAAATAACTGACGAAGTTCATTGCCACGGCGAGAACCAGACCAAGATAAAGTCCGTGCTGGCCGCCGAAGGCATCACCCAAAAAGAGTAGTAAGCCGCTCAGCAAACCAAGAAGCAGGACTGTTTTAACCGCGTTCATATATCTACCTACTTAGATGAATGAGGCGCAGCGGAAGTTAGCAGAAACCGTGAGTTGGATGAACGCCCATTCTCTACTGAGCGGCTGTCGAAGAGGTTGAGCTTTGCTTATGGCTCTTGGACTTCTTCTTGGAACTGCCGCTCTGCGATCCGGTAGCTCCGCTAACGCCTTTGGGACCCATTTTGTCGTCATGCCGCTGTTTACCCATATCCGGGCTGTTGGTTCCAGGCTCCTGGTGTGGCACGTCCTTGCTGCTCGTATCTCCTGTGTTGCCCTGGGAAGAGTCGGGCGCGGGTCTCCGCTGTTTCATGACATCCGGGCTGTTCGTGCCGGGAGGCTGTTGCTGCGGCACGTCCTGGGGATTGGTGGATGTGGGGCCGTTTGGACTTGTCTGCTGGGCGGAAAGAGCGGGTACAAGGCAAAGTAGCGAGGTCAGCAGCAAAGTACCTGTAAATTTCATGGAGTGCCTTTCTATAACTTTGATTGCAGCCGTCCGTAATTCGTTTCGGCGGGACTTGCGCCGCTTCAAGCCGAGCGGTCACGAAAGTATCGCCAGAATACATTCGCCACGGCCAGCACGGGAACAGCGAGCAAAAGCCCCACCGGCCCGAAGAACATGCCACCCGCGAGCAAGGCCAGAAATACGGGAATCGCCTTTAGACCTAACGGTTTGCTGAGAAGAATCGGTTGCAGAACGAATCCTTCCACCCCTTGAACGATTACCCAGGTTCCGAAAGCAATCAGAAAATGGGTGAGATCACGATGCGCCAGCAGCATCGCCAGGGCTACTAAGACGAGCGGAATCAGCGAACCAAAACGAGGGATCAGACTGGAAAATCCGCCCATAATGGCGATCAAAGGCCAGAGCGGAACATGAGCTATCCAAAAGCCGATGGCATAGAGGATTGTCATGATGACCGCAATGGCAATCTGCGCCCGGATGTAGATTCCCAGCACCCGGACGGACTCCCGAAAAGGGCGATCGACTTTGACGGGACGCGCGGGAAGTGCCATACCTGGAGCTTACGCCCTTTACTGTTCCGGGAGCCAGCCCTCGCTTTGCAGGATACGGCGAAAACCGGGAGTATCGAGTGAGACAGCAGGAAAGTAAGAACCCTCCTCCGTTCGCTTCCACCACGCGCCTGTTCGCTTGTGTTCGGCTGGCGTGGTGAAGTGGTACTCGTAGAGGCGCGCCCGGATGAAACGCGGCGGATGGTCTCTAAACGGATTATCCCGGAGCAGGGCCAATACTTCTTGATCTCCCTGTAGGAGCTTGGCGACAAAGTTCACAAACCAGGGATAGTTTTGATAACTTCCCATCGCGGCAAACCACATGAGCCAATCGAGTCTCAAATGATAAGGGGCGATCTGGGGGAGAAAACGGTTGACATCCCCCGGCTTGCCCTTAAACTCGTACTCCCGCCAGCGAGTGGCCGATGTGATGACCTGATCCGTTGTGCCTTCCACAATCACTTCATAACGAGTGCGGGTGATACTTCCGAAAGCGCCGTAGGAGCCGACGAGGTGCAGGGAATTAAAGCTGGTATTCATGACCTGCCGCGCTGAAAGCATGTTGACCACAACCGGAATGCTCATATACGCGACCAGCGCCGCCAGGCCCAGATTGCTGATGTGTGCTGCCATGGACGGCGGATGCATGGCAGGCGTGGCCAGAGAAAAGAGACCGGAAAAGAACTTAGCATCCAAAGCGGAGAACGCCAAAATCAGAGTCAGCCAATTGAGCCAGGACAGGTTGCCGCTGATGATGATGCTGAACTGAAAAACAATCGTGATCAGACCGGCGATACCGGCGATCGGCTGCGGGAGCAAGATCCCGAACGGAACAATTAATTCGGCAAAGTGGTTGAAAAGCACTCCCCCTTTATTGACCCACTGAGGCGCCCAATGAAATAGCCAACTGAGGGGGCCGGGAATGGGCTGCGTTTCATAGTGATAATAAAGACAGGTCAGATCGCGCCAGCAGGAATCGCCTCGCAGCTTGATCAGTCCGGCTCCAAACATGATCCGGAACGTCAGCCAGCGAAAGAGCCAGATGGGAATCGCCTGCGGCACAACGCGCGATGCGCCGAGAAAAACGGCAAAGAAACAAGCTTCCAACAAGATCGATTCCCAGCCAAAGGCGTAGAACGTTTGCCCGACGTTCACGAACGACAGATAGAGCAGGTAGATACTGAGCCAGGTCAGGACCGAAAGCCAGGTAAAACGGGAAGCAATGCCGGTGATCACCAGACAGGAAAGAACGATGCCGAGCCAGGCGGCGGCGGTAAAGGCCCAGTCACGGGGAAACCAGTAAAAGAGGCTCGGCGATTCACGAAACGGCACTTGCTTTATAAATAGCGGAACCGGCTGGAGGCCACGCTCGCCCAGCAGCGGTCGGAATTGATTGAGGGCGACAAAAAAGGCAACCAGGCAAATCAGGCCGATTCCCCGCTCCAGCAACAAGCGCGCCAGCCAGTAACCCCGGACATCTTCGGTACCGAACAAAAAGTTCACGGCTTCTACAATACGCCGCGAGAAAGCAATTCGTCTCCTATGATTTTCACCAGGACACGCTTTCGCCGCCGACGGTCAAATGAATCGCCGAAGATTTACGCCCAAGCCGAAAATTAGACTGACGTTTCTCGCCCCTCTGTTGCAGCCATCGTCTCCGCGCGGCGATTTAAGGGCGTGCGGAGACGCAGGACTCGCTCACGCGCTCGTTCTTCCTCTAAATTACGGCTGCGCGCGTGTAACAAGTCCGTTAAAGCCACAAGACCGAGCAAGCGCCCGTGAGTTCCTTGAGGCGCGTGCGCCGGTTCTACCACTGGAAGGCGCGTAAAGGCGGTATCCACCATGCGATAGACCACCACACGAAGAGGTTCATCAGGAAAAGCAGTAATTGTCTTGCCGGTCAAGAATTCCCGCAAAAACCGCTCACCGTCCGCGGCTTTGGCTTCCTCAATGATGCTTGAAAAATTGTTCCGGCTGACAACGCTCACTAAGTTACCATCCCCATCCACCAGCGGAAACAGATTTTGACCGTGCCGTTTGTGAGCGGGGCGGACCAGTTCACGCGCTTCGTCGAGGGTGATATCCGCCGGTATTGTCACGACATTGTTCCGCATGACTTCTCGGACAAAGAGGATTTCGAGCGGATCAGTTGCATATTCGGAACTCAGGTGGTATCCGCGCCGTGAAATTTTTTCCGTCAAAATGGAGCGCTTCAAACAGAGCACGGTCAAGCCATAAGCGACAAAGCACCCCACCAGCAACGGCACAGCGAGAGAAAAATCATTCGTCAACTCAATAGCAAACACAATCCCTGTTAAAGGGGCGCGCATTGTTCCGGCAAGAACAGCGCCAAGGCTCACAGCAGGCCAGAAACCAGCTCCCAAATCAGGGAAGAATAACTGTTCAAGGCCCCCCAGCGCGGCTCCCATCATCAGCAGCGGAGCCAAGACGCCGCCCGATGTGCCGGAACCTAACGAGATCATCCAAATCGATGATTTCACCAGCAATATCCCGAGAATGAAAGGAAGCCCCGTATTTCCCTTCAGCAGCGCGGCGATATTATCGTAGCCAACGCCGAGGGCGTGCGGGAAGATAAGGCCGCCAAGGCCGACAAAGAGGCCGCCAATCGCGGGCCACCACATCCAGTGAAGAGGCAGTTTATGAAAGAAGTCTTCGGCCGCGTAGACTCCTTGCGTGAGAACAGCGGAAAGAACGCCTGCCAGCAGGCCAGCCAATGCACAGCTCCCAAGCCCCGCTCCTCCAATAAAAGCGGTGTGCGCCGGGATCGGGAAGATCTGCCCTGCACCCAGAATGTAATGCCTTGTGATACTGGCGGTAGCGCTTGCCAGCGCGACGGGAATGGCGCTGCGGGGTTTCCACTCAAATAACAAGAGTTCAATGGCAAGCAGCACGGCGGCTAAAGGAGCGGCAAAAGTAGCCGACATGCCTGCCGCCGCGCCGGCTACTAACAGCGTTTTACGCGCGGCGCTGGTCAGGTTAAAAAACTGCGCAATCAACGATCCGAAGGCTCCGCCCGTCATAATAATCGGACCTTCCGCGCCAAACGGTCCGCCTGAGCCAATCGCAATAGCGGCAGAGATCGGTTTCAGCATGGCGAGCTTGGGCTGTACCCGGCTGCCGTTCATGAGAATCGACTCGATTGCTTCGGGTATTCCGTGCCCGCGAATACGCTCCGAACCGTAGCGCGCCATGACCCCCACTATCAAAGAGCCGAGCACCGGGACGGCTACCGCGAAGATTCCCAGGTGATTATCGGCGGGAGAGGCTAGGCTAGTATCAAAACGGCCAAAGTAGAACAGGTTTGTGGCCAGCCCAATCAGTTTCAAGAGAAGCCAAGCCACAAATGAGGACAGCAATCCAATCATCATCGCCAGCAGCGAGATAGGAATCACTTGAATAGTGGTTGTGAAATCGCCGAGCGTTTCCGCTTGCCTAGAGTTTTTCTTCATGCTGATTTTGTGTGTGGGGCCGCTTGCTTTACAATTCGTCCTAACGCCTCCAGCAGCGCCGGGCCGGTCGTCTGGAGTTCCTGCCAATGCAAAAGCGAAAGCTGCCGCAGAATTTGCTCGCCTTGGGGAGTTAACTCGATCAGGACTTCGCGCCGGTCCTCCTCACTATGGCGTCGCGCGATAGCGCCGTGTTCGACTAAACGGTTGATCAGCTCCACCGTGCTGTGATGGCGGAGGCACAAGCGTTCCGATAGGAACCTTACCGTCGAACGGGCGTTCTCAGGCAAACCCTTCAGAGCAAGCAAAAGCTGATGCTGCTGAGGCTCGATACCGTGCGAGCGGGCCGCTTGTTCACTGAATTGCAGAAACTCACGGATATGGTGCCGGAATTGAGCAAGTTGCTGATAACCGGATAAGGGCAAATCAGCGACAGGTGCGTTCGCCATCTTAGTTATATCGTATCACGATATAAATTCGTGTGTTTATTCTTACAGAAAGATCTGAAGAGCTATTGAAGTGATTAGAGTTATTACTCCGAATCGCTACTAGAAATATAGAACTGTCCGAAGAGACAGGCTATTTCTCGACTATGTTGGCATTCGTACACGACCAAGTTCTACAAGAGCGTGACCAAACCCGACAAGCGTTGGAGGCTCTCAGCAAACAACTGGAGCTGGCCAACCGGGCAGCGTCACGTTTCAGAACAAGTCTGCCGAATCGAGACGAAGCCATCACGGAATTGAGCCGCGAAACGGGCGGTTTACAGGAAGTCAGACGGTATGTTGGGATTTTTGTTGCTGACACCCTTTCAGCGCTGCGCTTGCGGCACGGCAACGAAATTTCGGAATATCTCCTGCATGAGTTCAGCCGTAAACGCATTTCTGCTTTGCTCCCGGACGGAAAGATGTTTCGCTGGTCAGCACAGTCGGTTCTTGCCGTCTGGCATAGCCAGAAAGCGCTCGGAGACATCAGCGCCGAAATTGCCGGTTCTTGTCAAGCGCCCTTCGATTGCCGGGCATTTGTCGGAACTCGAACCGCCACTTTTCGCATTGCGACACGCTTTGTTGTCCTGGACGCGCAACTGAATACCAACGAACTCATTCGCGCTCTCGATCACTTTTCCAGGGGAGCAGAAATGAAATGACCTGTGATCAGCCGTTATCGAAGGCGCTCCACCACGAACTGAGCATCTTGAAAATGGTCGCGGGCGGCGCCTCCATTGCCCCTACGCTGCAAGCCGTTGCCGCTCTGTGCGCGCAAAATCATCACCATATTCGGTTCGGCATATTGCTGCTGGAGGACGAGCGCCTCACCGTGGCCGCTGATCATAATCTGCTGGGAGAAGACCGCCTGGTTCTTAGCAAGCTATTCTCCCAATTGCCCACTTCGGCTTTAGCGCAGCTTCATGGACTTCCATTTACTTATGTAAAGCCGCTGATTACGCCGGCATCCGAGTTAATCGGAGCGCTCGTGGCCTTCGGCCTGCACTGCGCCTGCCACAAACCGGCGCTCCATCGGGAGCTGGACGAAGTGTGGTGGATGGCGCCCCTTGACAATGAACAGAAGCATCTCTCCGAAGAACTGGCTTACCGTGTTCATCACGATGCGCTCACGCATCTATGGAATCGCGTTTGGATGGAGGAGGAAATTCACCGGGTTTTGACGCTCGCCGGCAGAAGTGAAGCAAGCGTTGGTCTGGCTATTCTCGGAATCGATCGTTTTCGCGTTATCAACGACGTGCTTGGATCTCAGGTCGGCAACGAGCTACTGTGCCAAGTTGCGGAGCGAATTGCGAACCGGATGCCGCCGTCTTTTTTGCTGGCGCGCGGCAGCGGAGATGAGTTCATGGTGCTGATGCCGCATATCAGCGCGCCGGAACAGGTAGAGGCTATCTCCAGTGAGTTTCTCGGCTGTTTCGATGAGTCTTTTCAGATTGGCGACCACGAACTGGTCATTAAAGCAAGTATCGGGAGCGCGGTAATGAAAGCGTCCGCTTGCACCGCCACCGAGTTGGAAGGTCAGGCTTACACTGCGCTTCGCTACGCCAAAAAGCGTGCTCGCGGCAAGGTTGCGGCATTTCACCCGTCGATGATCAGGGTTCCTCCTGAGCGGCTGGTCATGGAACAGCACTTGCGGTTTGCCTTGCAAAAGCGTGAGTTCGAAGTTTATTACCAACCTCAAATTAACCTTTACAGCGGATGCCTGGTTGGGGTCGAAGCGCTTTTGCGGTGGAAACACCCGGCCTTGGGTTTTATTTCGCCTGCCGTGTTTATTCCTTTGGCGGAAGAAATCGGGCTAATTGAAGAAATCGGCGATTGGGTGCTCGACCAGACCATCAAACAATACGGGGAATGGCGTGAAGCTGGGCTGTCCGATATTCGAGTGGCGGTCAACGTATCCGCCCTGCAATTTGCGCGTCTGGATTTCGGAGAGTCGATTGGACAAAAACTGGAGAACGCGCGGATTCAGCCGGGCATTTTCGAGTTGGAAATCACGGAAAGCGCCATCATGACCAACTTTGAGCACGGGCTGCGGCAGATGAACATTCTACGCGGCTTTGGCGTGACACTGGCGATTGACGACTTTGGAACGGGTCATTCCTCGCTGGCTTATCTTCAGCGGCTGCCGATTCAGCGCTTGAAAATCGACCGCATGTTCGTCAAGGAGATTGCCAGCAAGAGAGAGAAGCCGCCGCTGCTGGCAAGTATCGTTCAGATGGCC
>CAXUBB010000009.1:0-5900 GCA_964249105.1 uncultured Bryobacteraceae bacterium | reverse complement strand
CAGATGGCCCGCGCTTTAGCGCTCTCCACCGTGGCCGAAGGCGCGGAAACGGCGGAACAGGTGTCCGTCCTTTTAGATCTGGCTTGCGAAGAAGTGCAAGGCTTCTTCTTTGCAAAGCCGATGCCCGCCTATGATCTTCTGGACTGGGCAAAACAAAGGGAATGGATTCAGGCTAAGGTGGCTTGCCCCCTGCTTGCATCTTAAGTATTAGGGAGTAAGCTGGGGAGATGAATCTGCCTCGATTCGTGCTGGCCGAACAGTCTTTCCCTAACCGTGCGATTTCCCGTATTCCAGAGCATATCCGCCAGGAGCTTGGCGCTTCCGGCATAGCCGAGCGAGTGCCGAAAGGCGCGCGCATTGCTATCGGGGTGGGAAGCCGCGGCATCGCAAACATCGCTACCATTGTGAAGTCGGTGGTTGAGTTTTGGAAGGACAAAGGCGCTCAGCCTTTCCTGTTTCCCGCCATGGGCAGTCATGGGGCGGCGACGGCGGAGGGCCAGGCGGACGTGCTGGCCCATTATGGAATACACGAAGCGACCATGGGCGCGCCCGTCCTTAGCTCGCTGGATGTGGTTTCACTTGGTAAAACTCCGGAAGGCATGGAGGTGTTTATTGATAAGCATGCCTATGGATCGGACGGCATCTTCCTGGTAGGCCGCGTCAAGTGGCATACCGACTTTACGGGCGCCCTGGAAAGCGGTCTGTTCAAGATGATGGCAATCGGGCTGGGCAAGTTCGCGGGCGCGCGGCAATATCATACTTTTGCTTACCGCTTGGGCCTGGAGAGCGTGATTCGCAGCGCTCGATCCAAGAATTTTGACACAGGCAAAATCCTGGGCGGCTTGGCCGTTCAGGAAGGCGCGCATCACGAAACAGCGGGCTTAGTGGCGGTGAGCGGAATCCAGGGCCGCGAAGCGTTTATCGGGCAGGAAGAGGGACTGCTGCGAGAAGTGAAATCCTGGATGGCGAAACTGCCCGCGCCGGAGATTGACATTCTGATTGTTGATGAGATCGGGAAAAATATCAGCGGCGCCGGCATGGATACGAAAGTTGTGAACCGCAACGTTTTCGGCGAGTACAATCCTTTCCCGGATCTCCCCATCGTGCAACGGATTTATCTACGCAGCCTGAGCGAGTTGACGTACCATAGCGCGGTCGGTTTAGGCATGGCTGATGTCATCCATGACCGCCTGCTGAACGACATCGATTGGAAGCCTACCTATATCAACTCCCTGACGGCATCGACTCCAGCCGCTATTCGCACGCCGATTCACTTTCCCAGCGATCTCGAAGCGCTGGCCAGTATTGCTCCGACAGTCGGCAAGATCGACTTATCGGAGGTTACTTACTGCCGCATTCGCAATACTCTGGAACTTACCCGCTTCGCGGTGAGTGAAAACCTCATGCCATCCTTGCGCAACAACGTCAAAGTGGTTTCCGAGCCATTTACCGCGCCTTTTGACAGCGCGGGTGATCTGAAGGATTTCCGCATGCCGAGCGATCTTTCCATCGAAAACGAAGATTTTGAGGAAGCGGGCGCATCGAGTTCTCCGCCGCCGGAAATTGTGCGCGGATAGGAAATCCAAGCGCAATAAAACATAACTCTTCCCTTTTGTTTTTCATCTAAAAAACAGGCGCGGTGGAGATCAAACAAAAGTTGCGGGTGCTGGCCGATGCGGCCAAATATGATGCGTCCTGCGCCAGCAGCGGTTCACGGCGAGCGGCGGTCAAAGGCGGTCTCGGCAACACCGACGGCATGGGGATTTGTCACAGCTACACGCCGGACGGACGTTGCGTTTCCTTGCTGAAGCTGCTGTTGACAAACTACTGTATCTATGATTGCAGCTACTGCGTGAACCGTATTTCAAGCGATACGAGGCGGGCTCGGTTCACTCCTGAAGAAATCGTTTACTTAACGGTGGAGTTCTACAAGCGCAACTACATCGAAGGATTGTTCTTGAGTTCGGGCATTATTCAAAGCCCGGATTACACCATGGAGCAGATGGTGCGTGCCGCTCAACTGTTGCGGGTAGAGCATGGTTTTGGCGGCTATATCCATTTGAAAGCCGTGCCTGGCGCTTCCGAAGAATTGATGCGGTCGGCGGGACAATGGGCGGACCGTTTGAGCGCCAATATCGAACTGGCTCGGGACAGCGATCTGGCGCAATTAGCGCCGGCGAAAAACCATCAAGAAATTGAGCAATCGATGCGGCAGATTGCCCACGGCATTCTGGAAGCGAAAGATAAAACATCCCGTAACGGTGCCAGCCCTCGCTTCGCGCCCGCTGGTCAGAGTACTCAGTTTATTGTGGGAGCGACGGATGCTTCGGATGCGGTATTGCTGGCGAAATCGGCGGATCTTTACCAGCGCTACGGGCTGCGCCGCGCGTATTATTCGGCGTTTAGTCCGATTCCACATGCTGATCCCGCGTTGCCCTTAAAGAAGATTCCGCTGGTGCGCGAGCATCGCCTGTATCAGGCGGACTGGCTCATGCGCTTTTACGGGTTTTCAGCCGATGAGTTGACGACCGACTCGGATCGCAATCTACCGCTCGACAAAGATCCGAAACTGGCTTGGGCGCTCCGTCATCGGGAGTTCTTTCCAGTTGATGTGAACAAGGCAGGTAAAGCGGCTTTACTGCGAGTTCCCGGCCTTGGCGTCCGCAACGTTCAGCGGATTCTTAACGTGCGGCGTTACCGTGCGCTGACGCTGGCGGATTTGGCGAAGCTGAAAATCTCGGTCAAGAAATCACAGTATTTCATCGTGACGGCCGATAGTAATCCGGCGCGTAGGCAGATTGATAGTCCGAAGCTGGCGCAACGGTTTGCGCCGATGCAACAGCAATTAGCTCTGTTCGAGACTGCGGAAACGGCGCGGTCAGGCGAGTTATGACGTCTGTTACCGCCGAAGATTTTGGGAGCTGGCGGACGGCGGCCAGAAATCTTTTGATCCACGACGTTGCTCCTGATCAAGTGCTATGGTCTCCCGGTTTGTTTACTGAACCAGTGGACGGGTGCCCGGCTTCGATCACTGCCAGCGTTCCCAAGGAGTTCCTGGACGCCGCGAAAGTCGCGGCTATGCACCGTGACCCTCATCGCTGGGCGCTCCTGTACCGCATCCTTTACCGGATTACGCATGGCGAACGGAACCTGCTGAAAATCGATATTGACGACGATGTGCGTGCGCTCACGTTGATGCAAAAGGCAGTTGGCCGGGATATCCATAAGATGAGAGCCTTTGTGCGCTTTCGCCGTGTAGCCGGGTCCGATCCCGAGCAATTTGTCGCGTGGCACAAGCCGGATCACTATATTACAGAGACAAACGCGCCGTGGTTCGCGGCACGCTTTGCGGCCATGCGCTGGTCCATTCTAACGCCGGACCGCAGTGTTCATTGGAATCTGGAAGAACTGCAATTCGGCCCCTGAGTGCCGAGGTCCGAAGCGCCATCCGAAGATGGACTGGAGGATCTCTGGCGCGATTATTATGCTTCTATTTTTAATCCGGCCCGCGTCAAACTGAAAGCGATGAAGGCCGAGATGCCGATCCGGCATTGGGCGACCCTGCCGGAGACGCAAATTATCCCGACCCTGCTTTCTCAAGCTGACTCACGAGTACTTGAAATGTCCAAAAGCCAGAAATCTTCCGCCCTGCCATTCGTACCGGGCACTGAAAACCTAGACGAACTGCGTGCCGCCGCGCCGGGTTGCCGGGGATGCGATCTGTATCAAAACGCCACTCAGGTGGTCTTCGGCCAAGGGCCGCGCGATGCCAAGGTAGTCATGATCGGCGAACAGCCCGGCGACGAAGAAGACACCAAGGGCCACCCCTTTGTCGGTCCCGCAGGCCGGCTGCTGAACAAAGCCATGCAGGAAAGCGGACTGGACCGGGAAAAGATCTATGTCACGAATGCGGTCAAGCACTTCAAATTCACCAGGCAGGGCAAGCGGCGCATCCACGCCAAACCGACTGGCGTTGAAATCTCAGCCTGCCGTCCTTGGCTGGAAGCCGAACTGAACTCAATCAAACCGGAACTGATCGTATGCCTGGGCGCAACAGCAGCGCAATCCCTGATGGGCCGCGAGTTCCGCATCACCAATGATCGCGGCAAATTCTTCCCGCATCGCTGGGCAAAGGAACTGGTCGCCACCATTCATCCTTCGGCGATCCTGCGCGCCATGGACCGGCAGGAGGAAGAATATCAGCATTTCCTTGAAGACCTGCGGCTCATTGCGGCGTACATCGCGGAGTTGGACAAAGCCAGTTAGAAGGCGAAGCAGTCCGACACCGACAAACTACTCTTGACAAGCCGTCCTATTAGCTTCACAATGTAGTAGTAATGATAGGCGAGTTTGAGTATCTGCTACTGACGGCAGCGGTGCGACTGGGCGATGATGCTTACGGCGCCGCCATCCGGCAAGAGATTAGCATTCACACGAGCCGCCCTTGCTCCATTGGAGCGCTTTACACAACCATTGACCGGCTTGAGAAAAAAGGATTCATTGAGACCTGGATGAGTGAAGGGACGCCGGAGCGCGGCGGTCGCGCCAAGCGTATGGTCCGCGTGACTTCGGCTGGTGTCAAAGCGGCAACCGAGTTTTACAACGCTGTTATGGGAGTTAGTCATGGCGTCTCCTGGACACGCCGCGAGGTTGCGGGATGAAACCCATCGCTTGGAGATTCATTGAGTTCGTTTCTTTGTTGCTCGAAAAGGAGGAACGCATGGTTGTGCTTGGCGATCTGGCCGAGTCTAGCGAACCGTTTGCACGAGCGCTTATCAACGTGTTGACCCTTGCTGTTCGGCGGCAAATTGAGTTGTGGCGAAGCTGGCAGCCTTGGCTTGCGCTGTTCGGGATCATTAGCTTATCAGGGTACGCCCTCAGTGGTTTGGTGCTGACCCTCGACTCAGGTTTCATGATCCAGACCAGAACGTACCTTCATTACGGCGTGCATTATGAGATGGGCGTAAGCGCGACAAAGGATATTGCCTATCTCATTTGTGCATTGTTGTCTTTACTCGTATGGTCCTGGATATGCGGAGCCGTCCTTGGCTCCTTGTCCGGCCGATCAGCGTGGCTGAGGGCGTCACTGTTCTACATAGTAGTGGCATTTTCATCGCCCACCGCCTTTGCACTCATTTCACGTCATGCGATCCCCGGGTACCGGTTGCACCTTGCAGGCATATTGTTCACTTTGTTCTTTCCTCGTCCCGCAAAAATGTGCTTCCTAGTAGCTGCAATCTGCGGCATTGTATTCGGGGCTCGCAAACCCATGCTTACGGCTGGACAGGTTTCTACCTTGGCCATAGCCAGTTTTGGCGCTATCCTCCTGATGCTTTGGACCAGCGGGTGGTATGAGGACGTAAAAGGGATCATCAGCAACGGAGCGTGGCCCGCCGTGCCATGGACGAAGCGTATGATCCCTTTTTTATTGATGAGTTGGCCGGTGGTTTACCTGTTGGGAACAAATCGAGACCTCGGCAGAAAATTGGGTATTCGCAATGAATATTAAGGCATTGGCAGTCCTGCTGCTTTTATCTCTTAAACCACTGATGATGGCTCAAGGAAACGCGCAGAAGATGCTTACGCCCGAAGCGCAGCGCAAACAATCCCCCGACTTTGTGTTGACAGATACAAAAGGCCAAGCCGTGACACTGTCCGCATACAAGGGCTGCGTCGTTTTGCTCGATTTCTGGGCGACCTGGTGCGGAGGCTGCAAAACAGAGATTCCCTGGTATATGGAATTTGACCGGAAATACCGTAGTCATGGATTAACGGTTATCGGCGTCGCCATGGATAATGAGGGCATGAAAGTGGTGAGTCCCTTTGTAAAGCAAAAGGGCATTGATTACGCAATCGTCATCGGAAACGATGTTCTTGCAAAACGGTACGATCTGACCACC
>CAXUBB010000008.1:28692-30189 GCA_964249105.1 uncultured Bryobacteraceae bacterium | reverse complement strand
AAATTATAAAGCTGTTGCCAGTACTGCTTAGATTCATACCTGTGGCGAGGCTACTTAGAAGGGCTTGTGCGCTGGTTTGCGAAAAGTCTGTTCCATAGGCATACATGTGACCCGCGTCGCGGCAGACCTGGGTCACTTCCATGGCACGAATCAGGCTAAAGCCGATGACTGCCATTCCGAAGAAGAATGGAACCCAGAACAGGCTCATGCAGAGGACAAATTCGACGAGGGCGCTGCCGCGTTCGCGATTGGAGACTTGTGTGGGTGAAAACATATTAAAATCGGGGGCGGGGTGAAGCGGTCGGATCGATTGGCTCGACAATGTCGGCTGAGGCGGCACCCAGCAAAAGAGACGACTGGCTGCGCCAAATGGGGCCCATGGAACCGATCGAGATTCCACTAACCACGATTTTCACAATGTTGCCGGAATTATTACCGGTAGGGTCGTTGGAGTTTTTGGGGGTGTTATCAGGAGCAAAATATGAAATTTGGATGCTCGAAGAGTTATTCACGAAGCCGAAGGAATACTGCTGAACTCTACTGATGATGTTCGCATCGGACTGCTTGGTGATCGCGAAACGGACGCCCTCTCGAACGCCCTCATGAATGCATGCCCATGCGAAGAGAACCCATGCCAGATCCACCGTCAACATCAGAAGAGCTAGCAAAGGCAACAGCGTCAGCGTGAACTCAACAAGCGTGCTGCCGCGCTGCCGTTCTTTTCCGCGCCTAATCGGTTTGGTTTCAACTCTCACGTAAAGGTCCTAGAAGGCAGTTCGGTGACGGGTGGATTTATTGCAGCTTCTAGGACATTCCTGAGAAGAAAATGGAACTCTGTTTTAGCGCGTTTACCGCAGTTCGGCATTCATCTGCGCGCGCAATGCTTCGTTAATGCGCGTTTGATAACCCTCACCTGCGCGCTGATAATACGCAAGTACATCGGCGTCAAGGCGAATCGTGATGTGCCTTTTGATGGGACGAAAGAACTCGTCGCGACGCATAGCGGTTGCCCATTGATCGGGCGAGAGCCTTCCATAGTCGGGATCGTTGTCGTGGGACTTGTCACGCTGTTCATACAAACGACGGGTCTCGTCGCTAATTTTGATGCCTTTCCTAGAACTGATCGGCGTACGTTCTTTGCTCATAATCTTCTGCCTTTCGCGCATTGATGAAATGAAAATGCGTTTGCTCATCTGTCGATTCGTCGATGAAAACGACAACGAGAAGCTGCTGGTTTTCTGTGCGTCCCATAGCGACACAACGCTGCTCATCGTCGATGAAATAATTCTCTTGTGTGATGAGATATGGATCGTAAAAAATTTCCCGCGCCGTTTCAAAGCTCACCCCATGTTTTTGAAGGTTTTTTTGCCTTCTCTTCATTCCAGGTGAATTTAATTTGCACCTGTTTCTATTGTATGCACAAATCTGTGCTTGAAACCCTATCGCATGGCAGCGGGATCTAACCTAGTAACAGATGCAGAGTCAAGAGAAAAGGCC
>CAXUBB010000008.1:19332-28682 GCA_964249105.1 uncultured Bryobacteraceae bacterium | reverse complement strand
GCACAAATCTGTGCTTTAGAAGAAAAATTGAACGGTTGCGACGAGATTGTCAAACAGAGCCAGTGGAACCCTATCACCCAGCAAAGGGATCTAACCTAATAGTAGATGCAAAATACAGGAAAAGGGCCAGCCATCGAGTGAAGGCGCTGGTCAAACGGGAAAGCGCGCCGGGACTGTGGCTGGAAGATGTGCCAAAGCCGACGATCGGGATTAATGATGTCCTGATCCGGGTGACGCACACGGGAATCTGCGGGACGGATCTTCATATTTACCAATGGGATGATTGGGCGCGCTCCACCATTCCGGTTCCCATGGTCGTGGGGCACGAGTTTGTCGGCGAAATCGTGGAAGTCGGGTCGAATGTGAACGATTTCCACCCCGGTGAAGTGGTGAGCGGCGAAGGTCACGTCGTTTGCGGACGATGCCGGAACTGTTTGGCCGGGCGCAGGCATTTGTGCGCGCATACAAAGGGCGTCGGGGTGAATCGGCCCGGCGCATTCGCGGAGTATATATGTTTGCCCATGAGCAATATCTGGCGGCATGATCCGGGTATCGATCGCGAGGTGGCGGCCATCTTCGACCCCTTCGGCAATGCCGTCCACACAGCGCTTTCGTTTCCGGTGTTGGGAGAGGATGTCCTGATTACGGGAGCCGGTCCGATTGGCCTGATGGCAATTCCGGTTGTGCGGCATGCCGGCGCAAGATTTGTGGTTATTACGGATTTGAACCCATACCGGCTCGATCTGGCGCGGAAAATGGGCGCAACCCTGGCCGTTAATCCGAAGGAAACGTCACTGGGAGAAGCGCAGCAGCAACTCGGCATGCAGGAAGGCTTCGATGTCGGCCTCGAAATGTCCGGCAATCCGCAAGCATTCCGCGACATGGTAGCCAACATGAGTCATGGCGCAAAAATCGCCATGCTCGGCATCCCGGCCAGCCCGATGGAAATCAACTGGCGGCAGGTCATCTTTAATATGCTGACCATCAAAGGCATCTATGGCCGGGAGATGTATGAAACCTGGTACAAGATGACGGTCATGCTCGAATCACGGCTGGACATTACGCCTGTTATCACGCATCGTTTTCCCGCTCACGAATTTGAGAAAGGATTCGAGGTCATGCGCTCGGGGCAATCGGGCAAGGTGATTCTGGACTGGACCTCGGTATGAGGACCAGCATCTTCGACATTTTCAAAATCGGTATCGGCCCGTCGAGTTCGCACACCGTGGGGCCGATGCGGGCCGCTAACCGCTTTGTGCAAAGCCTGAAATCCGTCAGTGTGCTGGCGCGTACGGAGCGAGTCGCGGCAGAGTTGTATGGATCACTGGCCCTCACCGGAATCGGCCACGGAACCGACCGGGCGGTACTGCTGGGATTGGCGGGCGAAATCCCGGAAGAAGTGGAACCAGCCGATGTCGAACACATCTTGACGGAGATTCGGACCGCCCGAAAACTGCCGCTGCATAAAAATAAAATAATTGCTTTTCACGAGGAAACCGATCTCCTGTTTCACAATGACGAGAAGCTGCCGGAGCATTCGAACGGCATGAAATTCTCCGCCTTCGACGGAAAAGGCGAATTGTTAAGGAGCGAGATCTACTATTCCGTTGGCGGCGGCTTTATCGTGCGGGAAGGCGAGGGAGCCGACCGGCAATCGAAACCGCTGTCGGTGCCGCATCCGTTCTCGAATGGCGCTGAACTGCTGGAACAGGCCGAAACGGAAGGGATCAGCATTGCGCGTTTGATGTTTGAGAACGAGGCCGCTCTGCGCGGCGAAGAGGAAGTACGGGCGCGCATCCGCCGGATCTGGGGTGTGATGGACGAATGCATCGAACGCGGTTTGCACACCGGAGGCATTCTTCCCGGCGGCTTGAATGTAAGACGCAGAGCGCCGCGATTATGGGAGAAGGCGCAAGCGCAATCAGGACAGGACCCCTTGCGCGCCATGGACTTGGTCAACGCATTTGCCATGGCCGTCAATGAAGAAAACGCGGCAGGCGGACGGGTCGTCACGGCGCCCACGAACGGAGCGGCCGGCCTGCTGCCGGCGGTCGGGCGCTATTATCGGACGTTCGTGCCGGAGGCGTCCGATGAGGGGCTGGAACGGTTTTTCCTGACGGCGGGCGCAATCGGCATTCTATATAAAGAGAACGCTTCGATCTCGGGCGCGGAAGTTGGCTGCCAGGGCGAGGTCGGCGTGGCCTGTTCGATGGCGGCGGCGGGTTTGGCGGGCGCGCTCGGCGGAAACAACCAAGAGGTGGAGCACGCCGCCGAGATCGGCATGGAGCATCATCTTGGCATGACTTGCGATCCTATCGGCGGCCTGGTGCAAATTCCTTGCATCGAACGGAATGCCATTGGCGCGGTCAAAGCGATTAATGCCTGCCGGATGGCGATGCAGGAGGCGGGCAGCGGCCACAAAGTCTCGCTGGATCAGGTGATTCAGACCATGTACCAAACGGGCCTGGACATGCAATCGCGCTACAAGGAAACCGCCCTGGCGGGGCTGGCGGTTAATGTGAAGGACTGCTGACGATTTTAGAGATTTGCCATGTACACAAACGTTCAAGACCAAATCAGCGCTCGCGTGGGCGAGATCGAGAAAGCCGGACTGTTCAAGCGCGAACGCCTGATTAACAGCCCGCAACAGGCGGAGATCCTGGTGGCGGCCGGAACGAAAGTTCTGAATCTTTGCGCCAATAACTATCTGGGGCTAGCGAATCATCCGGCGGTGGTGGAGGCCGCGAAACGGGCGCTGGACGAATGGGGCTACGGCTTGGCGAGCGTGCGGTTTATCTGCGGCACGCAATCCATTCACAAGCAGTTGGAAGCAAAGCTAAGCGAGTTCCTCGGAACGGAAGACACGATTCTGTACGGCTCCTGTTTCGACGCCAACGGCGGCCTGTTCGAGACCTTGCTGGATGCGGAAGACGCCGTTATCTCGGATGAGCTGAACCATGCCAGCATTATTGACGGCATCCGGTTATCCAAGGCAGCTCGTTATCGCTACAAGAACGGCGATATGGCGGATCTGGAAGCCAAGCTGAAGGAGGCGAGCGGCGCGCGCAACCGGCTGATTGCCACCGACGGCGTTTTCTCGATGGACGGGTATGTAGCCCGCTTGCCGGAGATTTGCGATTTGGCGGACAAATACAAAGCCATGGTCATGGTGGATGATTCGCACTCGGTCGGCTTCATGGGAAAGAATGGGCGGGGAACTCACGAACACCTGGGCGTCATGGGTCGGGTAGACATTATCACCGGCACATTAGGCAAGGCGCTCGGCGGCGCAAGCGGCGGCTATACCAGCAGCCGGAAAGAGATTGTTGACCTGCTGCGGCAGAGATCGCGCCCCTACCTGTTCTCCAATTCCGTGGCCCCGCCGATTGTGGCGGCCTCCTTGAAGGTTTTGGACCTTCTCACGGAAACAGGGGAGTTGCGCGAGCGCTTATTTGCGAACACCAGGCTTTTTCGGGAACGCATGACCGGTTACGGGTTCAATATTTTGCCCGGCGAGCATCCCATTGCGCCTGTGATGCTGGGCGATGCTGCTTTAGCCACAAAGATGGCGGATTCGCTATTGAAGAAGGGCGTTTATGTGATCGGCTTCTCGTATCCCGTGGTGCCGCAAGGGAAAGCCCGCATTCGGGTGCAGGTTTCGGCGGCGCATACGCCGGAAGAGTTGGAGTTCGCAGCCGAGCAGTTTGCCGCCAGCAAAAAGGAGTTAGGCGTTTGAAACGGCTTATTGCTATATCCCTAACAGGGGCGCTCTGTTTCGCTGCCGCCGTGCCCTGGGGGAAAAAGAACCCTGAACAGTGGACCGCCGAAGACGCGCAGCGTGTGTTGTCCAACTCGCCTTGGGCGCAGACCGCCAGCGCAACCTTCCCGGACCCGCGCAAAAACGAAGTGCCTGAATCCGTCTACAATCTGCCGGGCGCCCCTGAAGCGGGTCTGGCTAGTCCGAAAGGCGCAACAGACGGGCGCTGGGATGGTGGAGTGGGCCGGAACACCGGGGGAGGGCTGCTGCCGACCTTGCCGGTCGTGGTGCGATGGGATAGCGCCTTACCCGTCAGGCAAGCGTTGCAGCGGTCGAAAGCGGGAGCAGGGGAGTTGCTCCAGGAACCTAAGAATTACCTCATTACTGTGGAAGGCCTGGTGCCCGCCGGCCGGTACAACCGTTCCGGAGAGTTAGAAACGAAGTCGAACAGTGATGGAACGACCAGCAGCCCTGCCAATCCCGAGTCGATGCTGGAAGGCCTGATGACTTATTCCAAGCTGCTAGCGCGGGGCCATGCGCCGATTGCGTGCGTAAATGCCGCCATTGATCCCAATACCGGCGCGCTGCATCTTTCCTTTCCGCGCTCGAACGAGATCAAACGTTCTGACAAGGAAGTCATGTTCTTGACGCGCTTTGGTTCTTTGACTGTGGAAAAGCGATTTCGCCTCAGTGACATGACGTACAAAGGAAAGCTGGAGTTGTAAGTAAGTAATTGATTGTCGGTATATTCCGGTTCCGGCCAGACGATTCCTCAGTCCAGCTAGGAAAATCTCACTGGATTAGTGCAAACTTTGTTGAAATATAATACACTAGTCCGAGTCAGACATTACGTCTGCAAACTGTCGCTTGCGGATTTCCGTGCGCTATGCGCCATAGCACACGTACCGCGAAATCCAATCGCACCAAAATTTCCTTTGTCGCATCAAATAGTAGGGGCATATGAACAAACAAAACCAGCTCATTAATGATCGTTACGAAGCTCTCATGTTCGCCAAAACACCGGAGGCGGGACGGAAAGCAGCCCGTGAGCTTGTGCGAACCGTTCTCGGCGAGGAGGCTTTGCAACTGTCATTGGAAGAAGCACTGCGTCAGTGTTGCCGTCAGCTCCGGCCTTCTAAAGATTTACGTGAGCAGGCGCGCTTTGAAGCTGAGTTTATCGAGTTAGGCATTTGGCCGAACGAGTCGCAAAGGATTGCGGCTTAAGGGCTGGCCCGGAGCTTTTTTTTGGCGGAAACACAAGTCGAAGTTATACGGCGGTATCTTCAGGATGCCATTGCTGCGGAAACCAGTTTTGAGAGCCAGCTACGCTCGTTTGCTCATGAAGGAGGAGACGATTTCGAAGTGCAGGCTCTCTTTTTCGGTCATGCGGCTGCAACAAGCCGTCAGATTGAAGGACTGAAGATCCGTTTAGATGAACTTGGCGGCGATTCTTCCGGGGCGAAGAGTTCTTTGGCTCACTTATTTAGTTTTGCTCCGAAGATGGCGCAAGCGGCGCATAGGCCGGAAGAACGGCTGGTGCAAAATTTAATGGTTGCCTTCTGCGTGGCGAACGGCGAGCGCGCCATGTACGAAGCTCTGGCTACGACGGCGCGGAGCGCTGCTGATAGCGTAACAGAAGCGCTGGCGCGTCAGATCGCAGCCGAAGAAACGGCGACAGCGGAAAAACTATGGCATTTTCTCCCGTCCCGCTCGAAAATTGCGTTTAACATGCTCACTGTGGGCGAGATCGATCCGTCGGTCGATACAAAAACAGTTGATGATCGCATCGTTGACGAAACTCTACTCTAGCGGCCCGTGATATGCCGAAGCGTCCGGCAAAGTACAGTAAGGTGAAATCAGTCAAGTCGATTGCCAGGGATCGCGTGGGGAGGCCTCCGGCCGCACGCGTTGTAGAGGACAAGACGCAACGCCCCAAACCAAAGCACAAGAAGAACCTGCTTCACGAATCAGAGTGACTTTTCCCGCGCAAGTCAAAATCGTTGAGGTAGGCCCGCGTGACGGCCTGCAAAACGAAAAAACGCCTGTTCCCGTCCAAGTCAAGATACGGCTGATTGAGCAACTGGCCGATGCCGGTCTCAAAGCCATCGAAAGCGGCAGCTTTGTTTCGCCCAAATGGGTTCCGCAAATGGCGGATACCGCTGCGGTGTTCGCTGGCATCAGACGCGTTCCGGGCGTTAGCTACCCTGCGCTCGTTCCCAACCTGAAGGGCCTGGAAGCCGCTCTTGCCGTTGGCGTGAGAGAGATTGCCGTCTTTGCCTCAGCTTCGGAGGCGTTCTCACAAGCGAATACAAATTGCACCATTGATGAGAGTTTACGCCGCTGTTGGCAGGTTGTCGAAGCAGCTCTTGCCGCGGGTTTAAGCGTGCGCGGCTATGTTTCATGTGTCATCTCCTGTCCGCAGGAAGGCGAAATTAAACCCGATGCGGTAGCGCGCGTTGCATCGCAACTGGCGGCTATGGGTTGCTATGAAATTTCCTTGGGCGACACGGTGGGAACCGGCACACCGGTGAAAGTGCGGCGAATGCTGGAAGCGGTTGCCGGACAGTTGCCGGTTGCTCAGACAGCCGTTCATTTCCACGACACCTGGGGGCAAGCGCTCGCGAACATTCTGGTGTCGCTTGACTGCGGCATTGCCGTCATCGACAGCAGCGTTGCCGGCCTGGGCGGTTGTCCTTATGCGCCGGGAGCAGCCGGAAATGTCGCAACAGAAGATGTGATTTACATGCTGGACGGAATGGGTATTCAAACTGGCGTGGATCTGCAGAAATTAGCCGCCGTCGGGCGCGAGATCACCAAGCAGTTAGGACGACCGCCAAGCTCCAAAGTAGCCATCGCCCTGCTATGATCTCGGAGGTACCTACTCCGGGAGTTAAAGTTGAACAAAGTTTTAAGCAACTCGGATGAAGCGGTTGCGTCAATTTTCGATGGCGCGACGGTCATGCTCGGCGGTTTTGGGTTGTGCGGCATTCCTGAAAATCTGATTGCGGCTTTGGTGCGGAAAGGCGCAAGAGATCTGCACACCATCAGCAACAACATGGGCGTTGACGGCTTTGGCATGGGCCTGATGCTCGAAGCGGGAATCATTACCTCTCACATCGGCAGTTATGTGGGAGAAAACCGGCTGCTGGAATCGCTGGTGATTGGGGGAAAGCTCAAAGTTGATCTCATCCCGCAGGGCACATTGGCGGAGCGCATTCGAGCCGGAGGCGCGGGGATTCCGGCGTTTTATACTCCTACCGGCGTGGGCACTGTTGTGGCGGAAGGCAAGGAGGTGCGCGAGTTCGACGGACGCGCTTATCTGCTGGAACGCGCTCTCACTGCGGACTTCTCCCTGGTAAAGGCGTGGAAGGGAGACCGGCACGGTAATCTGGTGTACCGCAAAACAGCGCGCAACTTTAATCCGATGATGGCGACGGCCGGCCGGGTCACGATTGCCGAGGTGGAAGAGTTAGTCGAGCCAGGTGCGCTCGATCCCGCGGAGGTCGTCACTCCCGGTATTTACGTTAAGCATCTCGTAAAAGGTGAAAAGTATGAGCGCCGCATTGAACGAAGAACAGTCAGGAAAGCTTAAACGCGAACGCATTGTAAAGAGGGTAGCTCGTGAGCTGCAAAACGGCTTCTATGTGAACCTGGGTATCGGCATGCCGACGCTGGTTGCAAATTACGTCCCGCCGGGAATCGAAGTGTTTTTGCAATCGGAAAACGGGATGCTGGGTGTTGGTCCCTATCCACTCGAAGGAGAAGAGGACGCGGACCTGATCAATGCAGGCAAAGAGACCATCACAGAACTGCCCGGCAGCTCTTATTTTTCGAGCGCCGATTCTTTCGCCATGATACGCGGCGGCCATATTGACCTCAGCATCCTGGGCGCGATGGAAGTGGATGAAGAAGGAAACCTGGCGAACTGGATGGTGCCGGGCAAAGTCGTAAAGGGAATGGGCGGCGCGATGGATCTGGTGGCCAGCGCGCGCCGCCTGATTGTTGCCATGGAGCACACCACAAAAAGCGGCGCGTCCAAAATTCTGCACAAATGCACGCTGCCGCTCACCGGCAAGAAAGTAGTGCAGTTGATCGTGACCGAACTGGCCGTCATCCGGGTTACGCCGGAGGGATTGCTCTTAGAGGAACTCGCGCCCGATGTGACAGCGGAGGACGTACAGCGAGTGACCGAGCCGAAGCTGCGCCTTGCTCCTGTCCTTCAAACCATGAGTTAATGAGCATTGATGAAACCGCGTTCCTCGCGTGCCCAATATGCTGCGCTGGCTTGCTATATCGCCATCAGTTTCGGTTACTACGTCGCCGGTGTGATCGCGCTTCGGGAGGAGTGGTTCTACCCGGCCAAATACGCGCGGGTACCGATTGATGTAAACGACACAACGCAAGTCATTGGGGGCGTTGAAAAAGAGGCCAAGAGCGCCGGGTTGTCGAAGGGAGATGTTCTCAGGGCGCTCAACGGAGAACCATTTACCGGCGATTACCAATTGTTTACTGATATACATCAAGAGCATCCGGGCGACAATTTAGCCGTCACTGTACGCGGAGCGAGCGGGCATGAAAGAACCGTGAGTGTTCGGCTCGCGTCCCGTGAAGGACCGCCTTGGGATGCGAGCACTGTCGCATTGTTTATCACTATTCTGTTCCTTCCGTTGCTGAGTTTAGTGATCGGTTATTGGACCGTGGCAGCGAGGCCATACGATCCGAATGCCTGGCTCGTTCTCATTGTCCTCAGTTTCAGTGAATCGTTTTTCGGAAACTTGGACCCGCGTTGGTGGTCGGGTATCCTCTCCATATCACTCATATTTTGGCAGATCATTCTGCAATGCATCGGCATTGTGGCCCTGTTGCTGTTTGGACTCTATTTCCCTGAGCGTTGGCGTTTAGATAAACGTTGGCCCTGGTTAAAGTGGGTCGTTTTAGGGCCGCAACTTTTTGCTGTTCCTTTTGTGTTGTGGAGTTACTATATCGGATTGTTTCATGCGAACTGGGGCAGCTCATACGCTTGGCTGGATCGTTGGGCTGACCTTATCTTTCACACTCTGCAACCTGTCTCGATCATTCTATTCCTGATTGTTCTTTTCGACAAATTGAGATCAGCATCCACGGCTGATGCGCGACGGCGTTTACGAGTATTAACGGTAGGCAGCGCTCTTTCACTCGGACCCCTGTTGTTCGCATTCGGGATTCTGCCTTACTTCGGCGTAAACCCCCGTAACGGCGCTTCGTACGAGTATGTGGTGCCATTCTACATAATCTTTCCGCTGACCCTTGCTTATGTCGTAATAGTTCAGCGCGCCATGGACGTTCGCATCCTGCTGCGCATGGGGACTAAGTATGCGCTGGCGAAAGGCGCATTATGGGTGCTTCGCGCGCTGGCAGTTGCTTTTATCATTCTGCTGTTCACAACAAAACGCAGCGGGGATTCCTCTGCCGTCATCGCAGTACGAATTCTGATTCTCATTGCCATTCTGCTTGTTTTGCGGGCACGCGTGTACAACTTTTTATCCAATTGGCTCGACCGGCGGTTCTTCCGCGAAGCCTACAACACCGAAATGGTCCTGAGTCAACTCTCCGA
>CAXUBB010000008.1:17211-19322 GCA_964249105.1 uncultured Bryobacteraceae bacterium | reverse complement strand
TTCCGAACCCGCGCTGCTTGCCGAAAATTCATCCACGGTGCAAGCGCTTGTCCGCTCCCATCAGCCCATGCCGCTCTACCGTGATAATCCCGATGAATGGTTTATAGAAGCGAATGCTGATGAAAAGCGTACTCTGAGTCAACTGAATACGGAACTGCTGCTGGGCTTGCCGGGACAAAAGCAATTGATGGGCCTGATCGCGCTGGGCTCGAAGAGATCCGAAGAGCCGTATACTCCTTCCGACCTGCGACTTTTGCAAACCGTTGCCGTGCAAACCGGGCTGGCTCTCGAAGTGAGTGAACTGGCCGAATCGCTGGCGAAAGAAGCGGCGCAACGGGCGAGCATCAATCGTGAAATTGAAATCGCCCGCGATGTGCAGCAGCGTTTGTTTCCGCAACGGATGCCCATCGTGCCGGGAGTCAATCTGGCGGGAGCCTGTCGGCCCGCTCAAGGCGTGGGCGGAGATTATTATGATGCGTTCGAGTTGCCGGATGGCCGTCTCGGGCTGGCGATTGGAGACGTTTCCGGCAAGGGAATCTCCGCCGCATTATTGATGGCGAGCTTGCGGGCATGCCTGCGAACCATGACGGTGGTTGCTTCCATGGACTTGGCAAGACTCATGGAAAAGATGAATCAGCTCGTTTACGAATCCTCGGCTGTGAACCGTTACGCCACCTTCTTTTTTGCCGTCTACGATCCTGGGTCGCGAGCATTGTGTTACGTGAATGCCGGCCATAATCCTCCGGCTGTCTTACGAAGTTCGATTGATAGTCCAGTCATACGGCTGGAAGCCGGGGGTCCGGTTGTCGGCTTGCTGCCCGATATGCAATACGAGGAACAATCCGTAACGCTGCGATCCGGCGATCTGCTGCTGGCTTATACGGACGGCATTAGCGAAGCCATGACCGAAGAGGATGAAGAGTGGGGTGAGGAGCGAATGCTGCAAGCCGCCAGAGCGTCGGTTGCTTGCAATATAGAAGAAATTGTGCGCTCAATCTTTCAAGCCGCGGACCAGTTTACGGCGGGCGCCGCGCAACATGATGACATGACGTTGCTTTTTATGAAAGTTGAGTGAGCGCATCCCTTTACTCAACGGGCGGAAGCGGCCGCATCTCGGGAAGCAGCAGCGGATTCCAAAGCCCAGGCTGTTTTTCCGGTAATTGCACGTGATAACCGGTTTTGAGGACCGGATCGGGAACATAATAATCGGTGCTGATCACTTGCGCTCCGCTGATTAACGCTGCCTGCCAGCGGCGATAATCATTTTTCCGCGCTTCAACTGTGTCGGCATCAGCGCGGGTTCGAACGTAATATCCGCTTCTCACTAGAAATTGAATATAAGCCCAGTCCGCCACCGGCTCATTCACAATACGGAACGCGGCTTCCGGCTTTCCCTCGGCGGCGTTGACAAACATCACGCGGCCGCGAAGAGCGGGATGGCCATCAAGGTAGCGCGCCATTTTATCGCCGGTCTCGTCCAAAACAAAGAGAAACTTGCCGCGCGCCTGTCCCAGCTTGGGCCAGTCCTGCGCAAGCGCCGCCGCTTCAAGCGTCGGATACTTGCCCCGCACATCGTCCGGCACGATCAATTTGCGCTTTCCTAAGCCCTTGAGCAGTTCCTCATCCCACGCGTCCAAAGCCGCTTTGTCAAAAGGCAGCGGCTGCACATACCCAGGTTCATGAATGCCATCATCCTTTGCATTCATGGTAATGATGATCGGCAGATGACGCGGGTGCGCCTCCGACCATGTTTTTAAAATGGACAGTTCCTGTTGCAAGGTGTAGACATTGGCCCGAAAATCAATATCCGGAATGTGCATCACTTTGAAACCCGGTTTTTGCATGAAGCCTTCGGGATCGTACGGCGGTCCCGGCGTTAAGTGATTCTCTTTCTCCAGGTCCAGCCCTTTGGGGTGGGCGTACAATCCGCCCTGCGGGTCATAAACCACGTCAATTTCCAGCGCCCGCAAACCCATGTCCAACTGTTGCGGAATGGGAAGGTGCGAATACTCGATCCCCTGTATCCGGTCGCCAATTCTCTGCCGCAATAAACTCAACAAACCAGGAGCGATGGCTTGCTTATAGCTGTTGTGGCTTCCCAATACCCGAAC
>CAXUBB010000008.1:0-17193 GCA_964249105.1 uncultured Bryobacteraceae bacterium | reverse complement strand
TGAGGAGCCGCTCGCATAAACGAGAGCGGATAGTAAAGAGCAAAGCAGGAAACGATTCATTGAGAATATAACCTAAAAATATAGTTTTAACGCCAACTGCAGTTGCCGGGCGGGAAACGTCGATGAGATCACGCCGAACGAACTGCTTCCCAGTGTTGTTCCGGGCGGCGAAAAATTTGTCTGGTTGAGCAGATTAAACGCTTCCGCCCGGAACTGAACGTGGCTCGATTCCGACCATAGCGCGAAATTCTTGTGCAGGCCGAGATCCAACTCATAAAACGGATCACTCCGCGCGATGTTGCGCCCCGCGTTTCCGAATGGCTGTGTGTAGCTTGGTATGCTGAATGCCGCACTGTTCAGATAATTGTTGATCGTGCGCTGGCCTTCCGGCGTAACCACGGGAACGCCGGGCACGAGGTTCGGCCTCGGAGTGACCAGCGTGCTGATCTGATATTGCGCAGTGGCGCTGTAGGTGATATTCAGCGGCAAGCCTGAAGTGGCGGTGTTAATCAGATTGACCGACCAGCCGCCCGCGATCAGGTCCAGCGCCTTGTTGTTGATATTGAACAAGCGCCCCTTGCCGACCGGAACGTCATAGAGAATCGAAAGCGTATCGTTGAAGGGTTGATCATAGCTGGAATTGCCGCGCTCGGATTTGGGATTGAGAATATTGATGCGCGAGTTATCACCGTCGTAGTTTTCCAGGTGTCCCGGCGCATTATCGATCGCCTTGGACCAGGTGAAACTATTGATAAAGTACAGCCCCGCGCTGTACTTCTTTTCGAGCTTCACCTGCAAGGCGTTGTAAGAGTTAAAGCCGCCGCTGAAAGCCTCTTCAATTGTGGTGAAGTTTGTGTAGGGCCGCCGCGCATTGACGGAAAGATTCTGCCCCAAAGCGTTGGGCCGCGCTTGATTGGCGTCGCCCAAAATCATCAAGCCGACGCCATGATTACCGACGTAGCCAACGTCCAGCAGTAAATTCCTGGCGACCTCCTGTTGAATGGTAAAATGCCAGCTCTGCACATAGCCGGTGCGGTTATCGGCTGGTATGTAGCGGACCTGCGTGGTGGCGGTGTTAAAAGCGGCGGGGCTGGCAAAATTATTGGGAAATCCTAAATAAGTAGGACGGAAGCATGCGCCGGGCGCGTCATTCACGGAAGAGCAGATGCGCTGGTTATAGGGAGATTGCCCGTCCACAACGGCATCGACCACGTAAGGTCCGTTATAAGCGAGCAGATTTTCACCGCCCAAACGGTTGAATTGTACATAGCTGATACCGTACGCGCTGCGGATGACCGTTTTGGGCGTGACAGCGTAGGCAAGCCCCACTCGGGGCGCCCAGTTATGAGGATCAGGGTGAACCAGCGCCCGGTCATACAGGCTTCCGCTGGAGGCAAAAATCAAGCTTCTCGTTTGCGGATTGAAGTTCGCCAGATGCTTATCCCGTTCCCATTGCGGAGTGGCGAACTCATAACGCGCGCCCAAGTTAAACGTCAATTTTTGATTTACTTTGAAGTCATCCTGCACGTAGCCGAAGTACATGCGCTGCCGCAGGTGCGCCACCGGGTTGTTGTTCTGCTCATAATGATTTCGCAGACCGAACATCAAATCAGCCAGGCTGTAGACTTGTTGCGGGTAGGAGCCGCTGAGGGTGGGATAGTTTGGGTTGCTGTAAAAACCCGTGTAATTATCGACGCCATATTTGGGATGGAAATCGCTCACGGCCGTATCGATCATCTGATATTCGAAGCCGAACTTCAGGCTATGTCTGCTCAGAATCTTTGTGTAATTGATCTTCGGATCGAGCACAATTGGGTACTGATATTGCGGATTACTGCTCTGCCGCCCCAACTGCGACAAGCCCCCGCCCAGGTTCAACGAGTATAACCCGCCCGCAAATGTCGAGTCGGTGGGCAGATTCGGCACCATGAATCCATCAACCGGCGCGCCCAGACCAATCGGATTCTTTCCGCCTTCGGTGTAAGTAAAGCCGACGCGCCCTTCCAGAACGGAGGTCGGATTCATCGTCCAGGTTGCGCCCGCCACTGCCTGGTAATTGCGGGCGTACACATCACCGTTGGCATTGCCGCCCGCCGCGCCGGGAATGGCCGCCGGACTGAAAATGCGGGTGTTTGCCTGGCTGTAACGGCCAAACAAACTCACTTTCTGGCCGAAATACTCGTCATAGCGGACATCGCCCTTATCGTTGTAGACGGTATCGGCGGGCGCGGACACGTAGTTATTGGAAGCGACGCGGCCTGCGGCGGTCGGCAGGTTCGGATCGGGAAGGGCCGTCAGAACCGCCTGTGCAAAGGGCGTGATCGCCGAAGCGGGAACGATCCCGTTGAGGTAACGAGCGCCGGTCAATGGATTGACAACGGCAAGTCCTAAGTTGCCCGCCTTTTGCGCGACGGTAGGAACGGTCGCGAAGAGCGTCGGATGCGCAACCCGGCGGAAGCCTTCATAATCGATGAAAAAGAAAGCCTTCTCCCTCAAGATAGGGCCGCCCAGCGCCGCGCCGAACTGATTTTGGTTAAACGCAGGTTTTTGCCCGGTTGCCGGCTTAAAGAAACCCGCCGCGTTAAAGATGGTGTTGCGGTTGAATTCCCATGCCTCGCCATGAAACTGGTTCGTGCCGCTCTTGATGCCGGCGTTGATGACTGCCCCTGCTGCTCGCCCATATTCAGCGCTATAGTTGTTGGTTTCCACGCGGAACTGCGATAGCGCGTCCGGGTTTGCCTGAATCACCTGATTGGAAAATCCCTGATTGCTGGTGCCATACGCATTGTTATCCACTCCGTCCAGCAAAAAATTGTTCAATTCGCTTCGCAAACCGTTCACGTTATAAGAAGCATCACGGCTGCTATCAGACTGGTTCTCAAGCGGTGATCTTGCCACGCCCGGAACCAGCAATGTCAAATCCGCATAGGCGCGCCCATTGAGCGGCAGATCAACGATTTGCTTAGGATTGATGAGTTGGCCGCGAGAACTGTTATCGGTTTCCAGCAAGGAAGCGGCGTCCGACACGGTCACATTTTGCGACGTAGCGCCGACTTGTAGGGTTAGATCAACACGCTGCCGCGCATCCACCGTTAAATCGAAGTTTTCAGCCGTGGCGGTCTGGAACCCTGGAGCTTCCACGCGCACACGGTAACTACCCAAACGCTGATTCACGAACTGGTAATTGCCGTTGGCATCCGTTTTCGTTTGGAGGCTGATGCCTGTCCTGGCATTTTCCAGAGTGACCGATGCATTCGGCACCGAACCTCCGCTTGGATCACGAACTGTTCCGAGAACCGTCCCGGATTCAAACTGCGCCATGAGCAGGGTTGCCTGCGTCAAGACGCACAAGCACACCAGCAGCTTTTTTGCAATAGCAGAAGTATGCATTTTCGAAAAACCTATTAATGATTTGTGAGACTGAAGAGCTTTCCTTCAAGATAAGCGGAGTTTGTTGCGGCGCAATGTTCAAGCTGTTACATTTTCTGCTTTTCATTCAGTTGTAACGTTCCGTTGTTATCTTCATGAATTCGAACTCCCAGCTTATGTCAGCCGCCGCAGCCTCAGCTCCCATTCCGCCAAGAACTACAAGCGCGTTAGATGCAAAGATCACCCGAACGCCCGGTAAAATCGGTGCCCTCATTTTTGGCTTGGCGCTGGTGGTTGGCGCAATTTACGCGGGCAGCCATTTATTATCTGACCTCGAGCACTCGGAAGCGACATCAACTTTGGCCTACGTGCTGCTTGGAGTCGCCTTGCTGATTGCGCTCGGATTTGAGTTTGTGAACGGATTTCATGATACAGCTAACGCCGTCGCAACCGTTATCTATACGCATACCTTGGAGCCGCATATTGCAGTCGTGTGGTCCGGCGCATGGAACTTCATCGGCGTGCTGACTTCAAGCGGCGCGGTTGCGTTTGGCATCGTGTCCTTGTTGCCGGTGGAGCTGATTCTGAAGGTGGGAACCGGCGCAGGGTTTTCCATGATCTTCGCGCTGCTGGTCGCCGCAATCATTTGGAACCTATTGACGTGGTACTTTGGCATTCCGAACTCTAGCTCGCACACACTAATCGGATCGATCATGGGCGTAGGCTTGATGAATCAGTTTCTGGCTCACGGCGGCGCTTCCGGCACTTCCGGGGTGGACTGGGGCCAAGCCATGCAAGTGGGCAAAAGCCTCCTCTTTTCTCCGATTGTCGGCTTTATCTGCTCCGCTCTGCTGCTGCTTGTGATGAAAGCGTTCATCAAGAACAAAGAATTGTATCAGGAGCCGAAAGGCACGGAGCCGCCGCCTTTCTGGATTCGCGGTTTGCTCTTTCTAACCTGTACCGGCGTAAGCTTCGCGCACGGATCAAACGACGGGCAGAAGGGCATGGGTCTGATTATGCTGATCCTGATCGGCACCGTTCCCACTGCTTATGCCTTAAATCATGCGGTGAGGCATGACCAGGTGCAAACTTTTATTGCCGTCTCTGAAAAAACGGAAAACGTGCTGAATCAACACAAGCAAGCTGGGCAGACTCTCAGCCTGGATCAGCAGAAAGCGGCGCTGGAGAAGGCTATTAACGCCAAGAATGTGGACCAGGTGGAGGTCGGCTATTTGAGCAACCTGGTCGATAGCATCAAGGGGCAGGTAGCACAATACGACGCGCTTTCCGACATTCCTTCGCCCAAAAATCGCAACGTGCGCAATGACATGTATCTCGCCAGCGAAACCATCCGCATCATGGAAAAAGCCAAGAAACCGGCGCTTAACAGCTCGGACAATGCGGCGATTGCGAATTACAAAGGCCAACTGGACAAAGCAACGAAATTCATTCCGGATTGGGTGAAGGTGGCCGTGGCATTGGCTCTGGGCCTTGGTACCATGGTCGGCTGGAAGCGCATCGTCGTCACCGTGGGCGAGAAAATCGGCAAGAATCACCTGACGTATGCGCAGGGCGCATCAGCGGAACTCGTTGCCATGGCTACCATCTTGGCGGCTGATCGATATGGACTGCCTGTCAGTACCACCCATGTGCTGACATCCGGCGTAGCAGGAACCATGGCCGCCAACGGATCTGGGTTGCAGGTGCAAACGATTCGCAATCTGATTGCGGCTTGGGTGCTGACGCTTCCCGCTTCCATCGCTCTCGCCGCTGGGTTGTATTGGCTGTTCCGTAATCTGTTCGGCAGCTAAGCCGGAAGCGTATAGCGCTCCTCAATTTGATCCTTGATTTTCGTCCGGCTTGCCGCCGCCTCCAGGGATTGATCTTCTTCAATCGCGGCGGCGGCGTCCGCCAGTTCATCGCTTTTGATATTCTCGCGGAACCATTGCGAGTATTCACCTCGGCGAAGGTGGTGCAGCCAAGTCTCATCGTCAACGCCTTGTAAAAGCTGCATAAACGTCATCAGATTTTGCGCCTGCAGGTTGAGCTTGCCTTCGGGACCACGGAAGTAGAAACTACGGTCAGGCGTCAGGTCGGCGCTGGCGTACTTGCGGCTATGGCGAACGTGCTCTCTTTCGCAAGGAGCAACGGAAAACTTCATAGGCACCGCCTTTGACTTGCGCGACCATAAGATCGCCTCGCCTTTGGCTAAATCCGTCGGTTCAACGCGCGGACATTCCTCATCGCAAGCATGGCAGAATGTCCCAATGGTTTTTTGCGGCTGCTTTCCAACCGCAATGAGGGTATCGATCGCAGCAAGAACATTTCGGGGAAGGTGGTCCGGTTCGAGCGTGACCAGCATGATATTAATCAATTCACCAACGGGCACATCATGCCGCGTTTCCCGCGAGGCGGGCAGAAGATGATGCGCCTCGTCCAGAAAGATCCAGTGCGGTCGCCCGGTGCGCGACCGCAACTCCCGCAAACGGGAAAATAGGCTGGCAAAATAGGTAGGCCGTTGGTCCAAGTCCACCCCAAGCAAGTTGACAATCACGCTGCTCTCCGGCTTTTCCAATACCTGTAGCACTTCCTCGACCTTCGGCGCCTTCTTGCTGTCGCCCATCACCAGAGCGCCTTCGAAGTTTTGATAATCGCCTTCCGGATCAAGCGCGCAGAACTGGTATTCCGAACGGACCAGACGTTCCAAAAATCCGGTGCTGAGGTTCGATTTGCCGCCGCCGGACGTGCCGGCAACCAAGAAATTAGTTCCATAGGCGGGAATACCAACGTCCTCGCCATTCGCCTGACCTAAGGAGATCGACTCCGGGCGGTGCCGCGCCGGAACATCCGCCAGATCGTTGTCCAACATTCGTCCGATGAGTTCCGCCACGCCTGCTCCGCAACTGCCGGCCGTGACTAAGTCCGATCGTTCTTTCAAGGCGGGCAGGGCATTCGAAACGGCAACGGACCGTTCGCACGCGCTCAGAAACGCATGATCGTTCTCGGCATCGCCAACCGCCACGGTGTTGTGAAAAGAAAGGCCAATCGTTTTCAAGCACGCCTTCAGGCCAGTCGCTTTGTTCACGCCGGAAGGAAGGACCATGAGAGATCCCTTGTTGAAAATGATCTGAAGCTCGAGCCCAAGTTCCTGGATGGTCTCCAGAACCTTTTCTTTCTGGTCTTCCAGCGTTGCCACAATAACGCGGCCTACATAAAGCGGCGCGACATACCTGCGGCGTAGAGTTTCCGCAAATTCAGGCGGCGGCGGATCAGCAAGCAGCGTCTCGGCCTTTGTGCCGGTTTCAAATAAAACCGCGCCGTTCTCGCCAATGATCCAGTGAAAAACCTCATACTCGGGGAAAACAGAGATGAGATCGGGAACTTCCCGGCCCGTATCCAGCAGGAGTTGGCGTCCGCTGTCGCGAAACCGCTTAAGCGCATCGAGGGTAGATGGGCGTACCGTGCCATGATCCGCAAGAGTTCCGTCGTAATCAGAAGCTAAGGCAAAATACCGCATCAGGGTTATAGATGGGAGTTGTTAGTGAAAGTATCATGACAGTCTGGTAACGGAGAATCAAAAATTTTCTGCAATGCTTCCTTCCCGGAACGCATATAGTTTGATGATGGACCGTAAAGTTGTTGTCGTGGGTGTATCCCTGCTGGCTTATCTGGGCCGGGATATTTACCTGAAACTGAGCAAGAAACGAAATGCCGGCGTAGCAAAGGGAAAGCGCATTGTTATTTTAGGCGGCGGCTTTGCCGGCGTGGAGGCAGGCAGCGAACTGGCCCGGCTGCTACCGGATGAAAACAACGGTGAAATCGTGCTGGTCAGCAAAAACGATTATCTTCTCTTTACACCGATGCTGACAGAGGCGGTAGGAGGCGGAATTCAACCGCATCATATTATCGTTCCGCTTCAGTCGTACTCAAAGCGAATCAAGCGAACCATGGGCGAGGTCAAGGGCATTGATCTGCGTACCCGCACCGTCTCACTGGAAGGCGCTGACACGGATACGATTACCGCGGACCAGTTAATCATCTGTCTCGGTTCGAGCTCGAATTATCATCACGTGCCGGGAGCGCAGGAAAACGCAGTTACGATGAAAACGCTTGAGGACGCGAATGGCGTTCGCCTGTCGGCTTTGGCCCTCGTCAAAGCGGCTGCCGGAGAACCGGATCAAGAACAAAGGAAAGCCATGCTGACCTTTGTGGTCGCGGGCGGCGGTTATACCGGAGTGGAAACCATCGCGGCTCTCAACGAGCTTGTGCGTGAAACCATCTCATCCTATACCCAACTGAATGAAGCGGAGGTTCAGATGGTGCTGGCCGAGCCGACTGAACGCTTAATGGGCGAAGTTACTCCCGATCTGGCGTCCTACTCGCAGGAACAATTAGAGCGCTCCGGCGTTCGGGTACTGCTGAAAACCGGCGTGAAAAGCGCCCATGAGGGCGTCGTTGAATTGACGAATGGAGAACAGATCAAGACCCGGACATTCATCTGGACCGCCGGGGTCGAACCAAATACTCTTGCCATGCAGCTTGACGCTCCTAAGGGACATTCCAAGGGGCTGAAAGTGAATAACTGCTTTGCCCTGGAGAACTACGCTGGGGTGTGGGCCGTGGGAGATAATGCCGACGTTCCAAAACCGGATGGTAAAGGCAGTTATGGCGCGACGGCGCAGAATGCGACGCGCGAGGGCAAGCTGGTGGCCCGTAATGTGGTCCGGCAATTGAAGGGCGAGGCGCTTCAACCCTTCACTTACACTCCCATTGGACAGTTAGCGCTGGTGGGCAAATATCGCGGAGTCGCTCTCGTATACGGATTCAAATTTTCCGGGCTGATCGCCTGGGCCATGTGGCGCGCGGTGTACTTAGCCAAGATGCCTTCGATGAAGCAAAGACTTCGGGTCCTAGCCGATTGGTGCATAGATCTGCTGTTAGAGCCGGTCGGTGAGACGGAGTTCGTGACGGTTCCCGCCAGGGGCGCACAAACGGCGACCGTTGTGAAATCGACGGCAGCGTCCTGAAGAATTTGAGGAGGCTTCATGAAATCTTCAGAATACGCGCCTACAGTAGAAGCGCACAGGTAAATTCATGATCAAAACTTCTTCCTACGCTCTTGCGCCTTTCTTGCTTGTCATGACTGCCGCTGCCTCCTTTGCTCAGGGATACAAAGTCTCAGGCGAGATTTCCATTGGAGGTTCAGGCGGGTGGGATTACCTCACGGCTGATTCAGGGAACCACCGCCTGTATGTCTCGCACGGAACTGAAGTTGTCGTGATTGACCTCGATTCGCAAAAGGTAGCGGGCCGGATATCGGGCATGAACCGTATTCATGGCATTGCCTTGGCAAACAGTCTGGGAACCGGCTTTATCAGCGATGGAGGCAACAACGAGGTAGTTGCCTTCAGCCTGAAGGACCTTTCAATCCAGAAGAAGATCAAAGCCGGGATGAACCCGGACGGCATCGTTTACGACGACGCCTCAAAGCGTGTTTTTGCCTTTAATGGAAGAAGCCAGGACGCTACGGCCATTGATGCGGGTACCGGCGCGGTGGCGGGCACAATCAAGCTGGGCGGCAAACCGGAATTTCCCGTGAGCGACGGGAAGGGAAGCGTCTACGTCAACATAGAAGACAAGAATGAGATTGTGCATATTGACTCCGGGAGTTTAGCCGCGAAAGAGCATTGGTCTATCGCGCCCTGCGAATCTCCTTCCGGCTTGGCCATGGACAAAGCGAATCGCAGGCTGTTCTCCGTTTGTGACGGCAAAGTGATGGCCGTTGTGAATGCTGATTCCGGAAAAGTAGTGGCGACTCCCGCCATCGGGGACGGTCCGGATGCCGCTGCTTTTGACCCGGAAACTAAACTGGCTTTTTCTTCCAATGGCGATGGCACGCTGACTGTTGTAAAAGAGACCGGCAAGGACACTTATTCGGTAGCCGAAACCGTGAAAACGGCTCGGGGCGCGCGCACGATGGCGCTTGACGAAAAAACACACAAGATTTACCTGCCCACTGCAAGCTTCGGACCAGCGCCTCAGGCCACCGCCAATAATCCGCATCCTCGTCCAGCCATTCAGTCGGGAACCTTCAAGATCCTGGTTCTGACAAAATAGGTTTAGCTGTTCTTTATGCACTCCCTGCGGTCAGACAGGAAGACGGTACTTGTTACTGCCTTGGCCTTGGTATCGTCGCTTTCCGCGCAGCAGGCATCAACCGGACTGCCTGATATTCCGGTTCACCTGACCGTTGAAGAAGGCACGCCGCTCCGGCTTTATCTCACCAAGCGGGTTGCATACCGGAAAGGCGATGTTGTTTCGGCGCGGTTCGCGGAACCGGTATGGGCCTTCGATCGGATCGTGATCCCGGCGGGAACAACCGCTCAGGGACAAGTCACGAACTTACAATCAGTCCCCTCCATGGTTCGCGCCATGGCCATCGTGCGTGGCGACTTTACGCCTTTAAAGCGGGCCCAAGTATCGTTTCGCAAGTTAGTTCTGCCTGATGGCCGGGAGCTTGAGACGGAGACTCGGCCCACGGAAGGATTAGCTAGCATCTATGTGCCTCCTCGGCCGTCCAAGCCGGGAAAACGCAGGCAGAGCGCGAAAAAACAGAACGCAAAAACGACAACGATACGCAGCCTTGCCAGGCAGCAGTTAGAAGCGCAACTGAACGCCAGAACAGGGGGGCTGCTGGCTTTTGTGCGAACACCCAATAAGAGCGAGTGGGTGGAAGATTTTCTTTGGAGCAAGCTGCCCTATCATCCGCAGCGGTATCGCGCTGGCACGCGTTTCGACGCGATTACAGAAGGTGCGCTCGATTTCGGCGCCGTCAATCTCCCGCCAGCGCAATTACAGCAGTACGGCACGCAACCGGGAGCAGACACACCGGCGCTGGTCCGGCTTGTGACGGCTGTTAGCTCCTCCGACGCGAATGTAGGTGACCCGATTGCAGGCGTCTTGTCGCAGCCGTTGTTTTCTCCCGAACATCATCTTGTTCTGCCCGAAGGCACGCGGCTCACCGGCAAAGTCACGTTGACCCGGCGTGCGCGCCTGTTCCACCGCGGCGGCCAGCTTCGATTTGCCTTTGACGAAATGCAACCGCCCGCGCTCCCGGACGCTCCGGCTTCACAGAGAGAGCGAGTGCATGCGCAGCTCACCGCAGCAGAGCAAAGCTCAGGCAGCCTCAAGGTGGATGAGGAAGGAACGGCCAAAACCACGGAATCAAAAACACGTTTTCTACGGCCGGTAATTGCGGGATTGATCGCTGCGAAATCGATGGACAATGACGAGGGCCGGCAAAGCGCTTCGGGCGGCGCCGACGCTAATTATTCAGGGCGGGCTTTAGGCGGGTTTTCGGGCTTCGGTCTGCTAGGAACAGCCGTGGCCCGGGCTCCGCGTCCGGTGGGTGCGGCTTTCGGCTTTTACGGCTTGGCCTGGTCGGTATACACCACGGTTATATCGCGCGGGAAAGAGGTCGAGTTCCAAAAGAATACGGCCATGTCGATCCGCTTCGGACCGCAAGGGAGAAGTCGATAAGTCAGAGTGCCGGGAAACCGGTTTTTGCTTCCCGCTCCTCTGTGAACAGGACACATTATTCTCTCGTCATATAATAATGGACCGCAGGCGTTACCAGCAGCGACAGCACCATCGAAGCGGTAATCCCGCCAATTACCGCGATAGCGAGCGGTTGTAGCATCTGCGAGCCGGCGCCCACCGCCAGCGAGAGCGGAACCATTCCAGCGATTGTCGCCAGCGCTGTCATGATGATCGGTCGCAAACGTCTCTCGCCCGCCTCAATCATGGCTTCTCGCGGCGATGCTCCTTCCGCCCGGAATTTCTGATCCGCATCGAGCAAGAGAATGCCATTCTTGGCAACAATGCCCACCACCATAATCAATCCCATGAAGGAGGAGATATTAAAGGTCGTGTTCGTAACGAACAAAGCGAAAAGCACGCCGGACGTGGACAGCAGCGCCGAGGAGAGAATCGCAATCGGAGCGGCAAACCCGCCAAACTCAAACAGCAAGACCATGAACACAAGCACGATAGCCGCCGCCAACACAAACAGAAGATCATGAAATGATTGCTGCTGTTGCTGATACAAGCCTCCATAGACGACGCGAATGGAGGAAGGCAAGTGCAGGCTCGCCACCTTTCTTTGAACCAAAGCCACGCCGGTTCCAAGGCTCACGCCTTCCAAGCGGCCCGTCACGGTTACATCGCGTTGCAGATTTTCCCGGCGGATCTCCATCTGGCCAGGATCGTTGTGGATCGTCGCAAGAGTTCCTAAGGTGGCCACCTTTCCTGTTGAACTAACCAGTAATGTATTTTGAATGGCGTCGAGCGAGGCCCTTGTCGCTGGGGGGAACGTCACCCGGAGCGTGTAAGGTCTATTGTTTGTCACAACCGGAATTGTGGAGGGCTCTCCCTGAAAGATGGCGCTGGCATCCAATTCGACCTCCTGCGGAGTAAAACCGGCCCGCGCTGTGACTCCCTGGTCAACGGTGAACGTGATGGCCGGACCGCTGATCGTGTTCTCGATTCCGTTCTTAACGTCTTTCACGCCGGAAATGGTTTTGATCGCGTCTCCCACCTTGGGTGCCCACGTTTTCAGCAGTTCAACGTTTTCTGAAAACAGCTTGATCTCAATCGGGTCCGGCGAACTGGTCAGATCGCCGATCATGTCTTCCAGGAGTTGGTGAAAGTCAGTGTCCAACTGAGGGTATTGTT
Source organism: uncultured Bryobacteraceae bacterium (assembly GCA_964249105.1). Taxonomy (GTDB): domain Bacteria; phylum Acidobacteriota; class Terriglobia; order Bryobacterales; family Bryobacteraceae; genus Bog-105. Next base: position 5,091 of record CAXUBB010000008.1, on the reverse strand, counting down.
TGTTAACCTTCTCGCGAATATCGGCAATCACCTCCTGGACGCCCCGGCTGCGCTTCGATTTGAGCAGAACCGAAATATCTCCGGTGTTTGCTTCCGTAATCGCCGCCAGCCCAAGTTGAAGCCCGGTTCGGCGTGAAGTGCTCTGCACCTCTGGAACGGAGCGAATAATTTTTTCCACCCCTACCAGAACTCTATCCGTATCCGCTAACGCGGCACCCGCAGGCATCAGGTAGTCCAAAACGAAACTGCCTTCGTCCATCGCCGGAAGCAGATCCGAACCAAGCGAACGATAGCAGAGAAATGAGACCACAATCAGCGCGGCGCAGACTCCAATCAGAACTAGAGGTTGCGCCAGCACAGCTTTGATCATCCGTTCATACAAGCGTGTCAGCCATCCCATGATTCCGGTTGTGGCAATCTCATGCTGCGCCGAATGTGTTTGTCCAGCATTGCCGTTAACCGTGCGCGAACGGAGCAGCAGATGACTCAAAGCCGGCGTAGAGGTGAGCGCCAGCGCTAGAGATGTCAGGAGCGCCACCGCCACTGTGACCGCAAGAGCGCGGAAAAACGTCCCGGTTACGCCCGTGATTGTGATCAGCGGCAGAAAAACCACAATCGGAGTGATGGTTGATCCCACTAGCGGAACACGAATTTCACGGATTGCGCTGCGGATTGCTTCCGCTCTGCTTTGTCCGGCGTCACGGTGCAGAATAATATTTTCCACGACCACGATCGCATCATCAATCACCAAGCCGACTGCCGCCGCCAGTCCTCCGAGCGTCATCAAATTAAAACTCTGGCCGATGCCGCGCAGCACAATGAATGTCACGGCAATTGTGACCGGAATGACCAGTCCGGCCACAATCGACGTCCCCCAATCACGCAAAAACAGGAACAGAATAATCGCGGCAAGCATGACGCCCACGACAATGGCGTCGCGAACGCTCTTAATCGAATCGCTGACAAGCTGCGATTGATCGTAAAACGGCTCCACCGTGACGCCTTTCGGCAAGGAGCGCTCCAGGTCGGCCATCTTTTGATGCACTAAGTCCGCTACAGCAATCGTGTTGCTGTCGGGCTGCCGATAAACGTTCAGCAGAACCGCCGGCTTTCCGTTCGCCGTCACCATCGTGTACACGGGTTTCACCGAAGGGCTGACCGCGGCGACATCACGAATCCTGATCGGAGAACCGGAGTTGGTTGTTTTTACGACAATGCCGCCAATCTCAGCCGGATTGTGTACTTGGCCGCTCACCAATCCCAGCACAAGCTGATGATTCTGCTGTAAAAGACCGGGCGAGTCAATCAGGTTACTTTTTGAAATCGCGTCGAGCAGGTTAGGAACCGTGATCTGCGACTCCACCAGCTTTTCGGGATCAGGCTGAATCTGAAACTCAGGCTCTTGCCCGCCTTGCACCACCACCGTGGAAACGCCCAGAAGCCGGTTCAATTGCGGCTTGACCGTATAAGTCGCAAGCTGCCAGAGCGCTGTCTGCGGCATCGACTCCGACGTCAGACTGTAGCCGATAATGGGAAAAGCGGCAAAGGTCAGCCGGTTCGTGTTGACGACAGCCGTGGAAGGGAGGGTGCTCTGTATCCGCGCCACGGCTGCATTGACATATTGCAGCGTTTGGAACATATCAACGTTCCAGTTAAAGAACAGATCAATTTCCGCTGAACCCCGGCTGGTGATCGAAAGAATGTGATCGAGACCGGGAACCGAGTTGACCACCTCTTCGAGGGGCCGCGTGACCGTGACCTGCATCTGATCAATCGGCATGACGCCGTTATCGACGCCAAGAACAATCCTGGGAAAATTCGTCGAAGGAAATACAGCAATGGGGATATTAAAGGCCAGATAAACGCCAAATATCGACAAAGCAACAATGACAAAGAGAATTGATTTCAGGAATCGCTCCGTCCAGTGACGGGACCGCTCCGCTACTTCCGGCGGAACGTCAATTGAAGCTAACCCGCTCATTTTGCGCCGCCCTCCTCCTTTGTGTCGCCTCCGCCCGCTTCTTCCGGCTTCGCAATCTGTATCTTGGCCTTATCATCCAGCCCAAGACCGCCTTGGATAATGACCTGTTCGCCCTCTTTTACGCCATCCAGAATCTGCACATCATCCCCGGAACGAATGCCGGTTTTCACGGGGCGCTCGTGAGCGAGGCCGTCCGAGCCGGCAACCATCACTTTCTCGCCGCCTTCATCAGAAGCCAGCAGCGCCGAAACCGGAACAACAATCGCATTGGGAACTGTGCCGGCGTCCACGGAAATCTGCACGGTCGATCCAAGCTTTAAGCGCTCGCGGGGGTTGGGCGCTTCCACCCACACCTGAATCGTGGTGGTGTTCGGGTCAACAGCCGGGCTGACAACCGTTACCTTTCCCGTCAACTCGACTCCAGCGCTAGAGATAGTGGCCCGATCGCCCACGGAAAGAGCCGCCGATTGCTGCACCGGAATGCTCGCCCGCGCAACCACGCGAGACAGATCAACAATCGAAACCAGGGCCGAGCCGCTGCTTGCCAATTCGCCTACATTCACGGGCCGGTCCGAGATGACGCCGCTCATGGGACTGCGCACCTCGGCATAAGAGACTTGCGCCTGGGCGTTCTCATAATGCGCTTTGGCGGCCGCTTCCTGAGCTTGCGCGCTCTTGAGTTGTTCCGTGCGGCCTACGGTTTGCAATGACTTTAGATGCTGTTGCGCGGTGTCAAATTGGCTCTGCGCCTGTACTAAAGCTACCTTGGCGTCATCGACCAGTTTCTGAGCCAGCGCTCCTTGCCGTAAAAGCGTCTGCCGATTTTCATACAGTCTTTGGGCGGCATCCAAAGCTTGGCGGAACGATTCGACATCGGCTTTCGCCTTTGTCAAATCGTCCGGCATGGTGGCCGCAGTCGTGTTCTCGTATGTAGCCTGCGCTTGCTCGTAGAGTTGTTTGCTTTCCTGCGCCGAGGCAACGAGATCGCGGTCCTCCAGCACGGCGACGAGTTGCCCCTCCCGCACATGATCGCCGCGCCCCACCAGAAAACGGGCGACCGGCGCGCTGATCTTCGGAACGATATTGGCCTGTTTCAGCGGATAAAGAACCGCTTCGGCAGTCACAAGCGAGTGCATGGTGGCGCGTTTCGCGGCAGTGGCCTGCACCGGAGCCGCCGCCGCTGCGTCCTCACTGGCGCTGTCTCCAGCGTCTTTCTTTGAACAGCCCGTAAGGGCCACAAGAACCATCAAGAAAAAAAAGGCATACTTACTCATGGCTGGAATCCTGTCAGGGTTTGCAGAGTCGCAAGCGCCACGCGATACCGCACCAGTCCGTCATTGTAGGCGTTGCGGGCTCCATTCGCCGTTGTCTGCGCATCAACCACTTCCAAGGCGGTTGCCTCGCCTGCCTGATACCGCAGGGTTGTCAAACGCAAGCTCTCGGCGGAAAGGTCGGAAGAAGACCGAAGCGATTCGATTTGCGACAACGCCGTCTGCGCCTCCTGATAATAAGACTCCAGATTCGCATCCAATTGCTTCTGCGTCAGCGTTAAATCCAACTCCGCTTGTTGTCTCCTAAAGCTGGCCTGTTTCACGCGGCTGTGAATCGATCCCCAATTCCAGATTGGAACCGTTAAAGTGGCCTGCGCCGCGTAGCCGAGATTTTGCCGGTAGGGCACCAGATAATTCGGCAGCGTACTGCGTCCGGTTGCCTGTGTCGGGTAATTGGTGCGAGTCGCGAACTGATTGGCATCAATCCCGTAAAAGACGTCCAGACCGAGCGAAGGCAGATAAGCGTACCGGGCGACATTCACGCTGAGCCGGGCCTGATTGAGGCTAAGCCGGGCCGCTCTCAAATCCGGACTGGTGACCTTCGCCTGGGCAGCGGCTTCGGTCAGCGGCGGAAGCATCGGAAGCTGGGACAAATCATCCACCACCGAATAACTCACCCGCAGAGTGGGAAAAATCAACACAGCTAAAGCAATTTTGGCTTTCACGGCGCTAAGCTGCGCGTCCTGCGCATCTCTTTGGCGTTGCAGCACAGGCAATTGCGCCTTAATCACATCCGAATGCGCCGCTTCGCCTCCGCGCTCCTGTTTTTGCGTGATATCAAGAAACTGCCGCGCTTCCGTCAAACTCTGCTGGGCATTTGCGAGCCGTCGCTGGGCCGCAGCCACGGCATAATAATTTTGAATCACAGTCGCTTTCAGACCACGAGCCGTCACATCCGTTCTCGCCCGCGCCACGGCTTCCGCCGCTTCCGCCACTCGTACTTCTCCGCGCCGGATAAAGGCCAGCAACTCTTCGTGGGCCTGCAACTGTTCGTTATACACATGAACGCCGTCGTTGGCAACAAACACGCCGGAGGGAGTTCCATTGCCTTCGGTATAAATAAACTGATTGAAGGCGCTCGCGGAGGGCAGCGTGGCGGCCTTAGCTTGCCGTCTGTCTTCTTGCGTCAACTGAACCGCGATGTTCGCGGTCTGAATTTGGGTGCTGTACTTTTGCGCCCGCGTCAGCGCATCTTCCAGCGTGATGGTCAAAGCGTCAGCACCGGATGGTGACGGAACAGTAGCTTCTTGGGCTAGGATCGGCGCTGCGCCAAGAAGAATACTGGTAAGAATTAGGGCACAGGTCTTCAATGTTCTCTTCAACAGGCAAGCTCCAGGAACATCTTTATCCTAATTGGATCAACAAATCCTGAAAAATTGATGAAATTGTTATCTTTATAAAGCGAAAAGGCTGGTCCGGGCTAACGCGCTGCTGCTGATGGAAGGAACAGCCGTTGATCAAATGCGAAGGGCGTCATGCGTTTAACTGCTAGGAGTGTGGCGCTCATTGGCGCATCTGGATAAAGAATAACAACGCGATCATCTGGAACAACAACGCTGGGAACCGAAAAGCCGATACCATCGCTTTCCAACGCGCAATGGCCTTCATGATATAAGGCATTAACGTATGTACTGGATGAATCAGAGATGGTAGTAATCGCCGTGTCTGGAGCGAAAATTTCCAGCAGGCCATAATCGGCTGGTATCTCAGTCTTATCAAGATGAACAAGCACTTCGAGAACGGCCAATGACGCGTTCTCTGCCGTGTAGAGTGCGGCAA
>CAXUBB010000007.1:0-30373 GCA_964249105.1 uncultured Bryobacteraceae bacterium | reverse complement strand
CCGATTGGCGCGGCATTAAAGCCGAGGCCGCGCGCGAACTCAAGGACGCTGACGTCGGGGTGGTTACTTCTTATTGCCCGGATGGAGTGGCCGCCTGCGCTCTGGTTCTCCATTCGAATCTTTGGCGCAGTGTGTTCTATGACATGGATACGCCCGTTACCCTCAACCGTTTGGCCCAGGGTGAAGCAGTCGAGTACATCCCGCCGGACGGCTTGGGAGAATTTGATCTGGTGCTCTCCTACACTGGAGGCCGAGCCTTGGAACAGCTCCGTGAAAAGCTCCACGCACGGCGAGTTGAAACCTTGTACGGCTGGGTTGATGCGGCCATACACTATCGCGTGGAGCCTTCGGTAAAGTTCACAGCCAACCTGTCTTATTTAGGAACCTACGCCGCCGACCGTCAAACGGCGCTGGAACAGTTGCTTATCTCCCCGGCCAGAACCCTCAAGGACCGTCAATTCCTAATTGGCGGAGCCATGTACGCTCATCGCGAAACCTGGCCCGGCAACATCCGCTTTTTCGATCACGTCGCTCCTCCCGATCACTGCGCCTTTTACTCCTCCTCGCCTCTAACCCTGAACATCACACGAGGCACCATGGCCGCCATGGGCTACTGCCCGTCTGGACGCCTGTTTGAAGCCGCCGCCTGCGGAACCGCCGTCCTCAGCGATTGGTGGGAAGGACTCGATACATTTTTCGAATCCGGAGAAGAGATCCTGATCGCACAATCGACAGCCGAAGCTATAGAAGCCATTTCGCGCCCCTCGGAAGCGCTCGCTCGTATCGGAGCACGCGCCAAGGAAAAAGCGTTAGAATGCCACACCGCCGAAAACCGGGCCGAGCGCCTGCTGTCTTTGCTCCAAAACCTGCCGCAGCCGTCAAGCAATAGCGAGACCGCGATGCTCCAGGAGAGCGAAGCCTAGCGATGTGGGGCATCATTCCAGCGGCAGGCATGGGCAGCCGCATTCAACCCCTGGCCTTCTCAAAAGAACTTCTGCCCGTTGGCAGCTACTTCGAAGGAGTGGACGAACGCCCCCGAGCCGTCAGTGAATACCTGATCGAGCGCATGGTAAAAGGCGGAGTCGACAAAATCTGCTTTGTCATCTCCCCCGGTAAGTCCGACATCCTGAACTACTTCGGAGGCCAGGCGCTTTCCGCCAAAATTTTTTACGCCGTTCAGCCCCAGCCTGCGGGCTTATGCGATGCCATTTTCCGCGCCCTCCCGCTAATACCCGCCAACGAAGAGGTTTGTATCGGTCTCCCGGATACGATCTGGTTTCCGGAAACCGCTCTCAACCGGCTTCCTCCCAGGAATCTTTCCTTGCTGCTCTTCCCCGTGCAGCACCCGGAGCGCTTTGATGCGGTAAAGACGAATGAGCAGGACGAAGTCCTCGAAGTGCAGGTGAAAAGCGCGTGCGCCTCCACTCACTGGGTCTGGGGCGCGCTTAAAATGACAGGCGCGATCCTGAGCGAACTGCACGCCCTTTGGCTGACGCGAAAAGACGAGTACATCGGGACTCTGATCAATGATTACCTGGCCCGCGGCGGCCGCGCCTACGGATGCAAGGCTGGCGAAGCCTACGTCGATGTGGGAACGCTTCATGGTTACCGCGAAGCCCTGCGCCTGCTCGATGCCAACCGCGCAAACGGCACATGCTGACTACAAAGGTCATCAGCAGCCTAGGAGGTCTGCAAGAGATCCAGCATCAATGGGGAGCGCTCGTCAAGGAACTGGAAACCACAACGCCGTTCCACCTGCCAAGCTGGCAACTCACCTGGTGGCGTCACTTCGGCAGCGGACAGCTTCGCGTATTGGCCTTTTTCGACGAAGACACGCTCGCCGGTCTCGTTCCCTGTTTCCGCCACGAGTGGGAAAGAGCACGACAACTCACGCTGATCGGCTCCGGCATTACGGATTTTTTAGAACCGCCGCTGCGAACCGGCTCCGAAACCGCTGTGGTGGAGAGCCTGCAAAACTATCTTCAATCTCAAACCGATTGGGACCTGTGCAACTGGCAAGACCTGTCATCGAATACGCCCCTGCAAAATCTGAGAAGCTGCGAAGCGCTGCACGCCCAACTGGTCGAGGATACCCTCTGCACCGCCATACCCCTCGGTGAGAGCTTTGATAATTATTGGCAGACCCGCTCCAACGAACTCAGGCGCAATGTGCGGAGGTACACGCAGAAAGCCGAAGCGGAGGGCGCAATCGAGTTTAAAGCCCACGAGAATCCTGACGGGGCGCTGGTGAATGCCTTGATTGAACTGCACGCCGCACGCTGGGGAAAACGCGGAGAATCCGGCACCATTGCCGCCAACCAATCCGATCATTTCCTGCGCGACATCGCCGCCCAATTCGCAAAGGAAGAGATCCTGCGTCTGCTCACCCTGAAATGGATGGGTCAGGTTGTCGCCATTATCTTTGCTTTCTCCTGGCGGAAAACCATGTACGGCTACCTGAGCGCCTTCGACCCGGAGCACGAAAAGCTGGGTTTCGGACGCATTCTCCTGTTCAACGCCCTCCGCTACGCCTCCGATACCGGCCATGCTTCCTGGAACTTCTTGCGAGGCGGAGAGCTTTACAAAACCTGGTGGGGCGCGCAACCCATCGCGAAATCCCGTCTCATCATAAAACGCAGCTTAGCCAAATAACTCAAGCGCCTTGTATTCTTTGATAAAGCTCACGCCTGGTAGTGTCAAGTGTTTTGCGTAAACGAATTTCTCCTACATGATTTGTTGCTTACAAAACCTTGGGAAGCGCGCTTCCCCCAGAAGAGCGAAACGGTTGAGGGCCTCTTTCCAGTTCGGCAACGGGCCCCATTTCTTCGAAACGTTGCGTAGGGCCACATACAGCAACTTCATGGCGACTTCGAGCATGAAAGCGACGCCCAGCGTTTTCTAGCGGATCTGCGCGAACGGTTGGAGAAGTTCGCACTATCGCTGCATTCGGACAAGACCCGTTTGATTGAATTCGTTTGCTTTGCGGCAGAACGTCGAGCGCGGTACGGCTTTAGGAAACCGGAGACGTTCAACTTTCTCGGCTTTACCCATATCTGCGGGCAATCGCGAGCCGGTCATTTCCTTCTCAAGCGCAAAACGCGGCGAGATCGGATGCTGGCTGGATTGCGGACCATCAAAGAAGAACTCAGGCGTCGATGGCATGAACCGATCCCCAGAGCAGGGCCGATGGGTGGAATGAGTGGTGCGCGGGTATTTTGCGTATCATGCGGTGCCGACCAACACCAAGAGCCTGTGTGCGTTTCGGCACCACGTGGCCAATCATGGGAGGCAATCGCTTTGCCGACGCAGTCAAAGGGACGGCACAACGTGAAAACGGATCGCACAACTCGTGGCGGCATTTCTGCCTATCGTGCCAATCATTCACTCTTAGCCCCAGGAGCGTTTTGCCGTCAACCGTCCAAGGTGGCAGCCCGGTGCGCGAATCGCGCCCGCCAGGATTTGTGCGGGTACAGGGCTCTCAGCAATGAGCGTCTCTACCGCGATTCTTTATAGTGTATGGTTGAGGTAGAAACACCAGTACCCAGCGTTTTAGTAAGCAGATCCAACTCCGGCCCATATAGGATTGAGCCTTCTCGGCATTTTTTCTGACTATGCCAACACTTTGAGTATTCGGGCATACGGGAAACAGGTATACGCCCGCCTTGCCCGCCCCTTGCAGCCATTTTGCCGAAAGGAGACGAGCTTTGATGTTGCGGAGGCATGGGATCAAAATGCAAAGTTAGTTGGCGTAGTGCCGCAGGGTGATTTCAAACGAAGCTGGTTTTGAAGGAACCTTTGCGACACCGTAGCTACAGGTATCGTCCTTTCTGGCGATAGGCGCACTATTGGGCGATGTACCCGTCGGATTTTCACCAACCGGCGCTGCAGTAGGTCCGCCCATAGAAGGCGGGAGCACGATGCCTTTCTCTCCCGTATTGCGCCCGGTTTCGGCGTTGGAACTATAGTCGTTTAGCATAGCGAGCAGACGATTGTGAATATCGTCGTTCGTGTCGTTACTGGAACCAGCGGCAACGGATGAATGCTGGCCCGAAGTCGTGCTAGAACCTGCTGTTGGCTGCGTGGAAGGCGGCGCGGAGTTTGCCATTGCTTGTGCGTCTCTATTGGCAACTATGGGCGCGCGCTGTACTCCTGCGACGAGCTGTCCATTGCTTAGGCGGATCTGCTTTCGCAGAAGGTCCAGCGGGGTGGGCGATGCAATCAAAAGCATCTTTTCTATACCGGGCGTTTCGTCCATGCGGAACATTTGACCAATCGGAATCGTTTGCATGCGTCCGGCCTGCAGCAGATTTGATTGCCGTTCGGAAGTCGGAAAAATCAGCCGGTAATCGCTGACCCTCGACGAGTCAGGGTGCTGCGCGGCTTCTTCGGCGATGACCTGAATGCCCTTGGTGCGTAACTGGTCCGGATTTCCATTAACAGTTCGGTTGATGAGGTAAACGTATAACGGTTTATTTACCTCAACCTGCATCACGAAACGGTCACCCGTTTTGAAGCTGTAGTCCTCCGTAACGCGCATGCGCTCGTTGCCGCGAATGAGCAACACATCCCAGCGAATGCCGGGTTTGGCGTGCTCAATGTAGATGCCGCGTGTGGTTTGCAAGTCCTGCGCGGACACCGAAAGCGGCCATAACAGTATTGCCAGGCAGGCAGCTTGTGTATAATTCATAATCTTGCTCCTTGTTATTTTATGCGGGATGTACGCATTTTCTTGCAGAGAAATCTTCATGGCGCGAGAACCTGGAACTGGGCCGAGACAATTGTTAGAGCACCGATCTGTTCTGGCGAGGCATGAAGCAGATCCACTGGATGCACGCCGGCAATCAGGAAAACTTGCTCCTCTCCCAACGGCTGCCGGATCAGGATAGATGCCCCTGCCCCCGGAATCACATAAGCGCGATTTGCTTGCAGCATGGTAGCGGAAAAGACGTCGGGAGCAATCAAGGTAAACCGGCCTGACGAATCGCGATGCAGGAGCAGATAGTAGCAGTCCTGAGCGGCGCGATAACCTACTTTCATGCCATCTCCAACATGATATGCGTCACGGCCAAGAACGAGCTGAACCTTCAGGGACGAGCGGCCGGACGTTGTTTGTGTGACGCGCTCTAAGACAGAGACGGGAACTGTGCCGCCCCAAGCGGCAGGGAGGTTCATCACTGCTTGGGTGTCAATGGGACTATCGCTGCCGTTTTCAGGCTGATGGGGCAATCGGGTAGCTAGAACATGAGCCGAGATAAGGCCATACCCGTATTGATTGTTCGGCACCGGATAACCGCGGGAAATGACGCACTTCGAGACGAGTAAACGCAGTTGCACTGCGGAAACCGAGGGAACCTCCTGCTTCAGTAGGGCAGCAAAACCAGTGACGTGCGGCGTAGCGGCTGAGGTGCCGCTAAAGCCGCTGCTGGCGGAAGCATATGAGTATGTGGCGACTTCGGTGGGCGCGCTGACTTCCGGTTTGATGCGTCCGTCGTCGGTTGGGCCTTGTGAGCTGTAATCGGCAAGCTGCCCATTTGAAATACGCGCGGCACCAACGGCGAGGGCAAGCCGGGACGCCGCGGGACTGAGTACGCTGCCGTCGGGAGTATTGGGCGCAATTTCCGCAGTGTCGTTCGTAAAGACGTGGACCAAGTCGGGATGGTGTACATTCGCCATGCGCAGAGCCAGTAAATAGAGCTTGTTCGGGTTCACTTTAGCGGTAAGCACCTCGATGGGCTGGCCCCGGCCGTTCTGGGTTTCTTCCGCTCTGGCGACAAGCGGACCGGGTGCTGCGGAGTTCGCGTATTCGAAAAGATAAGCATCGATGTCATCGGTAGCGCTTGGGCGGCGCGGGTCTGGCCCCCAATCGTTCCAACGCACCACAAGTTTTATCTGGTCTACGGAAGGCTTAATCAGAAGGCAAGCAGAAGCTTTATCATCAATATCGACCATGCCGTCATGGTTGCGATCAACGGCAAGACCGCGCCAATGTCTGTCCCCATCATTACCGGCGGCGGACACCCATAAGATATTTCGCCTTCTGGTGAGTTCATCAACGAGCAGACTAAGCGAGCTGTGTCCGTCGGTACGGTCGAAAACAGTTCCTCCGGAGAAATTAATAATATTGACGTTTTGTTCGGCGAGCCATAGAGCGGCCCTGATAAAACCATCCTCACCGGCGGTTGTGACCGCAAGGTACAGCTCGGCATCAGGAGCAATGGCATGAATGATTTCGGCGCAGCCGGTACCGTGCACATCGCCGTTTTCGAGCTTCCCGTTTGACGTGAAGGCACGAGCAGCCTTTGGGGGCGGAAGAATACCATTTCCTTGCAGCTTGCTGTACCCCTCGAAACCGAAGTCGAGAATGCCAATTCTGACTCCACGCCCGGTAATTCCTTGTGAGTTGAGCGGAGCAGTATCAATCATTCCAACGCCTTCGGTGATCGTGCGTTTTGCCGGAAAGGAAACGACCTCAACTTGCGGCGACATGAAGAGCAAATCCTGAGACTCAGCAATGCGCCCGAGTGCGCGGACGGGAATACGGGCAAGAAGAACATCTCCTATATTGGCGGTTACCTCGCCGCCATTAGAAACAAGGAGGCGCTCCAGATTGACGGCGGCTTGTGGCGCAACAGGCTCCAGGCGCACGGCAATCCGGTTGTTTTGAAGAGATAAGCCAAGGCTGCCGGCCTCAGCTTCGCCGTTGGAGTTCCCATTGAGCGAGAGGGCAATGAGGAGGGATTCTAAACGATTGTCGAGGCGCGCAGCTCCGGGCAGTGTGATGGATTTTGCAGCAGGTTTGGGCTGGATTATCGGCGCTTGAAAAGTAACCGTACGGGAGATCGCTTCGATACTGTTCTCCCTTTGCGGCGATATGCCAGTGACCAGGCAAATAAACAAGAAGAAACGGATGAACAGGGCCGATAGAGGCTTCATAATGCGTTACGGCTTTTCCTTCCAGTCAAATTTGGGAGTGGCGGCCCCGTGCAGGATGGGAAGAGCAAGGGTGATCCGCCAAACCGAGCGGGACACAGTAAATTTTTCTAATTTGGAGATGGGAATAGCAGCAAAGAAGACATCAGGAGTACCAAGGCCCGACTGGCCGCCAACCTGGGAGATAAGGTCTCGTATGGTTTCCGCCTTGGCTTGTTTCGCAGCTACGATGCGTACTTCAATACCGTGCTGGTTAAGGGCCGCTCCCTGATGTTTTGCTTCGGCAGCAGCGCAGTTATCGCCGCATTTGTGATAAGCAGCAAGGATTTGCCGAAGATTCACATCCATTTTTGCGTCTAGCCCACGCACCGGAGTTTTGCGCGGCACAACAGGAGTATGCACGATCTGGGCTGGCATATGTGCCGCGAACAGCAGAACACTTAGAAGAGCGGCGCGTTTCATGATTACTGCATCGAGATCGTATAAGGGCGCTGCAGCACTGTCATAGAGTCGAGCCAGGACGTCCAGACAACGATCTTTGAGGCATCGGAGGGAAAGGATGGAGGTACGGCTAAGATGCGGAGCTGATACGAGCCGGGCTGATTTCCAGCTGGTTGGGAAATAGTAAGAGGAGTGTCAGGGGTGATAAGTTTTGACTTGTCGTCTGCCGCCGGATAGATTTGCTCTAACGAGTGATCCGGTTGCTCAAGCAAGACGAGCAGCCGGCAGGGAGAGCCTACATTGACTTCGAACTGCAAAATTTGTCCAGCGTGGAAGTCCGGATTCGATGAACGCCATTTGACGTTCAAAGAGATGTGCGCGACTTCCGGAAGTTGAAAGGCGGAGCGGATCAGTTCAGGAGAGAGCGGCCGGGCCGATGTAACGGAGAGTTCCGTGATGGTGGATGAATTTTCTGAGCCGGACTGGGAGCCGATACGCCATAGCAAGACTGCCAGTATGAATACGGCTAATGATCCGGCCAAAATAAGAACGCGCATGTTGAAAAGGGCCGCAAACATGGTTCCGAGACGGCTCTCCGGCCTTGTGGCCTCAAGCGCGGCGCGGCGATGCTCAGGAATTTCGAGCGTTTCACGATACTCTTCGATTTCCATCAGTTCATCAAAGAGATCGGGATTGCGGAGCGCTTCTGTATAAAGCAGCGACTTTTCGCCGGGACTCAACGAACCTGTAAGGTGCGCCGTAATCAAGGTGTCGGCCTGTTCTTTTGTCATTTGCTGACGGGCTCCTTGGGGCCTGCGGTTCGCAGAATGCGCATCAGATTTTCTTTGCAGCGCGAATTCCAGGTGTAGAGAGCGTTCTCTGTTCTGGCGCCCATAATTTTCATAATTTGTTGAGTGGTTTTGCGCTGGAGCCGTAATCTGAAAAGTTCGCGGCATTTTTCGCCCATTTTTTGGAGAGCCCGCGAAAGCATGCGGGCGTCTTCCAGGCGCAGCAGGTCGCGTTCGGTGTCGCTGCGCTCGTCCCTCCAGTCTTGGTTGACGTCGATAGAGGCGTTTTCGCGGCTGCCGAACCGGCGGATTTTACGCAGCATGTTTTTGGCAATACCAATCGAGAGCGGCACCAGTTCGTCTTGTCCAGTTACGCCGGCATATTTAGTGATGAGCAGCATAAGAGTCTCCTGGGCCACTTCTTCCGCCTTGTCCGGGCCTATCCGCGCGGCGGCATAGCGCAGAACATTTTCACGCAGAGATCGCAAAAACTCCTCGCGGCCGGGTGCGGTTACAGCCGGATTTGACGCTGACATATGGGATGAACTGTTACTGGATCACCCTGATCTCAACACGGCGGTTGAGTTGGAAGTCTTCTTCGGAGGCGCCATCAGACACCGGCTCAGTGGCGCCGCGACCCTCGGCAACAAACAGTTGCTTCGGGATGGCGTATTCACGGACGAGAAAATCGACGACAGCTTCGGCACGCTTGCGGGAAAGCGACATATTGTAATCATAAGTACCGCGACGGTCGGTGTGCCCGACGATACGGATCGTGGCGCCATTAAGACCAGCTTGGAGCGCTTTGCCGAGTTCCTGCGCTTGAACAAGGCCGGCGGGAGTCATGCGCGCTTCATTGAATTCAAAGTGAATAGGAAGATCGATGCGTCCGCCGAGAGGTGATGCGAGTTCCGTACCGCCTTCAACGACAATGCCGCGCGTCTGAAGGGCACGGGAAATTTGCTTGGCGCTAACGGGTTGCGATTGCCCGTCAGCGGCGCGAAGCTGCGTTAGTAACTGCTCGGTTTGCTCGAAGGGATGCAGGTCGTAAGACTTCTTGGCGTCGGCCAAGGCTTCCGTATGGCGTCCCAGCGTGTGACAGACTTCGGCTTCGCGCAACAAGGCCATGGCCTTCTTTTCATAGTCCGGGGCTTTGGCCAAGGCATCGGCATAGGCCTCCAGTGATTCTTCCAGGCGTGATTTGTCTTTTAAAGCGTTGCCGAGCAGATAAAATGAGGCAAAAGAGCCGCCATCGGATTTGATCGCTTGGCCTAGCAGCCTGATGCGGGTCTCGGGGTCCGTCGCCGATTGAGCCTGCTGTATCAGTGCGGCAGCGTCCTGCGTTGAATGGGCTGTTCCACTGCCCGCCAGCAGGATAGTAATGAGGACGTATCGCGATACCTTTGTTGCCAGTTCCATGAACGCTCCTGTTTTCTTATGCTGCGGGACCGGAAAATCTTTCGCGCTTATCCAAAAAATTGTGTGCATGGGTATCTGCCGCAGGTTTCCCCATTGTTCAGGGCTTTGTGACCACCTGAAAACGTGTTTCCGCGCTGGCTGGAGATGCTGATTGAAGCATTTTGAGAAGGCGGTTGTAATCAGCGTCGCCGGCCATGAACTCAAGGCATTTCGTTTTGCCCGCAACACCTTCGGAGCAGCGGAAGTACTCAAAACCTTCAGGCGCTTCAGCAAAGGCAAAAAGCTTCAGGTACTCGACGCCATAAGGAGGACCAACAGTTCCGGCGCCGAGCGAAACGCCACGCGCCGCATCGTCCGGCTTGGCGGAAGCAGTAGGATAAAGAACGCTAATTCCGCCAGTGCTGTCAATATCGAGCAGGAGGAGTTGCGCGGGCTTCTGCGATGTCACATGAAATCTCAGTTGCTGGTTATCCCAAAACTCTCCTTGGCCATTGTGCGTGACATCCATGCTAATGTCGAAAGACTGCCTTGAAAATCGCCAATTCAGCAGGTCAAAGGCGAGCGGTTGGCGGCGCAGATCGTTGAGAAGCTCAGAAATCTTGGCGCGGTCGTAGCTGCGCATGTAACGGCGACTGCCATGGTACAGCACGAGCGACCCGTTAAGTTCGCAGGAAAGTATAAGGTCCGGGCGGGTATCAACCAGGTGAAAGCATGGAAGGGCCGCGATCTGCGACTGTATGGTCTTATCCACGCCCTGCAACTGAATGCGTATTTCCTCTTCTTTTTGATTTTTCGGATTTTGAGGAGCGGGAGTGCTGTCAGGCACGGGCCGGGGATGGTCGCCGAAAACCAGGTTACGGCCATAATCCTCAGCAGGCAATTGCATCTGAGGTTTATGAGGGAACTGGTTTTCCACGTCTTCACGAACGAACTGGTAAAGCTCGGCATAGGTCAGCATGCCGTCATGATCTTTATCCGCTTCGCCGTTAAGACCGCGCAATAAGCTGTTTGTGAATGCTCCATGCGGGTGGCCGTCAATGGTATGTTCATGGCCGGATTGAATCTGGTCGGCTGAAATATCGAGCGCGGGTTCAAACTTGGAGGCGGCGGTTAAGGAAACGATGTTCCGGTAAGGATATGGTTCGACGCTGGCAGGCACGGCAAGCAGCGAGGTTTCAGCATCTGAGAGCGAGGGAAGGCCGCGAAGCGAATCGGTGTTGCCAGCAGCGGCGCTGAATGGAATGTACTTGGGGCGGCCTCCTAGGTTCAGAGGAATTCCTTTGGTGCTTTCACCTGAGTAGCAAGCGTCGAGGATGATAAGCGCCTGAGCATTAGGATCGAGCTTGCTGAGAGGAATGCGCAGATCACGCCGTCCAACAATGATTGTGTCGAGCAGGGCTTGCGGCGAGGAGAAACGGGCATCATAGGGCACAAGCGCACCCGTGTTGGGGCCCAAGCCGGGAGCAAGCGCCGGAACATTTTTGTCGAAACTGCTGGTGCCGTGACCGCTGAAATAGAACAGCACGTAATCGCCTGCTTTCGCGGAGGAAACAACTGCTTGAATCGCTTCGAGCACTGCGGCGCGGGTAGCCTGTTCATTGACCAGAAGGTGAATATTAGACTCCAGAAAGTTTCCGTGCGCCACAAGGGAAGCTTTCAACGCGGAGACGTCAAAGGCGGGTCCGTCAAGGTTGAAACGACCTTCGCCAGCCTGGTATTTGCTGACCCCTACCAGTAGGGCATAGCGTTCTGAGAAGGCGGGCAGAACCACCCAAAACAGAAAGACCAACAGCCGAAGGGAGCGCATGGATTTACCTGAATGATAAAGGCGTTTATCTGTCGCCGGTTACTGTGCAGGAATGAAGGAAGCCGGGACCATGCTGAGTGCATGCCCTAGCAACCCGCCGCATCGAGGCGCGGTAGGCGCAATACCAAATCTGGATAACGCAGCATTATTGGATGCCGATGGAAGCGCTTCAATTCTGGCTTCAATCCGGGTCGCTTCCCAATGTGTCACCTCCATCTGGCCACCGCCGGGACAACTGCTCAGAGAGCTTCGGCCTACGTACCTTTGACCGCCATTTTTATCGGGCTTAAGAGCAAGATCCGCAACAATGCGACCCCCGGCACGACCTTCCTGAATGTAAAGATGGCTGCTGTCAAACCGGAACGTATAGATTTGGTTCGTGGCGGTATTAATCCACAAGTTCGGCAGCTGATCAAGCCGGCCTTGCATTCCTCGTAGGCTGCCGATACCGGTTTGGGGGGCAGGCAAATTCCCGTTGCCGACGGGCGGGGGATTTCCGGCTGGTGAATTTGAATACTGTTGAGAAGTAATGGGCCGCTGCGGATAAGCGTTGCCGGAGCTCTGACCACCCAAGTTGCTGCCGGATGATGACCCGACCGGATTATTATTCGAAGCCATTTGCACCGGTCGTTTGGGCGGGCTGGGCAGGTTTTTATCCGCTAGGAGAAAGTCACCGGAGGCTTCGCCGCCGTCATACGGAATCTGCACCTGGCCATGCTCGACGCCATACTTGCGCATATTAGCGGTAATATACTCGCTTACATCAGCAAACGTCACCATGCCATCACCGTGCTGGTCATCACGAGAGAAGCCGGAAGCCTCGCCGCGTAAGCCCTTTAGGAGGTAGTAGGTAAAGACGCCCTGTTGAAGGTCGGGAGTTTCATAACTCACCGTACCGGCCTTCGTGGAGTAAAGAACGTGCAGACCTTCAGAAAGTTCTAGTTTCTTCTTGCGTTCATCAATAAAGCTGGGGGTCGAAACGCTTTTACCGCCCACAGTAGGATCGTTGCGGCAGGCATCGACAAACATAAGCTGACGTTTGGCCTTGCTGTCTTTCAGCATTTTTTCAACGTCGGGCAAAGCCAAACCTTCCTCCTTGAGCTCGTCAACAGTGGTGCCGTATGTGGCGAGGTAGTTAACGTTATCGACCGCAAAGCCATGTCCTGAAAAGTAAAACAGAAACGTGCCGCTGTCAGGATCAATCGCGTTCGACAATTGCTTCAATGCGCGACGAATATCGCCCCTCAATGCCTGCTCATTCTTCAAAAGATAAACCTCATAGTCCTGTTGTTTCAGGGTGCTAGCCATTTCCTCGGCATCGCTAGCCGCAAAATTGAGATGGCTTAAACCGCTCTTGGCTGGATAATCGCCGATGCCAACAACCAGCGCCACCTTGGGGTGGCGTTCAAAATCACGCTTCGCTGCGCTATCAGTAATATCGGCGCGGGTGATCTTTTTAGCAGTAGGTTGAGCGCTAATAGATTTCTGAGCGCCGGAAGCGGTCGTGGCAGCGAGAATCGAACAGGCTAAGAAAATTTCTAGGCGCATCTCCCGAAGACGCATATGTACTCCTTTCAAGCTCCCCCTTAGACTCAGATGGGGCACTGGCCGTGATTACAGACGACATTGTGCCGCGCTATACAGACATGCACAATGACCCAAAAATCTTTCAACGATTTCGTAGAAACTTTATATGTAACATTTTTTCAGGTTCGGAGCTAGTGGTTTTCTTGTAAAGAACAGGGCTGCGCATCTAAAATGATGTCAGTGACTTTTTCGAGTTATGCAAGAATCTGATGGCTTGCGGCATAAATAATAGAACAAGCCGGTCGAAGTAGGATAGCTTGAGCAGTGGAATTATCGTGAGAGCCACAGCGGAAGGACGGGCATTGAGATGAGAAAAACTATCGTGATCGGAGTAGGCGGTACAGGACTAGAAGTACTGCGCTCTTTACGCAGGCGCATCGTGGAAGATCACGGCGCGATAAAATACTTTCCGCAACTTGGATTTTTGTATATTGACACCGATCCGAACGCGATGCAGATTACGGAGGATAACCGAAAGCGCTGGCAGGTGTTAAATACCTCGGTGGCCTTGGAAGGATCGGAGTACGTACGGATTGAAGCTCCGTCAGTCGGGCGTATCCTGGAGGATTTGGATGCTTACCCGCAGCTCAAGTCGTGGCTGCCGGTCGGGCAGCTTGAGGGCTTGGATACCGCAGCGCGCGATACGCCGGGAGCACAGCAGATTCGCGCCTTGGGACGGATGATCTTTACGCTTAATTTAGATCTCGTCAAACGCAAGTTTATGGCGATCCTGAACAACCTGCGCGACAGCGATCCCGGCGATGCGCAGATTTATCTGGCCTGCTCATTAAGCGGCGGCACGGGGGGCGGTATCTTTCTTGATTTGGCTTACTCGCTGCGTGAATGGACCTCGAATCATGCCTACACAGCCGGATTTCTTGTTCTGCCGGACTTAAATCTGGAGGCGGTACGCGGACCCCGCTATTTAGCAAGCGCCTACGCTGCGCTGATGGACCTCAATTATTTCAGCCTGCGCGAGAATCGGTATAGAAATAACGCCGATCCCAAGCGCATTCACTTTCAACTGCCTCACCGGAACGAACCATCCAGCGGCAATCCATTTGATGCCTGCTACATCGTGGGCACGCGTAATCAGGCCGGCGTGGAATTAAGCCTGGATGCTCTGCCGGATATGATTGCTCATCGTATCTATCTTGGTTTCGACAGCGCCAGCACGGATGATGTAGCTGCTGTCATGAACAATGGGGCCATGCAGCGGAATGTGTACTTGTCCGATCCATTCAACGGGAATAGACACTCCCAGTTCTTTTCGACGTTTGGCTTAGCGAGTATTCAATATCCGACAGAGCAAATCACCGAAATTCTTGCTTATCGGTTAGCTGATGCTTTAGTGCAAGGGTGGATCAAGACCCGGCCAGTTGACAACCTTAATCAGCAGGTGGAAGCGATGCTGACCGACTTGCGCCTGATTGATGATTATCTGCTGGGGAACCGTGATTTTTTTGATGGCGGACGCGATTTCCCGTCAGTTGACTCACAGGTGACAAGCGACGTAGCGGCTTTTATCGCCGGCACGCCCGCGAACAATAAGGCCACCTTTTTGCGCGAGAAGCACTCCCAATATCTGGGTACATTCCGCGGAGGAATGATCGCTTTTTACCGGGGATTGGATGACAATCTGGAAGGCGCGGTGCAGGTGATTATGCGGCGCGTGCGGAAGGCGCTCGGCGACGCCATCACGGATCGCGAGCTCGGAATCAACTTTGCCAAAGAGTCGGCGGCTGAGCTGGCGCGGCTTTGCGAAATCCGGCGTCAGGATTCCGACGCGCAACAGAAACAGCTTCCCACGATTGTTAATAATTCGATGCGCACGATGGTGGCGGCTCTGGGACAGCTTACGGAAGCTGAGAACGCGCTCATTGGCAAACAGGGTAAAATTCGCGCGGCGCTGGAACGCGTCAGCGCCAGCATGATTCTGAATTTGAAGTCACAAATTCAGATCCGGGCGGCGGAATTTGCTGTAAAGCTGCTTGGCAGAATTTTGGAAAGACTGGCTGAACTGGAAAATGACCTGTCGCATTGGGCGACTACAATGATGCGGCTGCGGCAGGAGGTGGAAACGGAAATCCGGCAGCGGCAGAACAGCCTGTTGGAAAAGCGCACGCAAACACGTGATTTCAACGGAGCCGTTCTATTTCAGCCGGAGCAGGTCGAGGCTGTTTACAAGCTCTTCAATGAGGAACAGGCCCTGAACTACTTGCGTGACCAGGCGATCGGAGGAAATGACCCGCTGCTTTTGAGCGGGAATGCTTCAGCGGCGCTGGCAAAGTTTTATGGGAAAGCGGTGCAGTGGCTGACAACGGTCAGTGAAGTGCGCGTAGCTCATAAGAATGTCGCGGATCAGTTGCTGGAACAGTTTCCGGGCGATAAGAATGATGAACGCAGCCGGCTGTTTTCGGATAACGCCGGTAAGGCGCGCCCCTTTTTGGCATTCGATCAGGGCGAAAAAGAGATTTTAAAAAATCCAGGAGAAGGTTATTCAGAAGACGGTACGACCAACGTCAGCCTGATCGCCATGATGGACGATGAAGGGAACCGGTATCCGTCGGTGGTGCGGGTGCGCCGGGAGATTTCGGCCGCAACAGGAACAAGTTTGTCGGATATCCGGCGGATCAGCGATCGTCACCAGATTATTTTCATCTCGGAAGCGACAGCTTTTCCGTTGCGACTGATCTCTGAGGTTCGTCAGCTTCGCGACCGTTATCAGCAGTATGTAAAATATCCGAAATCGCTCCCGCTTCACATTCAAAAAACATACGAACCCCCGTTGGGAGATTTGCTGCTCACGCCGAGAGCAGCCTTTCGCGAGCACGAAGAAGCGGAAGAGAACTTTCTGCTCGGCTGGGCAGAAGGCTGGCTGCGCAAAGAGCGGAATCTCAAAGAGCAGATTGATGAGGTGCGGTATCGCTATCACGAAGCGGGGGCGCAGCACTTTGAGCGGCTCGGTGACGATTGGGATGACGCTTTTGGTTTCTGGACATCGCAGGAGCCATTGGCGCTGAAACTGCGTCAACGGATGGCGACGGATGCCGGATTATTTTGGGCAAAACTCGATTCGCAACCGAAGCGCACTGAATTTGCACAAAGGCTTTTCGGATTGCTGAGCGACATTCAAGCGCGCTGCCGGTTAGGCGAGGAAGATCCTGTTTATCGGAGTTATAACGCTATCCGGACCCGTATGGTAGTAAAGCGGAGTCTTTTGCGCGAGGGAGAGACGCTGCCGCCAAACGGACGACTGGAACAGCCAATGCAAAGCGCCAAAGCTGAGACGAAGGCTTCGGCGCCAACGAGGCCTGCTGCCCTTGGCCTGACTATAGAAGAAGCAAAGTATCTGGAGGCGGCTGAAGATTTTCTTGCCCGCGGGAAGGGACAGCTCAGCCCGGAGATGGAATCGGCCCTCAAGACGAAACAGGGTCGATTACGCATCCCAGCTGATACGGCTTCCCGCTTACTGCAGATGGCGCGCGCGCGGCTAGGGTATACCAAGCCGGAGGGATCTGACTTTTCTGAATACCGCGATATGGTGCAGATCTATTTAACGAGCGGCGGTGGCGAGATCGACGACGAAGCGCGGCAGAAGTTACAGGCATTGCAGGGAGAACTCGGACTGAGTGATGAACAGGCGGATGATTTAGAAACGGCAGCGCGCTTAAAAGTAGTAAAAGTGGGTTGAAAGATTTCCCCGAGTGAACGCATAAGGAACTGAAGAAGATTTCTGGGAAAGGAAAACGATGGATGTTTAAAAAGTTAACCGGCAAGAAATGCGTTAACCCACAGTGCAAGATGTTCGACGTTCCACAAGATGCGGGGTTGTCGATCTGTGAGTGCGGCAGCGATTTGCAAGGGATATATGTGCCGGACACGCAGAAAAACATGATTGCGGGAATGGCTATAGCTGCGGTAGTGGCGCTGCTCGGAGTATTTGGGTACCAACAGGTGGTAAATAAGCTGTCGCCGATTGCGTTGATCCGTTCTGTTTTGAGAGGGCAAAATCCGTTCGTACCAAATGTTTCTTCCGAGATTCCTCCTGCTGCGCCGCCCGACACTAGAACGTCAATTTCTGACCCAGTGCGTAACCCTCCTCAATCGCCTGAATTGCAATGGCAAGTGGAGGCACAGGCGAAAGGATCGGATGCAGTGCTTTCCAGGAACGATGGTTTTGAAAAAACTGCTGAGGGCAGTTATCAGGCCAAGCAGGTGTTTACCAAAGGCGACCGCTTCCGGTTTCGTTTTCCCCAACAACGGAACCAGTGGGTGTGGGTGTTTTATAAGAACGGAAACAGCTTACAGCAACTGGCTGAAACACATGGCGAAACGTCGCAAGTTCCCGCTCGAGACGAGTGGATCCGGATGGACCAGAATCCTGGAACGGAAAAGTTCGTGTTAGTATCGGCAGCACAGCCGCTGGATGCCATGGATAACTGGAAAAATGGCATCGATTATAAACAAGTACAACCCGAACTAAACCGGTTGACACAGAGCCCAGGCGTATCAGTTGTGCAGATTGACTTAGTGCATCAATAATTCTGCGGCGCTCCATGCACGCATGTCTTCTGGGGCCACTCTCAACGTTGAACTGTGCATCTCCATAGACAGAGTTCCGAGAGGCGGATTTAACTTTGGCAGACTTCAGAAATCCAAATCTCCACTGCCGACCCCACGGCCCTCAATATGTACCGGACATGATTCGAATGTCTGTCGAACTCTGTTTGTTGCCATTAATCTATAAAGTATCTGTTCCCTGAATACATTGAAACGCGACAAACCGTCTAGCTGAACCGACACTATCGCTCAATTTGGAGGACAGATACCGGACAGGCTTGTGCAAAAAACAGGAAGGTATGTCAACGCGGGTGCCCGCGCTGAACTGCGATGCCGTTTACAGCAGCGAGCTGGAGTATCGAACTTTTCAGATGCCAAGATCACAAACCAAACCATGCAGAGATGAATGTCGGCTCCGCTCGCTTCGTTTGAAATCCTCGCCTCGAAACCGCAGTCTAATCACTCATGAGTTCCCGACGACAGCAAGGCAAAAATTCAGATTCAGCAGGCAGGTCTTGACAGGCGCGGCATCAATTTCAATAGAAGGAAAAGCATGAAAATTATTTGCGTCGAGGAACATACCGTTGACCAGGAGTTGTCAAAGGCAGGCCAGCCGAAACAACAGTCCGAAGCTAGTTATTTTACCGAGGTCGGCACCAGCTTTAAAGGCAATGTTGAGGATGGGGATGACAAACGTCCTATGGCGATCAACTTTCAAATAACAGTCAAACTCGCGGCCGATACGGGGGCGGGACGTATCGCGGAGATGGATAAGCACGGGATCGATATGCAGATCCTCTCCTACAGTAATCCACCGCAGGATACGCCGGCCGACCAACAGATTCAGCTCACGCGCAAGGCAAATGACAAGCTGGCCGAAGCGGTACGGGCAAACCCTTCGCGCTTCGGCGGATTTGCGTCCTTGCCCTGGCAGCACCCGGAGGCCGCAGCCGAGGAACTGGAACGTGCAGTGAAGGAGCTTGGCTTCGTTGGCACAATGTTGCTCGGCCGCCCCGGCGATCTGTTCTTGGATGATGCGCGCTTCGAACCGATCTTCGCTAAACTAAACGAACTCCGCGTGCCCCTATATCTACATCCGGGATATCCGCTACCGCAAGTGCAACAGCCGTATTATGGCGGCCTGGACAAGCAAGTAACCGCGAGGCTGTCGCTTTTCGCTTGGGGCTGGCACAACGAAGCAGGTGTCCAACTGCTTCGAGTTCTGTTATCGAAGAAGTTCGATCAGTTTCCCCATCTGCAGATCATTAGCGGTCACTGGGGAGAGATGGTCCCGTTTTACCTGCAGAGGCTTGATGACACGATTCCGCAGGAAGTCACGGGATTGTCGCGTTCGATCACGGAAACATTTCGGCAGCACGTCTACGTTACCCCGAGCGGCATGATGAATCTGCCTCACTTCGAATTCATTCACAAGGTCGTTGGGTCTGATCGAATTCTCTATTCCGTAGACTACCCGTATCTCACTCTAGCGGGCGCCCGGCGCTTTTTGGAGACCCTGCCGGTCAGCCAGGAAGACAAGGAGAAGATTGCCTATCGGAATGCTGAAGCGTTGTTTCACATGTCATGATGAACGGCTCGATGAGGCCGTCAACACGGGACGCGTTACTTCCTGAAGGGCGCTCTTTTCTTTCTCGTTAAGGCCAGCGTGCATATCGCCGCTCCCACCCGGTTCGACGGCATCGAGAATCGATGGAAACTTGTCGTGGAGCACCTGCAGGGCGAGCATGCGCACCGTAAAAACGTTGGGAATAGTCTCGGGTGAGCCGATCACGTGCGGGACTACTCCATCCCATGCGTCACCGTTCTCAAATTCCCTGATGGTTTTGAAACTTCCTCCGCTTCCGTCGTATGCATAACTGTAGGTTCGGTGCGGGCCATGCATCTTCGCCGCGATAGTTCGGGAATATCGAGCCGCAGCCGCATTGACACGATACCTAGCTATTGCAGGGTCACCAATACCTACGACGGCCGACTCACCCTCATTCGTCTCGATGAAGTACGCCCTGCTCGCGACAAAAAATCCGATCTTGTCCTCCTCTCCCACGCTCTGCTGTTCCAGATTTTCGCTGCTGGGAGCGGGCGTGTTGTGCTGGAAGAAGTTTCCCTGATACTGCTCCTTCGGCGGGAAATAGAAAGAAAATCGAGCGTTGCTTCCCTGGAAGCCACCATGCACATGGCGGTGTCGAACTGGCTTATCGCGCCATTCGTCAAGGTCTACATACGGCTCTTTGAGCAGCGGATCGGCATATTGTCCAACGCCTGCCTTTGATTCAGTGTTGTTCTGTTGGGCAGAGGCAGGTGCAACGGCAAACAAAGAGAGTGCCATCACACTTGTCGCGCAGGCCAGCATAAAGCGATGCATCGCCGCCATTATATGTGGCATTAAATGCCAAACTCAACATTTGGTGCCTACTCAATGCGGGATTCGTTTTGGTTTATAATTACTGGCCGCAGACTGACTTCGTTTCTCTTTGCCCGGTTCGCTGGAATGACACAGCAGGCGATCGAGCGTCGCGAATACCTGGTCCACTGTGATGGAGATATCCCGCTGGCCGTTCTCGACCCACGCGTGAACGGTCGTACCAACCATGGATAGGGTCAACGCAGCGAGAAGACTTGCCGTCATACGGCCTTTGGAGCCTTTGCCGGAGTGACGTGCGAATGCCTCGGCCACAGCTTCCTGCGCTTGAGCCACGCGTGACAATGCTTCTCGCGCGCTGGGGTACTTGGCCGCAATCGCCATGATTTGGCGCGTCCGAGGCTCTCCCGCTAACTGTCGCGCCACTTGAAGGACGGTTTGTCTCAAGACTTCCGGAACCGAGTAACTCGGAGGGCAACTCTCTATCGCCGCGGTGACCAATGCCTCATAGCCCATCGTTCCCCGTTGCGTCATCAAGTCGCTCTTCGAGGAGAAGTAACGAAAAAAGGAACGCCGGGACACGCCCGCTGCTTCCACAATGTCATCAACGGTTGTTTCGTCGAACCCCTTTTCGGCGAATAGGTCAATAGCCGCATCCCAAATGGCGTTCCGCACTAATTGCTGCTTGCGCGCTTGCAGCGAGGGGCGCTGGCTGTTGGATTGTGTCGCATCCTGGTTTGCCTGCACAGACGAATTCAGCACGAGATTACGTTAGCATGTTTCGGATGCGGGTGCAATGTTGTATCCTACTTGCTGAAGATAGCACTAAGTGACCCATTCGTATCTCTGAGCGCTTCTTCTGACTCAGGGATCAATCCGATAGCGCCGGCTGAAAAACATGAACATGAATACGCATATCTTTTCCTTGCGCGCTATCGTCCGCGTCATCGGCTTGACGACAGTCTCTCTCGCGTCTTGCTTTTCGGCGGCTCCGTCGCTCTCCATCGATCCCGCGAGCATCCCTGCCATCGCTGAGGTCGATAAACGCTTTCAGTCTTATAACGTCGAGATGCTGGAAGTCACGGGCGGGCAGTTTTGGAAGCCCTACAAGAGCAGGGACTCGCAATCCGCGACGAAACCGGGGGCCGACCGGTCGGGTTCGGGAACAGGTGCAGGCCTATATCAATATAGGCCGTCCATTGATCTCAGCAATGCCCGATTGCGGAAACTGGCTGCGGCGTTGGGGCCGTCGTACATGCGAGTCAGCGGAACCTGGGCAAACAGCACTTATTTCCATGACTCGAACGGATCGGCTCCTGCAGCGCCCCCGGAAGGATTTATGGGTGTGCTTACACGCGAGGCATGGAAGGGAGTCGTCGATTTCGCGAAGGCGGTAAATGCCGAGATCATCACATCATTTGCAACCAGTCCAGGGACTCGCAACGCCGAAGGCATTTGGACGCCAGACCAGGCCCGCCGTTTCCTTGCGTACACGAAATCCGTGGGCGGAAAGATTGCTGCTGCCGAGTTTATGAATGAGCCGAACTTCGCGGCTGTTTCACGAGGGACGCCGAAGGATTATGATGCGGCAGCTTACGCGCGAGACATCGCTGCCTTTCGACCTTTTCTCAAACAGACGACACCTGAAACGTTGTTCCTAGGCCCTGGTTCTACGGGCGAAGGCGGTCCCTTGGGAGCCGCAGTGAACAAAACCAAAGCCGGCAGTGAGGCGTTGCTGCAGGCGACGGGTTCGGTTTACGATGTCTTCTCGTACCACATCTACGTCGCGGCTTCGCAAAGATGCGGCGGAAGCAATACGCCATTTGGAACCACGGCTGCAGCGGCACTCTCGCCGGAGTGGCTATCCCGTCCGGACTCCGTCACTGCCTATTACAAGGGATTACGAAATCGATTCGAACCGCGCAAATCGATGTGGGTTACCGAGACGGCGGATGCGGCCTGTGGAGGCAATCCCTGGGCTTCTACTTTTCTGGACACATTCCGGTACCTCGATCAACATGCCGCTCTGGCGCAGCAGGGTGTCCTGGTAGTGGCGCACAATACGCTGGCAGCAAGCGACTATGGACTTCTCGACGAGACCAGCTTCGCGCCTCGTCCTAACTATTGGGCAGCGCTGCTTTGGCGCAGGTTCATGGGAACGACTGTGCTGAAACCGGCGTCATCACCAACCGAAGGCTTGCGCGTGTATGCGCACTGCATGAGCGACGTTCCTGGAGGCGTCACGATCCTGGCCATCAATACCGATCGAGAGAAAGCGAAGACGCTTACCGTTTCAACGGCGTCAGAGCGGTACACCATGACGGCTTCTGAACTGGAAAGCGCTCGCGTCGCGCTAAATGGAAAAGAGTTGAAACTCGGACCTGACGATTCCATTCCCAAACTGGCGGGACTTTCGACAGCTTCAGGGCCAATGAAGCTGCCGCCTGCAAGTATTACATTCCTCAAGGTTCGCAAAGCGCAAAACGCAAGTTGCCGATGAATTTCTGTTCCTCAGTACATAATTGCTGGTTCATAGTGAGCACGTCCTATTAATATCGCTCATGTCGCCGCGATTGGAAGACTCGACCGCAGATGCGCGACGAACCAGGACAGACGTGTTCAGCAAGAGTTTAATAATGACAGCAGCACTTATGCAGATCGCAAAACAGTTATCAATCGCGATTATCGTCATTCCATGGTTATTGGGCGGCCTTGAGGCCACGGCTGCCGACGCTTCCCCCGGCAAGCCGGTCGGACTGGAATGTAACTCTCTGGTCGAACCACTGGGGATTGATGATCCGACACCGCTGTTTTCGTGGCGTTTGCAGGATTCTCGCTGGCGAGCGGCTCAGACGGCCTATCAAATCCAGGTAGCCAGCAATCCTGCTTTGCTCACGGACGGAAAGCCGGACGTTTGGGACAGCGGGCGAGTCGAATCGCCCGAGTCCCTCAATATCGGATACAAAGGTAGTGCGCTTGTTTCTCAGAAGCGCTATTACTGGCGGGTCAAAGTATGGGATAACAACAGACATCCTTATCCTATAAGCGACGTTAGCTGGTGGGAAACGGGCCTGTTTGCCCCGAGTAATTGGAAGGCCGCGTGGATTGGCTACGAGCAAGAGGAGCAACGCCGTATTCGCGAGTCGAGCGCGGCATGGATCACGAATCCCGCGGTACCGGGTTTCAACGGCGCCCAGGACACGCTGCACGACTTCCGATTCCGCTTCAATGTGACAAAACCTCTTAAGCGAGCAGTCCTTTATGTCACTGGACAGGACACGGCGGCGGCCTGGATCAATGGTAGCGCGGTACTTGAGGCTCAGCCGTTTCCCCGCTGGCGGCAAATGCCGTGGCAGACGTATACCCGCAAGGACATAACGGCAGAAGTACACGAGGGCAGTAATCTTGTCGGCATCGGCGTGACGCGTTATTTCGTAAGGGGCTCGCTGGCATCGCCTCCTGACACGCGAACACCCATGAGTGCGTGTATTTACATTGAGTCGGAAGACGGCTCTGTCGCCCTGTTTACCAGCAACGCTCAAGAATGGAAGTCTTCCTTGAATCCGAATGGAAATTGGTTTGCTCCGGAGTACGATGATTCGTCGTGGAGTCAGGCGGAGATCTTCAATCCCCCGGCGTCGCCGATTGGCAGTACTCTGATAGGAAATCCTTGGCCCACCGGTCCCGTAGTGATCCTGCGGCGGGATTTTGAGCTGACGAAGCCCATTGTTTCGGCGCGCCTCTACGCCACGGCTCTCGGAGCGTATAAGTTTCATCTGAATGGAAGCGCGGTTGGAACTCAGATTCTAGCGCCCGGCTGGATGGATTTCCGGCAACATGTTCCCTATCAGGCCTATGACGTAACTTCGCAAGTGAAGGCCGGCAAGAATGCCGTTGCAGCTTATCTGGCGCCGGGTTGGTACACAACGCCGCTGATGTGGTTGCGGCAGGGATACAACTACGGCAACACACCGCCATCGCTCAAAGCACAGTTAAGACTCGAGCACGCCGACGGCTCAGTCGATTGGATCGCAACGGATGAATCGTGGAAGGCCGATGTCTCGCCGATCGTCACGGCGGAGATCTATGATGGCGAGACATATGACTCCCGGCTCGTGCAGCCGGGCTGGGATACTGCTGCTTTCTCGGATGCGCACTGGCAGCCTGCGAAGATTATTGCTCCGGTAGAGCCTGAAATTGTTCCGCAGTACTTCCAGCCGATCCGTGAAGAGAAGGTACTGACGGCAAAGAGCATCAGCAGTCCGGAAGCAGGCGTTTACATCTACGATTTCGGTCAGAATCTCGCGGGAGTGCCGCAGGCCCACATGCGAGGCGCTCGCGGTACGGACGTTAAGTTCCGATTTGCCGAGGTCCTCAATCCGGACGGCACGCTCTATGTCGAAAACCTGCGGACAGCCAAGGCGACTGACCACTTCATCTTTGGAGAAGACGGGATAGCAGACTATCAGCCGCAATTCACATTTCACGGCTTCCGCTATATCGAGGTATCAGGCCTCGCGGAGACGCCCACTTTAGATGCGATCAAAGCGGTTGTGCTCCACACTGACGCTCCCTTCACAACAGAACTGCGCACCGGCAACAAAATGGTAAACCAGCTCTGGAGTAACATTCTTTGGGGCCAACGCTCGAACTTCGTCGGGCTGCCGACTGACTGTCCGCAACGAGATGAGCGGCTCGGCTGGACTGCCGACGCGCAGGTCTTCTGGCGAACGGCATCCTACAACATGGACCTCGATAACTTCACCTTGAAGTTCTCGGCCGACCTCCGTGGAACACAGGCCGGCACGCCCATGTACGGCATTTTTGCTCCGGGGACGCTTTCTCCGTCTCCTGGGTTCGGAGCCGGCTGGAGCGATGCCGGCGTCATCATCCCCTGGACCGGTTGGATACAGACTGCCGACAAACGGATTATTGAGCAGAATTGGGCAGCTATGGAAAAATATCTGACAGCAATTCAGCAGGCGAACCCCGACTATCTATGGAGGAAAGAGTTCGGTATCCCGTTTGGCGATTGGCTCACGCCGACGAGGACCACGCCGGAAGATCTTGTCGCTACGGCATATTGGGCGTATGACGTTTCGAAGATGCGGGATATGGCGATTGCGTCGGGCAGAATGGCTGATGCGCAGAAATACGGCGATCTCTTCAACAACATCAAGACGTCCTTCAACAAAGCTTATGTCCATTCCGACGGCTTCGTCGGAACCGTCGATACCTTTCCCAGCATTCCGCCGCCAACGATAGCGCCGCTTTTATCGACGACGCAGGCCCTGAACACTCCGGTGGAAACGCAGACCGGTTACGTTCTTGCTTTGCACATGAATTTGCTTCCAGACCAACTGCGCGCGGCGGCGGCCCAGAAACTGGTAAAGAAGATCGAAGAGAATCACTGGCTGCTTGGTACCGGCTTCCTGGGCACGCCCTATTTGTTGGAAGTGCTGTCCGATACAGGGTACAGCGACGTCGCATACCGCCTCCTGTTGAATAATGCTTACCCGTCGTGGGGCTACCTCATCGAGCATGGCGCGACGACGACATGGGAGCGCTGGAACGGCGATCAGATGCGCGATGACCCCAGCATGAATTCCTACAATCACTACGCGTACGGCGCCGTTGCGGAATGGATTTACCGCTACGCGGCAGGGATCGATACTGTCGTGTCGGACGCCGGTTTCCACACCATTGATCTGCATCCTCAATTTGACTCCCGACTCGGCAGTCTCGACTTTTCTTACAAGTCCCGATACGGGCAAGTTTCCTCAGCCTGGACCATGACGGGTAGGCAGGCAGTCTGGCGAGTCACGATTCCTCCAAACACAACAGGAACGTTGCATCTGTCAACTGAAGAGGCAGCGTCTTACCAGTTGGATGGAATCGCTCTCCGGCGTAATCACAAGGTACTTACAATAGGAGGAAATGTGTATCAACTGCCGGCGGGGAGCTACCTATTCACCGTGACGATCAATCCCGAAACATCGGCACGATCTCGCGGCTAGCCGGGCTTACCAATTCTGGAAGTTAGATCTTGGCGTAACTCTCCAGACGGTGTTCGTCATGAGAAGTACTCGGTCCTACTTGGAAGGGGTTGCGGTGAAATCACCATCGGCTGAAAACTCAGGAACACTGACGCTTCCGCTGATTTTGTTCTCTGAACTGACCGTGCCTTCATAGTTCACGGTCAGTGGGCTGCCGTTATAGTCGGACTTGTATGTCCAAGTAACCTTCTTGCCGTCGACTTTCCCAGTGATTTTCACCGTGCCCTTGTCAGAGCTGCATTCACCAGTCAAATCGCTATTTTTCTGCGTGAAGGTGCAAGCATGATCGCTTTCATTGCCTGCGATGTTGTTATGGATCTGCCATTTACCGCTCAGCGAGGCATTATCGGCCGCAATTGCCAGAACAGTCGCGGACATCAGGAAAATCAGTGTTCTCAAGAGAAGTTGCCTTTCTTTTGCCAATGAGCGCCGGGGCGGGCGCTCCAAAAACAGTATAGATGACACTAAGTGTCATGTCAACACTTGGGAGCACTTTTAAGAAGCTGCCCTCAATTCCTCACCCTTCACATGCCATTTGGCGAAGGCGTGAATCGATCAAGCACGAAAGGATGAGAAACCGCATGGGCGGCCAATGACCGCAGGTAAACTCGTGCCGGAAATGAAACGGCTTCGTAGGACGGGACCAGTAAACGGGCCATCGCCAAGCAACTCGGGTTAGCCGCACCCCAGTTATCCGGCTGCTGCGTTCCCGGAAACTCTCCTAGAGGCCCCTACAGTTCGCCCGGCACCGGATTCCTGTACACTGCGCGACTGGTCGTTTCCTACCAGCGAACCGGTCCACTAAAAAGCTATGGGCCTCTGCGATTTATACCTTGACAGGCATATGCGCTAAAAAGTATATTAAGAGAGTGGAATCTGTGTTCGAAATTATTGCGGAGCCGAACCGCCGCGCGATCTTGAGTCTCCTGGTCTCGTCACAACAGTCGGTGGGAGAGATCGAGCGTCAGCTTCGGATGCCGCAGCCGACTGTGTCCAAGCACCTGCGCGTGCTGCGCGAGGCCGGCTTCGTGGAATCCACGGTGGACGCACAGCGTCGTCTCTATCGGCTGAAACCGGAACCACTGCAAGAGGTGGATGCCTGGCTGGCCCCCTTCCGTCGGTTCTGGTCCGCTCACGTCGATGCTCTCGAACGCCACCTCGACCGCCTGGATCCATCCACAACAACGAAAAGGAAGACAAGGAGAAGAAAATGACCGATCGCGAGCAGTACACACCGGGTCCGTCCGGCGGGGCCGAGGTGCGAAAGAACGGAGAAAAGTGGACGCTCATTCTCGTCCGAGAACTGCGCCACTCGCCGGAAAAGGTCTGGCAGGCGCTCACCGACCCGGCGCATCTGCGCGAGTGGGCGCCCTTTGAAGCCGATGGGAACCTGGGTGCGGTGGGAAGCACGGTGAAACTTACCTGGGTGGGAGCGCCCACGCCGCAGGAAACAACCGTGACGCGAGCCGACGCGCCCAAGGCGCTGGAGTACGACGATCTACGATGGGAACTCGAAGCCTGGAGTGGCGGCACGCGCCTGACGCTGTGGCACAACATCGATCGCCGCTTCATCGCCATGGGCGCTGCCGGGTGGCACATTTGTTTCGATGTTCTGGATCGCCTTCTCAGCGGAACTCCCCTCGGCCGCATCGTGGGTGGCGAGGCGATGAAGTTCGGCTGGCAGCGGCTGAACGCGGAGTACGCCCAACAATTCGGTATTCAAACGTCCAACTGGCCGCCTCAGACGGCTCAAAAGCCGTGAATGGAAGAATGCTCTTTTCGGGATTGTGGATGCGGAAAGGCCATGTCCTTCGACGATTTGTTTCGAAGAGATCGGTTATGAAAACGGCACGCGAATTTGAGGCATAAAGATCCAATGAATCCATCGGAACGTATTGACCAACTGATTGCAGAACTCACAGACTGGCGTGGCAAAACGCTTGCGAGCGTCCGCAAGACCATCTTTGAGGCCGACCGGGAGATAGTTGAGGAATGGAAGTGGATGGAAAGCCCAGTGTGGTCTCGCTACGGGATAATCGCGGTCGGCAACGCCCATAAAGAGAAGGTGAAGCTGACCTTTTCCCACGGAGTGAGCCTCCCGGACCCCGACAAGCTCTTCAACGCGGGCTTCGGAGGCAAGGTGTGGCGAGCAATCGACTTTTCCGAAGGCGATAAGATTAATGAGTGCGCTCTAAAAAATCTCGTTCGAGCCGCTGTTGATTACAATCAAGTCAAATTGAAGAGAAAAGCGTTGGCGGGTACTCGACGCAGAGCCCCAGGAAGTTCCCGATAGGTCGCCGAAAGCAGCGCAGCGTAGAATTTCAGTGCCCCCGGCCTACCCACGCGGAGCCCGCCAGGGCTTCAGTTCCCTTAACGTGCAATATTTTGACCAATGGAGTAGTGACCCCCATCAGGTATTCCGGTAAAGGGAGCGCGACCATCACGCGAGGACATTGGTAACTACCGGCCGCCCCGCTTACTGAAGTTCTATACCTCTCCTTGTGGTTATGGTAGTCACGTACATCGTGTATGGACTTCAATCGAATAACCCAGCCCATGTCGGTACACGCCGACCGTGCCATGTCGGCCCTTCGCTGACGAATTTCCATTCCGGATTCTTGGTAGTGTCGCGCAACGCCGTGCATACTTTGTGGAACGTGGAGACATCTTCATCGGCACACTCGAAGTAGTTGATGAAATCGTAAGCTCCGGCAGGCGCGGGCTCCGACGCGTTCTTGTACGTGCGACGCATGAGACATGCTATTCCCGCCGTTGCGGCGAGGGCGTGTCCTTCATTCAACCTGTGGCCAGACTCGTCGTAGCGGGGCAAGAAATAGGTGTGGCGTTCCATCCAGTCCTTCTCCCACCAACTGGCCGTCTTGCTCATAGGAACGAGGAAGCCATTGGGCATGACTGTGCCTGGCTGCTGCAAAACGCGATGCGCATAGGCAAAATTGTGCGTCGCATTTCCTGTGTAGTTCGTCGGCCGGAGGCCTCCGCCAATGATACGCGGCGAGATCGTCTGGCCGAGCAGGCGTATCAGTCCGTTGCAGAACTCTGTGACCGATCCGGCGTTTACGGAGGCGACGTGGATAACCGCGTTGGCGCGCACCAAATCATCGTCTTCGATTTCACCGGCTGTAGCACCCATCCGGCGGAGAAACGCGATCGTTCCAGGCGAATCGTCGTGCCCGGGATCGAATTCACTCCGCAGTCCAAGGCCCTCGGCCAGCGCTTCCGCAGCAGCAGCCACGACGACTGCTTCGCGCCCGTTACGCGCCGTGCCGCACAGCTTCAGTGCATCGGATATCGTTCGCTCTCATTCAGAACCTCCTGTTCGCATCGTAAGCGGAACTGCACAATGTGTCCAATGCATTGGTGTTGGATCGGTCATTTGCGATGCTGATGACTAGTGGATCTCGATCACGTAGTAGCGTTCCTCGCAATTGTCCGGCAGAAAGGATTCACCCGGGCATCTTCGAGCCGCCATCTCTCTCAGCCAGCGATTAGTCGCCGCATCCATCTCTCGCAGTCGTCGGAACGCTCGTTATCAGCAAATTGACAGACCGTCTGCGTCGCTTTCGCGAAGCGTGCCCTGAAATCGATTTTAGGTTCGAACGGCGCTCAGCGCGGAAATCGGCGACTTGGTGCGCCGCGGCGACGCCACGCTATGCCTACGTTACGAACTCGACCTCCATCCGGACCTCGTATCGTCCGCGCTTTACCACGAACCAATGGTGCCGGTATGCTCGCCCTGCCATCGGCTTGCACGCGTGCGATAGGTTTCTTCCGGGGTATTGCTCGGCGAGCGATGAATTACGTTCCCCTTGCGACCTGGCGCTCCGCCGGAGCCATACTCGTCTGCTTTAGAGCACCGGCTCGCTATGTGCGGCCTCAGAGCGTCAGAGATCATCCCGATCGACAGCCTGACAGCGCAGAAGCGCATGGTCGAAGCCGGTTTCGGTTTGGCGCTCCTGCCGACTAGCAGCATCGAGGAGGAACTCCGGTCAGGCAGTCTGCGCATATTTCGCCTCACCGCTATGCGAACCACGATTCCGGTCGTACTGATCCGTCGTCGCCGCGCGTTTCTGAGCGGCGCGACGAAAACACTGATGAAGATGCTCACCGCCGGGCCAAAGTTGGCCTGATTTTGCCAGCCTCCGGGAGGAAAATTAAGGACCAGTATAGTTTTGGCAGGAATTGTTCTCATGGTTGGGGCTGTCCCAGATAGCAATTGTGCGCATCCGGCGTGCGTTTGGATGACAGCCGCCCCGTTCCCAAGGATGCCGAAGCGCATATCGTGATGGACAACTACGCTACCCACTAGGTGGACAAGGTGCGGAACTGGTTCGTGCGGTATCCGCGTTTCCACGCCATTTCACTCCCACCAGCGCCAGTTGGA
>CAXUBB010000006.1:10308-31549 GCA_964249105.1 uncultured Bryobacteraceae bacterium | reverse complement strand
CTCCCTTTCGAGACCATCCTGACGCCGTTCCTCCTGAACCAATTCTGACAGATCCCTTCCAGGTCGTATGGTCCGAAAACTCAAATCCGTTCCGTTTGGTGCTGGCGTAACGCTCGTAACGTCAGTGTAACCTGGTTGCTTCCCTTCCTAGAAATTATCGATTCCATTCAGTGATGATAGTTTTTATAGGGACAGATATTGTGACAGTCACCACGCTGGTGCTTTGGTTGATAGCGAACGTTTGCGCTTCAGAAAGGTTGTTTTATGTCTCGAACCCGTTTAGTAATACCCGTCATCTTTGTCCTGCTCTTATCTTATTGCTGTCCTTTTGCTGGGGGGCAGGTAACAACCGCCGACATCGTCGGAACGGTCACTGATAGGAGTGGGGCCGTTGTTCCGAATGCTAAAGTCTCGGTAATCAACATCGATACCCAGGCCACTCGGCAGACCAGCAGCAATGCTAGCGGAGAGTACGTCGTCTCGCTGCTGCCGATTGGCCGCTATGAAGTTCACGTCGAAGCATCAGGATTCAAGGCTGTCACCATCTCCAATACAACACTGGCTTCAGGCGACCGCGCTCGCGTCGATGCCCAGATGCAAGTGGGCGAAATGAATCAGACCGTCGAAGTTCAGGGGCAAGCGCCAGCTCTGCAGACAGACAGTTCCTCCTTAGGCAGCACCATCACGGAAAGGGCCGTGCAGGATTTGCCGTTAAATG
This sequence comes from uncultured Bryobacteraceae bacterium, assembly GCA_964249105.1. GTDB lineage: Bacteria > Acidobacteriota > Terriglobia > Bryobacterales > Bryobacteraceae > Bog-105. The sequence continues at coordinate 30,831 of CAXUBB010000006.1, read as the reverse complement.
GACGGAACTTCACCATGCTGGCGCAACTGGCGCCCGGTACAAACGCCGGGGCGCCCAATGCGCTTTCCAGCGGTACGCGGCCCGATGACCGTCGGCAAACCGCCACGATTGCCGTCGGCGCGCAAGGCAGTCAGGTAAACAATTATATGGTCGACGGCATGGACAACAATGATCGCGCGATCGGCACTGCCATTCTCCGTCCATCCATCGACGGGCTGGCCGAGATGCGCGTGCAAACATCTTTGTTCACGGCAGAAGTAGGCCGGGTGTCCGGCGGTGTTATTAATCTGCTGACTAAGTCAGGCTCAAATGGATTTCACGGCACGGCCTATAACTACTTTCGAAACGACAAGCTGGACGCCAGGAGCTTCTTCACGCTCGCAAAACCCGAGTACCGCCAAAACCAGTTTGGAGGCAGCATGGGCGGTCCCGTCATCAAGAACAAGACCTTCTTCTTTGGTGACTACGAAGGCTTCCGGCAGGTGCAAGGCCAGCCGTACACCGCCAGTGTTCCGACAGTAGCCATGAAGGCGGGTAATTTCAATGGCGTTGCTACCGTCTACGATCCTTCGACTTTGGTGCAGCCCAATCCCGGCGCGTATTCTCGTACTGCCTTTCCTAATGACACGATACCCGTCAGTTCCTTTAATCCAGTGGCAGTCAACTATCTGAACCTGTATCCGACACCCAACCAGCCGGGGCTGGCCAACAATTACCTTTCTGCCTTCGCAAAGACGCAGAATTACAGCACCTTTGATACCCGTGTCGATCATCACTTTAATGACCGGAATCTTCTCTACGGTCGCTACTCTTTCAACGACACGACTTCTTTTCTTCCCGGAGATCTGCCGCCGGTCGGAACAATCCAGCCGGGCGGGAGCACGGCCTATCCGGGTCCTTCCCTGCAGCGGGCGCAAGGAACTGAGCTTGACTACGTCCATATCTTCTCCCCCACGCTGCTGCTGGAGTTGAAGGCGGGATGGGTTCGTTATGCTGCTCATACGCAGCCTCTGAATTTCGGCAACAATGTATCGCAGCAGTTTGGGATTCCGTACGCGAATCACAGCCTGACCTCAAGCGGTCTTACCCAGGTCCAGCCCGCCGGTTACGACAGTCTGGGTGATGCACAGTATCTTCCCATTATTCAGATCGACAACACGTTTCAATATACGGGTGCGTTCACCTACAGCACGGGCGCGCATAATCTCAAATTCGGCGCGGGTCTCATTCGGCGGCAATTTACTCAAGCTCAGGGCCAATCGCCCAAAGGAGTGGTAGGATTCAATGCAGCCGAAACTAACAATGGAGGAGGCGTAGGCGGCTACAGTATCGCATCTTTGTTACTGGGAGCAGTCGACACCGATAACCTCATTGACAATCCCGTCTTTCCCGGCTATCGGACCTGGGAGCCTAGCGCTTATTTTCAGGATGATTGGCGAGCATCGAGCAGGCTGACACTCAACCTCGGTCTTCGTTACGACATCTTCACGCCTTACACGGAAGTGGCGAACCGCATATCGAATCTGAACTTAAGCACCTTCCAGATGGCTATTCCCGGCCGGAATGGCGTTTCATCGACCGCCGGCATTAAAACCTACTACGACAATCTGCAGCCCCGCGTAGGATTTGCGTTCCAATTGGGGCACGGCACCGTTCTTCGCGGCGGCTACGGACTTTCTTTTATCCCTGGACAATACATGTCCCAGAGCTTTTTGAAGAACCCGCCTTTTGTCAGCACTCAACAATACACGAACAGCGCTCCGTATCCCTTTGCGATTAGCCTGTCGAATCCTTTTGCTCCGCCCACGCTGACGCCTGCTAATCCGGTCAGCGGCAATCTCTCCGGAGTGAACGACTTCAACCTTCATCCCACCTACACGCATATGATCAATTTCCAGATCCAAAAGGAGATCTTTGGAAGCGTGTTGGCCGTCGGCTATGTCGGAGAATTAACGCGTAAGCTCGGGATTTATCCGAATATTGATCAGCCCAATCCCGGCCCCGGTGCGGTGCAACCCCGGCGTCCCTACTATGGCGTGCTCCCCCTGGTGACTGCCATCAATTTTGTGAGTGATTCCGGCACGCTGAACTATCACTCTTTACAGGCCACGTTCGAACATCGCTACTCACACGGTCTCGTTCTCGGTGGTAACTACACCTGGGCTCACGCCCTCGGCACTTCACTCACCGGCAACAGTCCCGCAGTGGAAAGTAATTGGAACCTGGAGTATTCAAACAGCTCGCTCGATGTGCGCCATCGCATTGCGATCACGGCGAACTATGCGCTGCCTGTCGGCCAGTCCGCTCACGGCATCGCGAAAGCGGCGCTAGGCGGCTGGCAGTTAAATGGAATCTTTGTCTATCAGACAGGCTTACCGTTTACCGTGACAAATAATACGCAGCGCGCCAACGTCGGAGCTACGGGAAACTCGGACCGTCCCAATCGGATCGCCAGCGGCAGCTTGGCGAATGCGTCGATCCACGAATGGTTCGATATCAATGCCTTTGTGGGCCAGGCCCTCTACACGGCTGGCAATTCAGCGCCATACATTTTGTATGGTCCCGATCAGAGGCACCTTGATTTGTCGCTATTCAAGAACTTTCCGCTTCGGGAAAACTGGCAGCTTCAGTTCCGTGCCGAAAGTTATAACATTACCAATACGCCCAGCTTTGCGAATCCGAATGGCGCTTTAGGAAACGCGGCATTCGGCACAATCAGCAGCACAGTGGGCACACCCCGGCAAATTCAGTTAGCTCTCAAGCTGCTGTTCTGACCGATGCCCTGCTGCCAGCTCCCTTCGGATCACAAAGGAAGAAATGAAGAATTCAGCAGTCATTTTCCTGCTGTTTTGCGGTGCGTGTTCGGGATTCGCGCCATCCTCAGCGTGGCAGATCATCAATCTCGACGGCAACTGGGACATTGCTGATTCAAAGTCTGCCACGGGTCTGATAAAGCAACATCTTTTCTGTAAATTTATTTAACCTTATTCTGACGAGTGCAAGTTAGTCATTCCCAAATAAGCTTTCTCGGTTTCCCACTCCTCACTAATCTCCATTAAGACGGCGCTGACTAAGCGCAGCAGCGAAGCCTCGTTCGGGAATAAGGTCGCCACCCGTGTCCGCCGTTTTAACTCTTTGCTGATGCGCTCCATCAGATTCGAGGTGCGCAGCCGTCGGCGATGCGTCGGTGGGAACGCAAAAATCTTGAAGCTCTAGGCCACATTGGCCTCCAGCCAGGAGCTGAGCTTCGGGGCTTTTTGCGCATACTTGTCGACGGCTTGGCGCAAGCGGCGCTCGGCTTCTACCCGATCCATGGATTCAAAGACGGCGCGCAGGTCCGCCGCCACCTCGCGGCGCCTCTCCAGGCGCGGCACATAGTGTGCAGCGTTCTGCTGCAAATGGAAACTGAGGTTACCCTTAAAATCCGTATCCCATAACTTAACTGTCAACTGGCGATAGCGATTGCCTTCTGATCCCAGATCTGTTCGTATTCGACCGGGCTTCTGTAATGCAGTGTCGAATGGAGCCACTCCCGGTTGTACCAGAACAGCCAATGGAGAACTTCATCTTTGGCTTGACGGCGCGTTGCGAAACTTTGACCATGCAGCCGTTCGACTTTGAGCGATCCAAACAACGCCTCGCTGCAGGCATTGACGCTCCTATGTCAAGAGTGTTTTGCTGAAGCCGCTAAATCCGTTCTTGGTGCTTATCTTTCGAGTTTGCTGGCTCATGCTTTAGTCTCCACCAGCCCTTCTCATCACATTTCACAGCGACAATCAAAATTTTATTCATCCATGAGGGTGTGAACGGCTTAGTGGAATAGGATTTGGATTATCGGATCGATGCGAACTTCTCAGTACGAATCATGGTGAGATAGCTGGGCTACCAACCCCGACTCGTCAGCCAATCCTGCCACCAGCGCTGGTTTTCTCGCCGGACCTCTTGTTCCTGAAGGGGTAAGTCGGGACCTGGCTCGGGGACAGATGGCAGAGGCCCCAATCCTACCGTCATGCGAAGGCTGTTCACCTTGTCGGGCTCCTGAATCGGCCAAGGGCGAGTGCGTCCATCTATCGGATCGTCCAGCCACTGCGTACCAAACCGTTGCGGACGCCGTTCGTACATGGCGATTCGATCCTCCAGGTAGGCCGCATGCCAAGCCGGGACACGTCCCTCCGCAGCTTCTTCCTTCAGTAATAGAAGTACCGCCCGCTGCAGCCTTGGATCGCCTATCCCGTGTTGCACGATCAGCCAAGCTGCATAGGCACCCTCAGGACCGACTTTCCTTTCGTTGGGCCAACCATGTTCTGCAAGAATTTCGCGCAGGTGAGCAGCGTTCTTCTCGTGAACCGCTTGTAAACTCGGGACATAATGCCCTGTCAGAGCACCCGCTTCGCTCAGCTCAGAATGGAGCTGTTCATCTTCCAGCTTCATAGCGAGCAGTTTAGAATACAATCCGGGGTCTGTCATTTCAGCACCTGTGCCATGTTGCTTGCGCACCTATTGCCGTCGCGCTAATCATAAACAGATTGTCCCGAGAAAACGCCCATTCCAATTGCTGTGTCAACTTACAGGACTAATCTGGTCGTGTGTGCGTTCCGATCCAGTATCATACTGTCTTGTCCAGCCGTCTGGGGAAAACCATGAAGATTGTTCCTGTGATCAAGTCTGATGATTTAGAACGCTCTCTCCATTTCTACACGGAAATCCTTGATTTCAAGCGACGGTGGCCCAGCCAAGAAAAGCAGGAGACGGCTAATGGAATCGCTCATCTGGTGATGGAGGGGGCCGAACTGCAACTCTCGCGGCATGCAGGAGACGGTGTCTTCGGCTCGCTCCAGCGCGTTTATGTGGAGGATGTCGATGAGCGTTACGCGACCTTTCGCGCTAGGGGTTTGGACACAACAAAACGGCCTGCATCTCCGATTCATACTGCGCCGATCAATCAAACCTGGGGCTTGCGTGAATTTGCGGTAACAGATCCCGACGGTAACGGACTGTGCTTCTGCACTCCGATTCGGTGAGTCCGTTGATCTACCGTCACCCATTTTATAGGTAAATGTTGGATTCTCATCAACTCCGTTAGATCATTCCATACGTTTGGCTGGGAGATCAGCAACACGTGCATTGGCTCCACAAATTGCGTTGTAGCAGATTTCTTTTCACCATCTGACGAGTTCAGGCTCTCCGCGCCGTTGTCTCATTACTGAGCTGCGATATCGCTGAACCAGAAGTCTACCTTTTTGTCGGCCGCCGACCCCCTCGCACACCAGTTGCGCACCAATGTGCATGGGAGCGCTGCCGTTACCACCAGAGCGACACTGATCTACTTGTCCCTAAAAGGCGCATCCCCGCGCATGGAGCGTCAAGGCGTCAAACGCGCATGTCGTATCCTGCTTTCGAAGTCGTGCATGCCTGCCAAGTTAGCGCAAGCCCTGAGTTGTCGGCCAACAGGAAATTGAACCTCATTAAATCCGCTCATTGCCCTTATCTGGTCATTTTGCGTTTTGCCTGTAATCCAGGCGCGATCAACGGGCAAATCCTTAGCCAAAGAACTGTGTCTCGCGAGAGGCCTCGGTGAAACGTTTGATCACCTCGATTTAACTCTCCCATAGAGATCAATATGCTTGAAAATCGATTCGGTTGGAAAATTTGTAATCTCGATATTCGGCGACGTTGAGCTTTCACCTGCTGACGATAATCGAAACGTGATGATCGTATCGTTCTCGGGCGTGTCGGGCCGCCCCGAGATTGAACTGTCTAAGCACTCCAGATTAGACTTGGAAGATGTTAAATCCAGGGCGATGGTTTGCGGTGTGTTTGTGCTCTCTGTGCCTGGCAGTAGTTGGTCTTTCTACCCGGACAGCCCTTCGGTCGAAGCAGTTGTCACTGACAGGTCTTCGGGCTCCGGTCGAAGTCATCCGCGACCATTGGGGTGTTCCGCACATTTACGCAAAGAACTCCGATGATCTATTCTTTGCGCAAGGTTACATCACGGCTCAGGACCGGCTCTTTCAACTCGATTTATGGAGAAGGATTGGCACCGGCAAGCTGGCTGAGGTGCTGGGACCAAAGTATGTCAGCCGTGATCGAATCGCACGCTTGGTTCGTTATCGAGGCGATTGGGATCAGGAGTGGCAGAGCTACTCACCCGATGCGAAGGCGATTGCTACCGCGTTTACAAACGGCATCAACGCCTATATTCAATCACTCGGTAACCAGCGCCCCATTGAGTTTCAGAAGGCGGGCTTCGACCCGGGGTTGTGGGTTCCGGAAGACGTGACGGCGCGAGTGGCGGGCTTATTGATGACGGGAAACCTTTTGGCGGAAGTGAACCGAACGCTGGATGTGAAAAAGCTTGGGCTGGAAACCGACAATCGACTCTTTCCCCCGGAGCCGTCGATTCCGCTGGTCTTGCCGAAAGGTCTGGCTGTTGCCGATATTACACCTGCCATTATTAAGGACTACCTCGCCGCGATTGGCGCGGTTTATTTTCCCGGCGAGCAGGGGAGCAACAACTGGGTGGTTGATGGAACCATGACGCGCACGGGCAAACCACTGCTGGCGAATGATCCACATCGTGGAATCGAACTGCCTTCGCTACGAAAAACCGTTCATTTGGTTGCACCGGGCTGGGATGTCATCGGGGCGGGAGAACCTGCGCTGCCCGGTATTGCATTAGGCCACAACGAGAATATCGCCTGGGGTTTCACGATTGTCGGCATCGACCAACAGGATTTGTATGTGGAAAAGGTGAACCCGTCCGACGCGACTCAGTACTGGTATCGAGGGAATTGGCAGAAGTTTGAAGTGGAGCAGCAGTCGGTGGATGTCAAAGGGCAAGGTCGTCGCACGGTGGAACTGAAGTATACGCGTCATGGTCCGGTCATTTATGAAGATGATACTCTTCATCGGGCGTATGCCCTGAGATGGGTGGGAACCACAGCGGGGGGCGCGGGCTACTTACCGGCATTGAAGTTGGCGCGCACTAAAAACTGGCAGGAGTTTCGCGCGGCCGTCGCCAGCTATAAAATTCCGTCCGAGAATCTGGTGTACGCGGATCGCCAGGGCAATATCGGATGGATTGCAGCCGGCCAAGCTCCGATTCGCCAAGGGTGGGCGGGGCTGTTTCCGGTTCCGGGTGATTCTGGAGAATATGAATGGTCGGGATTTCTGCCGGTCACCGAGAATCCGACTGCTTACAACCCGGCCCGGCACTTTGTGGCAACTGCCAATCACAATATTCTTCCGCCGGGCTATCCGCATGTTCTGAGCTATGCGTGGGCGCCCCCAACCCGTTATGACCGCATCGTCGAAATGTTGACCAGCGGGCGAAAGTTCGATGTCGATGATTTTGTCCGCATGCAGCAGGATACGGTTTCGCTTCCGGCTCGTGCTTTTCTTGCGATGTTAAAGGACTGGCATCCGACGGAAGGCAGCGAAGCGGCAAACCTGCGAGCATTACTGCTGGCTTGGGATTGCAACGTCAGCATGAACTCGAAGGCAGCTTTGATATATGAGGTGTGGATTGAGCATATCCATCGCACGATCCTTCCACAAGGGATTGCTTCGATTCGGCTAGCTCCCGATGTTCTGCTCAAGGAGTTGAAGGCGAGCCCGCAGAAAGATGCCATTTTCGAAAAGACGCTGGCAGCCAGTCTGACAGAGCTTCGTGAACGCTTAGGGCCGGACCAGACGGAATGGCAGTGGGGGCACTTGCACAAAGCCTACTTCCGTCATCCTTTAGGAGTGGCAGCCTGGGACTTGCCAGCCCACTCGCGTCCGGGAGATGCCTATACTGTCAATGCCACCGGTGGACTGCATTACGCCCAAACGCATGGCGCGAGCTACCGCGAAATTCTGGATTTGAGCAACTGGGATCATTCGGTGATGACGAATGTGCCGGGAGAGTCCGGTGTTCCGGGTGATCCACACTATGGAGACTTGCGGGAAGGCTGGGCCGACGGCCACTATCACCCCATGCCGTATTCGCGCAAGTCCGTCGAGGCCGCAGCGGAAGAAAGGCTGATGATCATCCCTCCCCAAGCCCAGTGAAAATGTTACTCCTTACGTGTTTGTTATTTCGTTCTTCCGAGTGATCAGCGAGCAGAACGGTGACAACTCTGCCCCGGCGTTGCAAGTGCCTTCGGCCGTTGTTCCGCAGGAACATAACGTTCTCATCAACCCCGAGCACCCGCGTTTCTTACAACTGATCTGGTCCGATCCCAAATCCTTCCAAATCAAGGCGTTCCGTTCTTATCCATCCAAATGCGCCAGGTGAGCGGTCCGGCCTGATCATCCGTGAGAGGACAGCCCGCCAGTTTGAGAGCCAATTTAATCTGACCGTGATGGTATCCCTCGTGCCACAGCATGTGCTGTAGAAAGAGAACCGGATGGTCGTAGTGAAGCTGCAGAGCCCTTCCTGCTCCGAATGTATTCTTCACTACCTGTCGCACGGCGATTCGGCTGTGGTTCAGCATCTCTTCAATACGACGGGGATCTCTTTCGAACGCCCACTCTTCAGCGGGCAGTTCTTCCGCGAACTCGGGAGCGTCCTCGGCAATGAAGACAAGTCGGACGAAGTGGATATGCGTGAACATTTGAGCCACGGACGGACTGCTCGCTATCGCTTTGGCTTCCAATAAATCCGGCGGAACGGCTCGGAGCAAATTGATCAGAATCGTATGATTTCGATCCCAGGAATTCAGCAGAACGTCGAGAAGTGGTTGGTCTGAATGATTCGGCATCAGCTAACACTGTAAGACTTGTTTCTGCTACTCCGCAGATTGTCGGCGATCCTTCCATTCCTCATCGGTCCTGGCAAGGCGGCCCTCATACAGCAATTTGAGCAGGCTGCTGTATGGAGCGGCCGTTACTCCTTCGCTGCGGCCTCCAGTGTGGCGATGTCGAACTTCACCATCGTCATCATTGCAGTCATCGCCTTGGGATGCTTCAGGATCTCGCCCATCTTCTCCGGCACGATCTGCCAGCACAGGCCGAACTTGTCCGTCAGCCAACCGCAGGCCATGGGCTTGCCACCCTCCAGCAGCTTGTCCCAGTAGGAGTTGATCTCGGCCTGGCCCTTGCACGCGACGGAGTACGAGAAAGCTGGCGTGAGCGCCTGCGCGGGACCACCATTGAGGAAAGTCATTTGCTGGCCCATCAATTCGATGGTGATGGTCGCGATCTTTCCGGCGGGCCAAGGCCCCACGCCGCTCGAACGCAGCTCGCCCACCTTTTTCGCTTGCGGAAAGACCGAGAGATAAAACTCCGCGGCATCTTCGGCGTTGTCGTTGAACCATAGAAACGGTGTGATCTTGTTCATGCTCTAGTTTCCATTTCGATGTATTGATCATCGAAGCCGGAGAGGGCCGGCGCCCCAATTACTCTAACAAAGCTGACAACCAGGGCGTATGGATCAGTTCCATAATTGTTTGAATGTTAAGTCGAAGGAGGAGCGCAGGGTGTACAAAAAGCTGAACTCAGCAGAGTGCTGATTCAGAGACAACCAAGGAGGCTCCTCAAAGAAAGTAGGTACTACATCGGCTTAGACGTTCACAAGAAAACGATTAGCTATTGCATTAAAGAAGTGAGCGGGCACGTGCAGGGACAAGGTACCACCTGATCGGCGGCGAGTTGGCGGAGCCCTGGACCATCATTCTGGGTCCGGACAAGACGGAACCTTACGTTACGCTGAGCCACCCAATCTATAACATTTATCAGGGTTATCTCGTCTCACCTGCGTTCCTAGTCGTTGAGGTCCGCTCCTACGGCCAGACCCTTTCGTATTTAGTTAACAAATGCAAAGAACGCTATCATCGGGCTGGCATCCCTTACTGCTGGATCATCGACGCCGACAGTCAAACCGGCTACGAATGTCACTGCGAAGGCCCGCATCCGCAGCCGATCGACACTCTCACGGCTGGACCTGTTATCTCGGTTCCTGTGAGGCAAATTTTTGAAGAGGCGGCAAAACTCTAAATCTTTGCTTCAGTATTAAGATGATAATGATCCCGAGAAGAGCGAAACCGCTTGGCTCCGGAGTCCCTGTTGTCGGTGTGACCAGCACGTCATCTAACGAGAAAAACCCCGTATCGTCCCGTGCGCCGAATAAGAGCGACGTGACGGTTGACGTAGCGACCGCATTGAACTGCACTTGCGTAAAAGGGAGTGCAAGGTTAGGAGTCGTTTGGGAAGTTGTCGATCCAAAGGTCCAAATCAGTAAGCTGAAATAGGGTTCTGGTGTGGCTGGCGATTGCGCCACCCAGAAGCTGATGGCATAAGTCTGTCCAGGTACCGTCAATAAATTCTGGGAAAGGTAAAGGAAGCTGCCGAATCCGCCTAAGTATGCGCCATAACTGCCGGAGTGCGCATCCCCTGCATCCACCCCATGCGAAACACCAAGATAACCGGGACCTGACTGCGGCCCCGAAAGGGACCAATCCGTGAAGTCTCCGCTCTCAAAGCCGCAGTTAGCAACCAAATTGGCGTTGCTGGTGCAACTGTCGGCCCAGGTCGGCCAAACGCTTACCAAAGCCGTGAAAAATCCCAAAAGGAAAATGCGCATAATGATTATTGTTAGGGTTGTCCGGATAAAGACGGTAACGAGGCGACGGCCAAACTCCAGAAGCGAAGCAAATTCGCTCCGTTCACACTGCCGATCCCGGTCGCAAAATCCCAGCCGGTTTGGGCTGGAAAAGCGGGAATGTAACTTGACGTGGATTGAGACAATACGCCGATAGCTCCCGACGGCGCGTAGCAGTTCGGCGAACCAGGTGTGCAAGTCACTACAATGTCACCCTGAGTTACGTCGTAAAACGCGCATTCAGCGCTCACTTGGTTACCCAAACTTGCATTACAAGCCGCATTGCCATTCGGCCCGAATTGGTTCCGAGCCAGCGCATAATAGACCGGGTTCGGGTTTCCCCAGTGTTGCCCGGTTCCCTGGTTGATTAAGGTTTGAATGGCCGCCATTAAGGGTGCCGAGGCTGAAGTCCCTCCGCTAATTCCGAAGTATTCAGTGCAGGGCGATCCCGCAAGATTCGGATCAGAAAAACAGATAGCAACGCCATGCCCCCAAGCGCCCGCTGAAGCGAACATCGAGACATCGGGGACGTCGCGAACTCCGTCGGGCGGAATACCGACCAGCCCCTCCTGCCAGGAAGGCTTGGGGTACCCGGCGCAAGTGCCGCTGACGACGCCGGGGATGGACGGAAAACCCGTGCCGCAACCACTCGGCGCGCCGCCGCCGGTCAAGCCAGTCAACAGGTGCGGAGGCACTGTCGGACTGTTGCACAGGCCACCCACCCCATAGGAATGACTGAAGCCGTTGTACGCGGCGAACAGTTCGCTGGCGCACGAACCGTTCCAGGGAATTTCAGGCACGTACGAACGGGCTGACTGCAAGATCGGTAAGTTCGTCGGGTACCAGTAATCTGCGGTGTTCCCGAAGTATTGATCCTGAAAATCAGTGCCGCCCACAGCCACATTCCACTCCGTCGAAGCAAGTCCGTTGATACTGATGCCATGCGTTCCGGGTGTGCCGCGATCGTTGTAGTAACCGTCCGCGCCGCCATCGCCCGCAGAAACGAAGATTGATATGCCTTCCGCCGCCGCTTGCAGGTAGAGCAGATTGATTTCCTGCTTCCCTGCGGGCGACATCACGGTTTCGGAATTCCCGTAGCTGATGCTGACAACGGCCGGCGGGTTCGGCGAGTACAGAAGATTTCGTAGAGCGATATTCAACCCGGAATCGCCGGACGTATTCGCGCAGGAAGCCACAAGAATGGCGGCATTGGGAGCTGCTGCCGTGGTCACTTCCGAATCCAGGGTCGCTTCACGCTCCGCCGTTTCCACTCCGGGCGGGACACAGTTTGCGACCGCGCTTGATGGATGGACTGTGCTCAACGTGCCTAGAGGAAAGCGTTTTGTTAATCCGAAGACTCGTCGATAAGCCAGCCAATCACCGGTGTTATACAGATCGCTGGTCTCCAGGACGGCAAGACTCTGTCCCTGGCCGGAAAAGCCCTGTGCGTAGAGCGGTAGCAGGTTGTAGATGACCTGGAAATCGGTCGGTCCAAGATTCTGATAGCCTTGACCCAATACAACGCTAGGCACCGTCCACGTCAGGGTGCGAGTGTGTTTGGGATGATAATCATCGAGGGCTACTATCCCTGTCACCAGGGGAGCGGCTTGTTGAAGGCTTGTGAAAAAAGGCCGGTCAGCATGGGCAAGCTGGCCGAACTGGTCGGTGAGGTGGAATCGGATCTTCTGGAAAGCTCCGAACTGGAGATTTCCACGACTGTGATTGGTGAAAAGCTGATGGAAAGACTGCGAAACCTTGACAAGATCGCTTATGTCCGGTTTGCCTCGGTGTATCGGGATTTCCAAGATATTGAAGAATTCTTAAGCGAATTGAAGAACGTAATGCTTAGCCGGAAAGTCTAATTAAAGGAGAGGGCAGGAGAAAGGAGATTTCCTGCGGTCGTTTATCGATTGTATGCTGAGGAACTCTGGCGACGGCTATGTTTCGTGAAACCAATCACTTTGGGCGACATCTTGTTTATTAAGTATTAACTTTCGCGGCGAAACCAGGTATAATCGATGCACGCAATAGTTACAAGACTGGCTTTTGCATCAGCCGTCCTGGCTCTCCCGCCAGATCAATCAAGATTTCAAAACGAGGTTTGCTCGGTGTTGTACAGACCGATGATTTCGGTGAGTGTGTCCTCTTTTCCCATCAGCGCCCGACGGACTTGGATAACGAGTCCGCTGGTGTTTCAAAGTCTGAGTGTTACAGGAGAGGTGAGTAGGTAAGTGGATCAATTCGAGGATCAATATTTAGCTGAGGGACGTGAGCCCATTGGGTTGCCGTTCGATGAAGACGCCAACTTCTTTCATCCCGAGGAAGTTCAGGATGAGGAGTTTCACGGAGCTCAGCAGGTTGAGGAGTCGATTTATACCGACGATCCGGTACGCGTGTATCTGCGCGAGATGGGATCGGTGCCGCTGCTTACCCGCGAGGGCGAGGTCACTCTGGCCCGCAAAATGGAGCGGGGCAAGCTGCGGATGCAGAAAGCGATCAGCCGCTCCCCGCTGATTCAGAGTCTAGTGGAGGAGTTTGCCGAGCTGATTCGCCGCGGCGCGGAGGATATCGACAGCTACGTGGATCTGGGTCCCGCCGATATCGAGGAAGGCAGCGCGGCGGACATCAAGCGCCGCAACGAAATCGCCGAGTTGTTTATGAACTATCTGACGGTTCATAAAAAGCTGCAGCAAACAGTCGACAAAACCGTAATTGTGCCGGCTTCCAACAAGAAGCTGCGCAAGAAATGGGTGGGCAAAATTGCGCGCGCCAAAGTCGAGTTGTCGCGGGCGCTGCGGGCCATTCCTTTTAACCTGGCGCGCTGGAAAGAGTTTGTGCGCCATATCGAGGCAACGGCGGAAGAAATGTCGCTGCTCGATACCGAGATCAAGAAGCTGGACGCTAAAAACACTCCGCAAACACAATTGCGAGTGAAAGAACTGCGGCGCGATCTCAAAAAGAAGGAAACGGAAGCGGAAGCGGGTTTGCCCGAGCTATCCGCCAGCCTGCACATTATCCGGCACGGCGAAGTGGAGGCCGAGCGAGCCAAAAAAGATTTGGTGGAAGCCAACCTTCGACTGGTAGTCTCGGTGGCGAAGAAATATGTCAATCGCGGCCTGCACCTGCTTGATCTGATCCAGGAAGGCAACATCGGTCTGATGCGCGCCGCCGATAAGTTCGAATACCGGCGCGGCTACAAATTTTCCACTTACGCGACGTGGTGGATTCGGCAGGCGATTACACGCGCCATTGCCGACCAGTCGCGCACCATTCGTATTCCCGTTCACATGAACGAGAGCATGAACAAGTTCCTGCGGGCGACTCGCGAGCTCGAAAAGGAACTAGGGCGCGTGCCGACCAACGACGAGATCAGCCGCCGCATGGACATCCCGGTGGAAAAGGTTCAGAAGCTGAAGACGATCTCCCGCGACCCGGTATCGCTCGAAACACCTGTGGGCCGCGACGGCGAATCGGCTTTGGGCGACTTAATCGAGGATCGCTGGGTAGGTTCTCCGGTGGATGCGGTCATTGACTCGAATGTCCGCGACGAAACGGCCAATATTTTGAAAACGCTTTCCCCCAAAGAGGAGAAGGTGATCCGTCTGCGTTTCGGCATCGGCTGCGAGCGCGAGCATACGCTCGAAGAGATCGGCCAGGAGTTCGACGTCACCCGCGAGCGGATTCGCCAGATTGAGGCGAAAGCGCTCCGGCAATTGCGTTCTCCCGAGCGGGCGCGCCACCTGCGGGCGCTGCTGGCGGCGCGGTAATGCATTGCAACACTGCAATGGGCGGGATTACGGCTTCGTTTAGAAGCCCTAATCTACTTCAAGACCGTTCCAGGCAGAATCGCGCTTCGGGAGCGGCCAGCGGCGCGACTTCTTCCTGGGCCTCGTAGGCGACGACGCTTCGGTATCGTCCTTCTTCCGGTTCTCGATGAACCACCAGACGCATTCCGGGAATATCCAATACCCAGTACTCCATAATGGCCGCACGCGCGTAAAGCTTCGCTTTTTTGCCGAGATCGAAGCGGACTGTTGAATCGGATATCTCCACCAGCAAGAGAATGTCTTCCGGCTGCGGATTGGAGGCGTATTCTTGCGAAGGGCGTCTTAATACCTTTAGATCCGCTTCCGGCTCGCTATGCTGATTGTCCTCAGTGGCCACATCCGAAGGAGCTTCCGATTCCACCCTTCCGCTTCCGAACACGCTTAGCAGCCACTCGTAAACAATTCCTTGCCAAATCACGTGCGGGCGCTTCTTCCCCATCTTGTCGATCAGTTCTCCCTCAATCAGTTCCCACTTCTCGGCGTTTGGAAATCCCAGATCGACCAGCGCATGCGCTTCTTCGCGTGTCCAGATCTTGCGGGGAACGTCGTCGGCGAGGGTGAACGGTTCGATCCCGATCCCGGCACTGGTCACGGTTTGCATGGGTTTATTTTACAGAAAATAGCCGAAAAACCCCCTTACAGCCCCTCCCAAACGGACCGGAGATCCAGAGAAAAACCATGAACGGGTCCTTTTCCCTGCATGGTTTCCACGCCTTCCAATAGCTGCTCAGTGGAGCCGAAGTATTCCCAAACTGTTTGATCGTCTCCGTTGATAAGCCAGACGAGTTCGGCGCCGTTGGCGATCCATTGGCGGCATTTCTTTTGCAGTTCTTTGGTGCGGTCGCTGGGGGATTTCACTTCCACGATGAAAGGCGGCACAAGGGGGAGATATTTCCTTCGGGCCGCTTTGGGAAGGGCATTGAGCATGGTATTCGGAATCCAGGCCGCATCGGGCGAGAGCGTTGATCCGTCCGGCAGATTGCAGCCGACTGTCGATCCAAAGGCTTTGCCCCGGCCGTCCGCTTTTGCCCAGGCTCTTAACTCGGCGCTTACTTCGATACTCTGGTAGTCGCTTTCCCCGCCTGCTGGCGCCATAACAATGATCGTTCCATCTCCTTGGAGTTCAATGCGAAGGTCCGGGTTGGCGGCTACCAATTCATCGAAATAGCGCCGAGCCTCCTGCGGATTTTTGTGCATGACAAGCCGGTCTTCGACTTCGAGGGGAGGCAGCATAATACCCTGCATGATCTTTAGATTACCTGGGCCGATCAGCTCAAACAATTCCGTTAAATAGAAGAGTGACTTTCCTTTCATTCCACAATCGGAATTGATTTGAAAACGGCGTTCGTAAACTAATGATTACATTGATGCAAGTGTTATGGTTTCAAAATTGCTCCAATGCGTGTGATGTTAGAAGGTTCTAAGGTTCACTTATCTCATTTCACGCTTCCTAAATGGGCGCGGTTTACGCAAGTAGTTCTGCTGGTTCTTTTTGCTGGCTTGTTCTCGGCTTTGAGCTTTGCGCAATCGACAAGCGGAAATATCACCGGCACGGTCTACGATCAGACTGGCGCGACAGTGCCGGGCGCAACGGTAACGGCCAAAAATCAGCAAACCGGCGTTGAATCCAATGCAACCGCAACTTCAGCGGGCAGCTATCGTGTTGAAAATCTGCCGGTTGGTACTTATACGGTCACGGTCAATGCTCCCGGCTTCAGCAAGGTCGAGATCAACAACGTCAATGTGGCGCTGAATGCGACTGTAACAACCAATGCCACCTTGCAGCTTGGAACGTCCTCAACCAGCGTAAGCGTAACGGAGTCGGCGGTGGCGATTGATACGACAACCGCGCAGCTTCAGAGCACATTTGAATCGCGGCAAATTGCGGATGTGCCGACCACCAGCACCGGGTCGGGCGTGATTAATCTTTCGCTTTTGGCTCCCGGCGTTGCTTCAAGCGGCGCGGTTGGCGCAGGTGTAGGTCCATCCGTTGGTGGCCAGCGTCCTCGTAATAATAATTTTACTGTCGAAGGTTTGGATAATAATAGCGGAGCCATTACGGGGCCGCTTGTGACCATCCCAAACGACGCGGTGGCTGAATTTACTTTGTTGACCAATCAATTCTCGCCTGATTTTGGACACTCCTCGGGCGGGCAGTTCAACCAAGTTGTGAGAAGCGGCACCAACGAATTCCACGGCACCTTGTATGAGTATTTTCAGAACCGGCATTTGAACGCCGCACATAACTTTTCAGCGGTCAGTGGCACGCCTTTGCATCCGCGCTTTGATAATAATCGGTTTGGCGGAACGTTTGGCGGTCCGATCCGCAAAGATAAATTGTTCTTCTTCGTTGATTATGAATACAATCCGGTGGGACAGGCTGGATCGGCGGGTCTGCTGTTTGCTCCCACAGCAGCCGGATATAACACGATTGCCGGCACTCCTGGAATAAATCAGACAAACTTGGCCATCATGAAACAGTACCTTGGCACGGCGGCTACTCCGGCTTCTCCTGCGGCAGTTGGTGCTAACGGCGGCGGTTATCCGCTGCTTAGCACATTGGCCGCAGGTCCCGCATACAACCAAGCTAATTTTACGGGTGTTCCGATTGAAGTCGGCCAGATATCGATTGCTACCCCGAATTACCAAAACCATGAAAGCGGTGTTGCTTCCATTGACTATAACCTTTCGGATAAAGATTCCATGCGGGGCCGCTTCATCCTGAATCGAAACGGCGTAATTGACAATACAGCGAGCCTGCCGACTTTCTTTGCTACGGTTCCGACGAACAACTACTTGGTTTCTTTTTCGGAGTATCACAACTTCACTCCCAATGTTATTAACGAACTGCGGTTGGGCTATAATCGGCAATCTAATATTACGCCTGTCGGTAATCAAGCTTTCCCGGGACTGGATCAGTTTCCCAATCTCGTTTTCAATGAATTAGGCGCTCAAATCGGGCCTGATCCGAATGCGCCGCAGTTTGGTTATCAGAACAACTACCAAGTCACGGACAACGTCACTTTCACCAAAGGCGCTCATAGCTTTAAGTTTGGGTTTGACGGCATTCGATTTATCAATCCGCAAAGCTTTACACAGCGTGCGCGTGGCGATTACGAATACAACTACTTGAATGATTACCTTTTTGACTTCACCCCGGATTATCTGTCGCAACGGTCGCAAGGCAGCTTCACCTATTGGGGCAATCGCTGGCTCCTGGGTTGGTATGGAAACGATACTTGGAAAATCCGTCCCAATCTGACGGTTAACATTGGGCTGCGTTACGAGTATCAGACTGTTCCGGCTGGCGAACAGGTTCAATCGTTGAACGCGGAATCTAATGTTCCCGGACTGATCACATTTGGCAAACCCCAAGCGGAAGGGGACGCTTTCATGCCCCGTATCGGACTGGCGTACTCGCCCGGCACAAGCGGCAAAACATCCATCCGCGCGGGTTTCGGTATCAACTATGATGTGCTGTTTGACAACTTCGGCTTGTTGACTTTACCTCCGCAGGTGAGCACCACAGTGGATAATACCCAAGCAGGCGGCAGTAACTTTCTTGCCAGCGGCGGTATTGCTCCCACGGGTCCGGCATCGAATTTAACTGTTGCGTATGCAAGATCCCATACGAGCGGCTACGTTCCTAACCAGACCCGTCCTAAGTCTGTGCAATGGAACTTTGGCATCCAACAGGAATTTGCCCAAAATTATGTGTTCGAAATCCGGTATTTGGGTACGCGTGGAGAGTTTCTCCCCGTGCAGGACCAGATCAACCGACAGCCGACGGTGAACGCAAGTAATGCGCTGCCCATTTATTGGGCAAATCCCGGCCAAACTGTTTTGAATTCATTAACAAGCACGTTAAGCGGACTCAACGCTGCCTATGCTGCCGGGGGCAACATTATTCCGGCTTATCTAAATGCGGGTTTCACCGGCATTATCACCTCTTATCAGCCGCTTGGAAATTCGATCTATCATGGACTGGCTACGTCCTTGAATCGCCGTTTCACGAACGGGCTGCAAATTCAGGGTTCTTATACTTTCAGCCACAATATTGACGATTCGACGGCTGAGGTGTTTAGCACTTATCTGACTCCGCGCCGCTCGCAAGACTCTACCAATCTCCGGCAAGATCGCGCCAGTTCAGCGCTGGATCATCGAAACCGGCTGACGTTGCAGGCTATTTACGATCTGCCTTATTTCAAGCAGCGCAACTGGTTCTTAAAGAACCTGGTGGGAAATTGGGAATTCTTGCCCGTCTATACTTATCAGACTGGCACCTTGTATACCATCCAAAGCGGGCTTGACTCAAACCTGAATGGTGATACGGCAGGTGACCGTGTATTTGTGAATCCGAACGGTGGTAATTCATCCGTTGGGTCTGGAACGACGGCACTCACCAATAGCACCGGCCAGACTGTTGCGTATTTGGTTACGAATCCGAACGCTAAATATGCGACAGCTCCTAAGGGGACACTGCCCAATGCCGGACGAAACACTGGCATGCTCAATCCGATTGATGATATCGATTTTGCCGTCACGAAGCGCTTCAGCATTACGGAACACACCAACTTAGAATTCACGGCGCAGGCTTACAATATCTTCAACCATCCGCAGTATATCGGCGGCTCCATCAATGACGTTGCCGCCATTGGCGCAACTTCAACGAATCAACATAACTTCACCATACCGACTAGCAGCTACTTCGGGCTGGCTTCGCAAGTGTTCTCCAGCAATCCACGAGTTATGATCTTAGTGGCTAAGTTTAATTTTTAATTTAGCTATCAGCAGATCGGAAGCAGTTGTTCAAAAAAAAGGGAGCCTTTGGGCTCCCTTTTCCTGTTTTTACGCCAAAATGAAGAGGAGCTGACCGTCTCTCGTTCGGCCAGCTCCTCCCTTGCGCAGACTCGGAGGTTTTCTGC
Source organism: uncultured Bryobacteraceae bacterium (assembly GCA_964249105.1). GTDB lineage: Bacteria > Acidobacteriota > Terriglobia > Bryobacterales > Bryobacteraceae > Bog-105. The sequence goes on along the minus strand of CAXUBB010000006.1, from coordinate 11,497 downwards.
GCATTTGTTATTACGATTACCACATTATTTCCAGAAGAGTTACCGGTCGGGTCAAATACCCGCACCTTTCCCAGGTCTGAGATGATCCAAATGATAGAGGAATTTGAATGTTAGCCACCGGCACGGTAGTTGAGGAGATTCTGGAGTGGAAGGCGCGCCGGAATACCTTGATTCTCGCTCACCACTACCAGGAACGGGAAATCCAGGAGATTGCTGATTCTGTTGGGGACAGCCTGGAGTTGGCCAGGGTTGCCCAGAAGTTTGACGGCGACGTGATCGCGTTCTGCGGCGTGAAGTTCATGGCCGCGACGGCTAAAGTGCTGAATCCGGAACGTATTGTGGTTCTGCCTGATCTTCAGGCGGGTTGCAGCCTGGTTGATAGCTGTCCGGTGGAGGGCGTTCGCGCTTTCAAACGGCGCAATCCCGATCATGTGATTGTCAGCTACATCAACACTTCTGTGGAGGTGAAGGCGGAAAGCGACATTCTTTGCACATCCCGCAACGCCGTTGCCATTGTGAATTCGATTCCTGCCGATCAGCCCATTCTTTTCCTTCCGGACATCAATCTCGGCAACTACGTTCAGGCGCAGACCGGGCGTAAGAACATGAAAATCTGGCAAGGCGCTTGCATCGTGCATGCCACATTTCCAGGAAGGCGTTTAACGGCTGCCCGCGCCGAGCATCCGAATGCCCTGGTGGTGGCTCACCCGGAATGCCCCCCGGATGTGCTGCGCCAAGCGGATTTTATTGGTTCCACGTCGGCTCTGATCGATTGGTGCACCTCGCATCCCGCCGAGGAGTTCATTGTCATGACGGAGAGCGGCGTCCGTTTTTCCCTGGAGCGGCTCTCGCCCGGCAAGAAGTTCTACTTTGTCGCCAACGAGAACTGTAATTGCAGCGAGTGTCCCTATATGCGGCTGAATACGCTGGAAAAGCTGCATGACAGCCTCGAAAACCTCCAACCGCGCATCGAACTGTCTGCTGAGATCATGGAACGCGCCCGGCTGCCGCTCGAACGCATGCTCGCCGTGAAGTGATTCCCCGTACACTGAAAGCAAGTGAGTTCCCTCCTACAGATTGCTCCTCCTGTCACCGCGCCGATTCCTTTTCCCGCCGAGGGGCCGCTGGTGGACTCCCATGGTCGTATCCATTCCGATCTGCGGATCAGCGTCACGGATCGTTGTAATAT
>CAXUBB010000006.1:1880-10298 GCA_964249105.1 uncultured Bryobacteraceae bacterium | reverse complement strand
TATCCGCTGTTTTTACTGCATGCCGGAGGAGGGCGCTCGGTTTGCTCCCGTCCCGGAACTTCTAAGCTTTCAACAGATCACCCAATTTGTTTCCGCCGCTCTGCCGCTGGGGATTCGAAAGATTCGTTTAACGGGCGGTGAGCCGCTTCTCCGCCCGAAGCTCCCAGATCTGATTGCATCTTTGAACCGGCTGGGCGGCATTCAGGATCTGGCCTTGACAACGAACGGTGTGCTACTGGCTGCCCATGCGCAAAATCTGTATGATGCCGGACTGCGCCGGTTGAATATTCATTTGGACACTTTGGATCGTGAACGTTTCCGCGTCATTACCCGACGGGATGACCTGGGCCGCGTACTGGCTGGAATTGACGCCGCCCTCGACGCTGGCTTTACCGTAAAACTGAATTCGGTAGCGATGAAGGGCTTAACCGAGCCTGACGTTTTGGAACTGGTTCGTTTCGGACGGCGCAAGGGGATTGAGGTTCGCTTTATCGAGTTCATGCCGCTTGATGCCCAGGACCTTTGGACCCATTCACGCGTATTGACGATGGACGAGATGCAGGAGATGATTGCCAGCGAGCTTGGTCCGCTGATTCCTGTCCGTGATGCTGATCCGCGCGCCCCGGCCACGGAATTTCAGTTGGAAGGCGGGTTCCGGGTGGGTTTTGTCGCTTCCGTCAGCCGTCCGTTTTGCGCCAACTGCAATCGCCTGCGGCTCACTTCCGACGGCAAGATGCGGTATTGCCTGTTTGCCCGCGAGGAAACGGACGTGCGGTTCCTGCTGAACACTTCCGATTCCCAAGAAGCGTTGCAAGAGGCCATTCGCTCCACAGTGTGGCGAAAGTGGAGCGGACATGAGATTCATCGCGGCACATTTGTGGCTCCGGCTCGTCCCATGTATTCGATTGGCGGTTAGTTAACGGTAGTACAGGCCCGCGCCGTTGGCCGGTTTACAGTCGTAAAAGATCGGTTTCAGGTTGTACTTTTTGCTGTAAAGCGCGGTGATCTGGTCGGAAAAGCGGGCTACCGCGTCCGGTTGGACGAGATTGACCGTGCAGCCGCCGAATCCGCCTCCGGTCATACGCGCTCCATAGACACCCGGAATTTTGATGGCGGTATCAACAAGAAAATCAATCTCTTCGCAGGAGATTTCGTAATCGTACTGCATGCTGCGGTGGGAGGCGACGAACAAGCGGCCCATCTCGACTAAATCATTGGCGGCGGCAGCTTTCGCGAAATCGAGAACGCGCTGCGAGTCGGAGATGATGTGGCGGGCGCGCTGCCTCGGGAGCGGCGGCACGGTCTCCTGCACCTTCACGAACACATCTAGGGTGACATCGCGCAGGCTCTTGATGTTCGGATCGGTCGCTTGCAGGGCTTCCACGGCGGCTTTGCATTCGGCGACGCGGTCGCGGTAGGCGGAGGAGCCTAGCTCATGTTTCACCAGGGAATTCACGGCAATGACGCTGACATCCGAGGGCAAAGTGACGTATTCGTGGCCCAGGCTGCGGCAATCAATCTGAATGGCGGCGTTTTCGCGTCCGAACACGGAAGCGTATTGGTCCATGATGCCGCAGGGCATGCCGACAAACTGGGATTCGGCTCGCTGGCCTAGGGTGGCGACTTCCAAGGGGTCCATGGAGCGCCCGTTTAGGAGCGCGAAGGCGGTTCCAATTTCCAAGGCTGCCGAGGAGCTGAGGCCGGAACCGGCGGGAACTTCGCTGCGAACCAGGAGGTTGGACCCGCTGAGATCCATCCCGGCCTTCACCAGTTCCCGAGCTACGCCGACGACATAATCGTGCCAGACATTTTGCGGTTGTGCGTGGGGCAGGGCGTCAACGGGAATGGCGAACTCCGCGTCGAGGTCTTGGGAGCGGATGCGCAGGAGGTTGTCGCCCGAGGGCGCTATGGCGGCGTAGCAGGCCATTTCGAGCGCGATCGGCAGCACATAGCCCAAGTTGTAGTCAGTGTGCTCGCCGATCAGGTTGACGCGGCCCGGCGCGCGATAAATGACGGGCGGATGGTCCCAGCCAAAGCGATGGCCGAACTCGTTTAGGATTTCCGCTGGAACGACAGCCATAGCATGACTCCTCCGAAAATGAGCAGCATGAAACCGCACCAGAGATTGACATTAGCGCCGGCATCAAGCGGGGCGCGTGCCGACGGGTTCAGCAGACCGTAGAAAAGAAGAAGCACTCCCAACAGCGAGAACAGAAGTCCAGTGGGGCGTCGAAGATCGTCCATAGTGTCTTACCAGAAAATGATGTTGAAGATAACCAGTACAACCAGAACAATAACGGCCAGCGGGCCTGGGCGCTTGAACCAGGGCGCGTTTCCTTCCGGCGGGAGGTCCGCCGTTGCGCCCCAAACGAGATTATGAAGTTCCGCTTCCGGCTTGGGCCGCGTTACCAGGCTGACGATCAATGTGACGAGGAGGCAAGCGACAAAAGCAATAATGGCGATCCAAAAATTTTGAGCCATGGCTGACGGAAACTGGTGCAGAACTCCCAGCCATCCACCCTTTCCTTCCGCCACGGTCAGGCCGAGAGTGCAGAACCCGGCAATGAGCCCGGTCAGCAGGCCCCAGAATGCGCCGTCTCCCGTGGCGCGTTTCCAGAACATGCCGAGCAGAAACGTGGCAAACAGCGGGGCATTCACAAAGGCAAAGATCAATTGCAGAAAATCCATGATGTTGTTGAAGTACGTCGCCAGGTAAGCGGTCCCGACGGAAAGCAAAACGCCGGCTACCGTGGTGACACGGCCCACCCAGAGATAGTGGCTGTCGGGAGCTTGCTTGCGGAAATAGCTTTGGTAAAGGTCATAGGTGAATACGGTGTTGAACGCCGTCACATTGCCGGCCATTCCCGACATGAACGAGGCCATCAACGCGGTCAGGCCGATGCCCAGCATGCCCGACGGATAGAACTGCGCCATCAGGGTAGTAAGGACCTGATCGTAATCGTATCCGCCGCCGTTGGGCTTTAAGGGCAGCGTGTAGCCGCTCGACATATTCATGAGAGCGACGGCGGCGATGCCCGGCAAAATAACAACGAACGGCATGAAAATCTTCGGAAATGCCGCGACTAGCGGTGTTTGCCGCGCGCCCATCATCGTTTCGGCAGCCATGGCGCGCTGCACAACCAGGAAGTTTGTACACCAGTAACCGAACGAAAGCACGAAGCCGAGACCGGCAACTAGTCCAAAGACCTCTACGCCCAGAGGATTCTCGCTGGCGTGCGCGGCGTAGCGCCAGGAGTGGGTCATAACCGGTTGCAGGCGCGTGGTGATGCCGTGCCAGCCTCCGGCTTTGGAGACCGCCAGGTATGAGAGCGGGGCGAAGCCGAGGACGATCAGAAAGAATTGGACTACTTCGTTATAAATAGCGCTGGTCAGACCGCCGAGGAGAGTGTAGATCAGGACGATGACGGCGGAGAGCAGGACGGAGTTGGTAAAGCTCCAGCCGAGCACCAGCTCGAACAGGAGGCCCAGGGCGTACATGCTGATGCCGGACGAAAAGATCGTCATGATGGCGAAAGTGACGGCGTTCAGGCCGCGGGTCTTTTCGTCAAAGCGCAGTTTGAGATATTCGGGGACGCTGCGGGCGCGGCTGCCGTAATAGAACGGCATCATGAAGACGCCGACAAAGACCATGGCGGGCACCGCGCCGAGCCAATAGAAGTGCGCGGTCATGATGCCGTACTTAGCGCCGGACGCGCACATGCCGATCATCTCCTGCGCGCCGAGATTAGCGGCGATAAAAGCCAGACTGGTGATCCAGACCGGCACGGAATGTTTGGAGGTGAGAAAATCCTCACTCGAAGTGATGCGGCGCTTGGCAAGCCAGCCAATGCCCAGGACAAAGGCGAAGTAGATGATAAGGCTGATGTAATCGATCAGGTGAAGCGTCAAAGCGAGATCCCATTCTTCCGCGTGGAATTGTACCGCCCAGCCGGGGAGACTGGACCCGGCTGATAGCCGTTTCTTAGTTTGTCATAACGGATTAATGGGAGTTGAGGCGTAAGGGAAAGCTAGAGCCGGTCGTATTCCGGCGGCTCGACGGCGGGCACTTTGGACATCACGCGCCGGAACTTTTCGTAGCTGCCGTGCGACGCTCTCTCTTTCAGCCGCTCGAACTCCAGGAGACGTTCTTCTAATGCGGAGGCAAACAGATCTTCTACCGAAACTTGTGCTTCAGCCGCAATTTCAGCGGCACGGCGGTAAAGGTCGTCAGAAACTTCGATCGTCAAATTCATCCTTTATCTCCAATTGCGATTAGGAGGTCCTTGGGGCCGATCACTTTTACTCCAAGGCGATCGGCCCCAACAAAATCCTTTTTGTTAAATGTCACGAGAACTGATTGCGCTCTGACCGCTACCTCCAGAATACGATCATCATCGGGGTCCCGCAGAAATGGCCTCCAGCGAAAGTAGATCTGGACTAATCTGGAACGACTGCAAAAATACTCGATGAAATCGTCTACGTCTTGAAAGCTCAAACTGTCCTGCCCGACTCCGCGCTTCAACACAGCTTCATATTCAAATGCGAGCGTTGGTGAAATCACAGGACGCCACTTCTGGTCTTCGATTGTTTGAAGTAGTCGATAAGAAGCCCCGAGACTCGACCGAAAGGCAGAAACCACTACGCTTGTATCAATTACTGCTTCAATCATGTTCCCTGAAAGCGTCAAAGCGAGATCCCATTCTTCCGCGTGGAATTGTACCGCCCAGCCGGGGAGACTGGACCCGGCTGATAGCCGTTTCTTAGTTTGTCATAACGGATTAATGGGAGTTGAGGCGTAAGGGAAAGCTAGAGCCGGTCGTATTCCGGCGGCTCGACGGCGGGCACTTTGGACATCACGCGCCGGAACTTTTCGTAGCTGCATGTTTTATTGAGCTTTCGAGGGGTGCAGGATCAGCTTTTGTATGCGCCAGTTGAGGAGTTCGGCGATGTAGAGTTCGTTTTCCGAAGGGCAAGCCAGTTCGTGAATCCAGCCGAACTGCTTTGGCTGCCGTCCGGTGCGCCCCAGCATTCCCTGTAACTTGCCGTCCAGGGTGAGCTTGTAGATGCGCCCCGGAAAGGCGTCCGAAGCGTATAAGTATTGTGTCGGGCCGGGGGTAATGCAGATCGCCCAAGGGGAGCCGGGTTGCATGGTCGGGGCGGCGTCCGGGCCGGGGCGGCTGCCCATCCAGGGTTGCGCCTCTGGTGGCGCGGGCGCGTCAATCTTGATTTCTCGCAGATACTGCCCTTCGTGGTCGAAGACCTGAATGCGGCGATTGCCCCGGTCCGCGACGTAGATGTTTCCTTGGTTGTCCGAGGCGATGCTGTGAGGCGTGTTGAACTCGCCGGGCGCTTTGCCGAACTGGCCCCACTGCTTCACCCAGTCGCCGTTCTTGTCGTACTTGGCGACTCGCGAGTTGATGTAACCGTCGCTGATGAAAATGCTGCCTTCCCGATCCCAGGTCACGTCGGTCGGCTGCCGGAATTGACCATTCACGGCGGGACGCGGTGGATTCACATGCGTCCAAGGGCCGTCGTTCTCGTCGGAGGCTTCCTTCTTGCGCCCGAAGACCATGACGACTTGCCCCGCCGGATTGAACTTGATAATCATGTCCGAACCTTTATCAACTGCCCAGATGTTGTCGGAAGGATCGATACGGACCGCATGGGCGTAGGACCAGGCATATAAGTTCTTGCCGATTTCCCGCAGATATTTCCCGTCGGGAGCAAACTCCAGCAATTGCGCGGCGGCGGCTCCGTAAGCAGGTCCGGTGGTGTTGCCGCGCGAGAAGACGAAAATATGCCGCTTGGAATTGACGGCGACTCCGGCCACTTCGCCCAAGTAGAGATTGGGCGGCAACTGTAAGAAGTTAGGGACAGCATCGTAAGGGATCTCGGGCACGGAGGACTGGGCAAAGGCAACCGCGTTGACCAGAGCCAGCGCGAGAAAACAGCTTCTACGAATATCAGTACGATTCATTCCACGGATGATCTCATGAATGCGAAACGTCCAAACAGTCTCGGTAACGAGTATTGGTACTTGCTAAGGGTCACGAGGAGGGAGAACTCGTTACTTTTACGGGTCTGTGATCATCCAATAAATCATGCGGCTGTCACGTCTTTTGTTGATATTCGTTGCTGGTTTGGTAACGTTGAACGGCTGCGGCCCGCGCCAGTCGGCGGAAGAACGGCATGAGGCCGCGAATACGCCTGCCGGTAAGCTCGGGCAAGCGGCGCATCGGGCCACCGTGGAAGCGAATAAGGCGAGTCAGGTGATCCGCCGCCAATTGGGCCAAGCGGCTCACGATGCCCGTGAAGGCTGGAAGGAAGACGCTCATAAGCAGCGCGATAAGAAGTAACGTGTTTGGTGTGGCTCCCTTTATTTTAGGCGCTCCGGATGAAAGGGGTGTTCAGAATGACCCGCGCTGGCGGGTTCGGGAGTTTCCAGGTCTAAATTGACGACAACAGGGTTCTGTCCACTGCGCACGACAACGGCCTCGCAAGGTTCGTCCCGCCCCGCGTTGATTTCCTGGTGCGGAACGTAGGGCGGCACATAGATGAAGTCGCCCGGCCCTGCTTCTTCGCTGAACTCCAGGCGGTCGCCCCAACGCATGCGGGCGCGTCCACGCACAATGTAGAGCACGGTTTCGAGATCGCCGTGATGATGGGGGCCGGTTTTAGCGTCAGGGTTGACGACCACGGTGCCCGCCCATAATTTCGCAGCGCCGGTGCGGGCGGGCGTAATGGCCGCCTCGCGCTTCATGCCCGGCGTTTGCGGAGTGTTGGGGTCCAGCGTGCCGGCTCTTACAATCTTGACTCCGTGCTCTTTCCAATCCACGTTCTTATTGTGCCGTGCATGAGTCAAGCAGCGCAAACCGGAAGAGATTTCAAAGCTCGCAAGAAGAATACCGGCTGATATTCAACTGCAGAGGATGCCAAACGCATCTCAGGAAAGCGGCGCAGCAAGGCGGAGAGCGCGATCTGGGCTTCCATGCGGGCCAGAGCGGCCCCGATGCAGTAGTGTATGCCGTTGCCGAAGGCGATGGACTGCGGCTTGGCGCGTTCGAGGTCCAACTGGTCCGGATTTTCGAATTGGGCAGGATCGTGATTGGCCGCGCCGATCATCAGGCTGATCCGCTCTCCTTTTCGCAAAACGGTTCCATGACACTCAAAATCCTCTTTCAGGATGCGAGCCACGGTCAGGACCGGGCTGACGAAGCGAAGCAACTCTTCCACGGCATTTCCCAACAGTTCGGGCGAGTTCTTCAGTTGATTCCAGAGACTGCGGTTTTGCAATAGATGGAGGATCGAACCTCCCAGGAGATTGGCGGTCGTTTCATGTCCGGCGAAGAGTAGAAAATTGCAGAGAACAACCAGTTCGCCATCGGTTAATGCCGTTGATCCATCCCTTGCAGTAGCGAGAGCGGAAAGCAAGTCGTTTCGGGGATGAGCGCGTCGTTCGGAAATCAGGTTTTGCAGCAGCCGCTCCGTGCGCGTCAGATTTTCTGCGATGGCTTCGAGAGATCCCGAATCCCGCGCATGAAGGGCAGGCGGAAAGCGGGCGAAGGCAGCGGCGGAGGCCCGGAGCGGTTCGTAGTATTCCTCCCCAAAGCCCAGCAGGTCGAAGATGACAAGAGAGGGCAGAGGATAAGCGAATTGCGAAATGAAATCACCGCTCCCTGCTTCCTCAAGGCGGTCCAGCAAGCGGTCCACGCGGACCTGAATGGAGGAACGCATGTTCTCCATGACACGCGGAGTAAAGGCCTTGGCAATCAGCGCTCGTTGCGCGGTGTGCGCGGGCGGGTCAAAGGTTTGTATTTGCTGATAGAAGAAGCGGTAGCCAATATCAAAACTGGCTTTCGCGGAAGCGGGCAAGCCGTCCGCCTTTTTCAGAAGCGGCTCTCCGCTGTCCGACGAAAAACGGGTTGGATCGCCAAAAGCCGAGCGCACATCGTCAAAGCGTGTCAGCAGCCAGCTTCCCAAATACCGGTTCCAATGAACGGGACTGTGGACGCGCAGCCAATGATAGAGCGGAAAGGGATCGTGAATGTTGGCCGGATTCATCAGATTATCGAAATCCGGAGTTGCAGTATGGTCTGTATTGTCATCCCTCTGGTTCATTCCCGCCGCTCCTTTTGTTTGTAAAACCGAACCAGAGAATTATACTTAGGTTCCATTGGGTTGTAAACGAATTCGATACACTAGCCTCGGCATGAAAAACGCTTGGTTGTTAACGCCTCTTGCCCTTGCTGCTTTGGCGTCGGTCCTCTATCCGCAAGGAGACCGGCTGCCCTTCACGGGCCGTTGGGATCTCACGATCAAAGCGCCCAATGAGACCTATCCTTCCTGGATGGAATGCGGCAAGGAAGGCGGCAAACCCGTTATCCGCGTTGTCGGGCGCGTGGCCAGCGTACACCCGGC
>CAXUBB010000006.1:0-1870 GCA_964249105.1 uncultured Bryobacteraceae bacterium | reverse complement strand
TCACAACAAAGGAGTATTTCGGCAAAGAAATACCGGTGACCTGGGAATTTCATGAAGAGAGCGGCAAACTGATCGGGAATCAGAAGCGCTCGGACGGAGTAACTGGAGATATTGTGGGGGAGACCGCGCCCGCGCTGGACCGTCCCATGCCAGCGCATTGGACAAAGCCCATGTCGCTCTTTAACGGTAGGGATCTAAGCGGCTGGGAGCCGTTTGTGCAAGAACCCGGCAAACCTGTTGAGAACCATTACGTAGCAAAGAACGGCGAACTGGTGAACGAAGCTCCAGGCGCGAATATCCGGACGACGCGCAAGTTTTCAGATTTTAAGCTGCATGTCGAATACAACTGTCCGCAGGACGGCAACAGCGGCGTTTACCTGCGGGGGCGCTACGAAACCCAAGTGGAGTATGAACCCGCCGGAGCGAATGACGAGTTCCACGGCATGGGCGCGATTTATGGATTTCTCGCTCCCTCCGCAAAAGTAAGCCCGCGCCCCGGACAATGGGAAACCTACGATATTACCCTAGTAGGCCGCACTGTTACGATCGTGCGTGACGGCGTGACTATTATCAATCGTCAAAAGATCCCCGGCATTACCGGAGGCGCTCTCAACAGCCATGAAGGCGAGCCGGGACCGATCTACATTCAGGGCGATCACACCGGCGGCATGAAATACCGCAATATCACCATCGCGGTACCGCAAACCTAACGCCTGCACATGGCCGGATACTGCTTTTTCAACGCCGCCAGTTTCGGCAGATCGTTGTACACAATATAAGGCTGGTCAGTGTGGCTTTCCAAGTACTTCTGGTGATAGCCTTCTGCGGCATAAAAGCCTTTCAACGGGACCACCTGCGTGGCAATGGGCCGTGAAAACACCTTTGCTTCGTTCAATTGCTTGATATAAGCCTCCGCAATTTTCTTCTGTTCCTCATTTGCGTAGAAGATGGAAGACCGGTATTGCGTGCCCGGTCCGGACCTTGGCGGTTCACCTCCGTCGGATCGTGAGCAATCGCGAAGTATACCTTAAGCAACTCGCCATAGGTAATCTGCGAGGGATCATAGGTGATTTTGACGGATTCGGCATGACCTGTCCGCCCCGTGCTGACCACCTCATAATGAGCTGTCGATTTTTCTCCGCCACTAAAGCCGGAGACCACATCCGTTACGCCTTTCAGGTGATCGAAAACGGCCTCAACGCCCCAAAAGCATCCTCCGGCCAGAACCGCAGTGTCCTTGCCGTGTTCAGTCGATTTCGTCTGATCCACAACCGGATCGGGAAACGTAACTTTTGCGTCCGCAAACGCGAAAGTAGTAAGAATGGCCGCTATCGGCAAAGCAAGAAGAGAAGCTGTTTTTAACATGGCTACCTAACTAGCTAGATTGTGCCGCTATTGTGAAAGATGCGAAATACAGTACCAGGCAAAGTAGTTTACCTTTCGCTCGGCAGTAATCTGGGAGACCGGCAAGCTCATTTACAACGCGCCCTGGCTTGTTTGGAACAAGACGGAATTCGGATACGGCGGCAATCGTCGGTTTACGAAACAGAACCACAGGATGTTGCCGGGCAGCCCTGGTTTTTGAACATTGCCGTGGAATGTGAGGCCTGGTTATTTCCCCTTCAGTTATTAAAGACATTGCAGCGGATCGAGCGCGAGGCGGGGCGGGTGAGAGCAGGCGCAGTGCGCAGAGGTCCGCGCGTGATTGATATTGACATTCTTCTGTTCGGCCATGCCGTAATGGATACTCCGCAATTGACCATTCCTCACCCACGCATGACGGAACGGCGATTTGTGCTGGAGCCGTTACTGGAGATTGTCCCGGAAATCCGGCATCCGGTCACTAAGCAGGCTTTGCGAAAATACCTGG
>CAXUBB010000005.1:31241-35200 GCA_964249105.1 uncultured Bryobacteraceae bacterium | reverse complement strand
TGCACCACCTCAACCGTATCGGTCACCCCGGCCTCGAAACGCTGGCGGGTGAGCTGCAGCGTTTCGCGCGCGACTTGCCGGTTACTGCGTGATACTTCCACTTGCTTCACTGTCGCCTGCAAATCAAACATCGCGTTGCGAACTTCGCTTTCAATGCGGGAGCGGGTATCCTCAAATTCGGCGCGGCGCTGGTCCAAAGCCGCTTGCGCTTGTTCTATATCGCCTTCCGTCCGTCCGCCCGCCCAAATCGGAATGCGCAGCGTGCCGGTAACCGAAAAAGTTCCATGCGCCTGAGTAGGCCGGAGACCAATCGCTCCATAATCGGCGTTGACGGCCAGAGACGGATAACGCTCTGCGCGAGCGGCGGAGCGGGACCTCTCAGCGGCCAATAGCTGCCTGTTGGCGGCCTGGAGATCAGCACGGTTGTCGAAAGCCTGTTTTAAAGCCTCCTCCAGGGAAAGAGCGGGAGCATCGGCATACGGAGCCTCATCCGTAAGCCGGTACCCATCGGTCGGCGGCAAGCCGGTAAGCCTCGCCAGATTAATCTTTTGTTTTGCCAGATCATTTTCGAGAGTAGCCAGACGCTGCTGTTGAGTTTGCAACTGAACCAGACTTTGATTCACTTCAATTTGCGCTGAAAGCCCTACCTGCCGTCGTTGTTGTGTTTGCTGATACAGGGCTTTGGCGCTCTCAATCTGGGCGCGCTCCGCGTCAACACGGGCCTGCGCGGCAATCGCTTGCAGGTAAGCCCCACCCACCGCGAGAACCACTAAATCCCGCGCGTCACTGAGAGAAACTTCGTTCGCATGCCGGGATTCCTGAGCAGAGCGGTAATTGTTGATGGCGGAAACATCCACGATACTTTGCGTCAGCGTGGCGCGCAGATCAAAATAGTTGAACGGGCCGACCACGGCGGGAATAAAAGGCGCCTGAACGCCAAGTGCCTGCAGATCAGTCTGCTGCTCGACCTCCCGCAGCGAACTGCTGAGGTTTGGAAGCAGAACGCTGCGAGCCACGCGCTCCTGCCCATGCGCCTGCCGGACGGCTTGCGCCAAACCCACCGCACCCAGGTTGAATGTCACGCCGCGTCGTGCTGTTGGCGCTTCCCGCGAAAGGGCCTTGCGCTTGTACGGTCGTATTGAGGGTGTTTACGCTGCTCGTCGTGCCGGGAACCGGCGTTTGCGTGGCATTCACAGAGCCGGTCTCCGCCGTACGGCCCGAAAGCGGCACCTGCGTGGCGCGTGTTTCCGTGCTACTGGCGGAAGGTTGTCCCGGCAATTGCCCCCACGCCGGAACAGTATGGAGAACAAAGGTCAAAAACAGCGTTAAGGTAAAAGTTTTCTGCATGCGTTTTCATCCGAGTTGTTTGCGGAACCGCCACACGCTGAGCGACAGAAGAACCAGCGTAAAAAGGAAAAGAGCGAGAAAATTAGGCCAGAGTTCCGCCATTCCGCTGCCTTTGAGCAAAGCGCCGCGCGTGATCACGCCGAAGTGTCGAATGGGATTTAAGACGGTAAGCGGCTGCATCCAGTGAGGCATGGCCTCGACGGGCGTGAGCGCACCCGAAAGAGAGGCAAGCGGCGGATTTACAAAGAAACTCATCAGTTGGGCCTGTTGCGCGGATTTGGTGAAAGTGGCGATAAAGGTGCCGATGCCGATGCCGCCCAGCACGCACAACGCCGCCCCGGAAAGCACCAGTAATAGATTGCCCCGGAACGGCACAGCAAACGCAACTTTCAGGAGGGTGGTGGCAAACAATACCATCAGGAGCAACAACCCAAACAACGGAGCAATCTTGGCGATAATAATCTCCGCCGTGCCGGAGGGCGTCATCAAAAGCTGCTCGACGGTTCCTCGCTCCCGTTCCTTAATCATGGCCGTGGAAGCAACCAGAGAGCCGTTGAGAATCAGCAGCACGCCGAAAGTGCCGGTGGCAATAAACCATGAATTGACAAGACCGGGGTTAAAGAGAAACGCGGGCTGTAACGTCACCTGTCCCCGGCGGCTCAGATCAAATCCCGCGATCTGGCGAAACTCCGCATGAATGCCGCCGTTTTGCAGAAGGTTGCGATTGTAGGACTGTATCACGCCTTCGGCATAACCCTGTCCAATCGCAGCCGTGTTGGCGTTCACCGCATTCAGCAGGACTTGCACATCTGTTTGCCGTCCACGCTGCAGATTGCGCGCATAGTCATAAGGAATCACCAAGCCTGCATCGAGATCGCCACGGGAGATCGCATTACTCAATTGCTTAATCGAAGCGTAGTTACCGGCCAGACGGAAGCTCTTACTCTCGCTCATGACGGCCCGCAGTTCGCGGCTCTCGGGAGTGCGGCTATCGTCGATGACACCAAGCCGCAAATCAGACACAGTGGAATTTAAGGCAAAGCCAAAGAGCAGAAGCTGCAGCGTGGGCGGCACGATCAGCGACATGGCGAGACGCCGGTCGCGCCGGATCTGATTAAATTCCTTGCGAATCAGCGCGCGCAAGCGCGAGGCGAACGAAGTACGATGAGCGGTTTCCGTGGTCATATCTTAAGCTGCATACGGCGCATACTGCGCCAGGCAATCAGATAGAAGACGGCGCCAATAACGGCAATCACCAGCACGCGAGTCCACATGGCAGGCCACCCGCCGCCCACCAGCAGCGCGTCGCGCACAATTTCGATGTAGTAGCGTCCCCACACGATATTCGAGATCCAGCGCAAGCCCGCGGGAATGTTGGCTACTGGAAAAATAAGCCCGGAGAGCAGAAAAACCAGCAGAAACCCGCCCAGGGCAACCGCCTGAATCGCGGCTGCCTGATTTGGAATCGCGGCGCCGATCAGGGTGCCGAATGCGGAAACGCAGAACGAGTAAAGCACCGTGGCAACAATCAGCGGAGTCGGATCACCGGCAAAACCAAGGCCGAAATAAGTAAAGAGTAGAAGCAGCGAAAGCAGCCATTCGGCCAGAGCAATCAGAGTAAACGCGAAGATTTTGCCGAGCAGGAACTCATGAGCGGAAATACTCGAAACATAAACCTGCAAAATCGTCTTTTGCTCGCCCTCCTTCGACATGGCAAGCGCCGCTAACAGAGGCGGGAACATGGAAATACCAAGCACGAAAATGCCTGGGCCGTAAAATTTCTTGGACTGACGGCCTGGGTTGTACCAAAGCCGGATCTGAGCGCGCACCGGATCAAGGCGAGCGCTCCCGCCGGCCGCGCTTTGGTTATAAGCGTTGGCAATCTGCCCGGCATAACCCTGAACCAGGCGGGCGGTGTTCGCATCAGTGGCATCAATAATAAGCTGCACGTTTGAATTAGCGCCGCGAGCCAGATCGCGGCCAAAATGTCTGGGAATAATCAGCGCGGCCCGCGCTGTATTCGACGCGAAAGCTTCGTCCGGCTGCCTGTCGGTGGGCCATGCCACTACATGGAACGTCACGGAAGCGCGGAATGCGTCAATCAAACTGCGCGATGCGGGAGAGTCATCCAAATCCTGCACGACAATCGGCAGGTTACTCACGGTCAGAGAAATGGCAGTGCCGAGCAGCCAAAGAATAATCAACGGCAGCACCAGGGCAAGCGTCAGCGCCAGCCGGTCACGCGCGATCTGCGTAAGCTCCTTGCGGGTCTGAGCGAAGATACGTCTCACAGCTAGTCCTCCGAAGCCACTTTGCCTTCCCGGCGAGCTTTCTCGACCACTACGATGAACACGTCTTCAAGCGAATACTCTTCTTCGTGCGCCTCGCGGACATCGATACCGGCAGCTTTCAGCTTGTCCGTCACGGTGCGGATACCCATCTCCGCTTCTTCGTCGGTAATAACGTGAAGACGGTCGCCAAAGAGCGACACGCGCCAGCGTTCCTCTTTGGTCTTGAGCAGATCGGCGGCCTTCTGCGGCTGGTCAACGATGAACTCAAGAAGATGGCCGCCCTGCTCCGCCTTGACGCCGCTCGGAGTGCCTTCAACTACC
>CAXUBB010000005.1:1867-31231 GCA_964249105.1 uncultured Bryobacteraceae bacterium | reverse complement strand
CGCCAGAAAGCGCGTCGGGCCAAAGGATCAACGCCGGAGGTCGGCTCGTCCAGAAACAGAACACTCGGTTCGTGGGTAATGGCGCTACCGAAAGCCACGCGCTGCTTCCATCCGCCCGGAAGGCTCCCGGTAATTTGATCGCCTTTGCCTTCAAGACCGGAGAACTCCAGTACCCACCGTTCTTTTTCTTCGCGTTCCCCTTCGGGAACGCCGTAAACTCCGGCGAAAAAATCGAGATTTTCGTTGATCGTCAGGTCGTCGTATAACGAAAACTTCTGCGACATGTAGCCGATGCGTTCGCGCACGCTTTCCGAGCGCAGGCTGCCCCGCTCGCCCGCCAACTCCATCTCGCCGCCCGTGGGTTCCAGCAGCCCGCAGAGCATTTTGATGGTGGTAGTCTTGCCTGCTCCGTTCGCGCCCAGCAAGCCATAAATCTCGCCATAGCGGACCTGGATATTCACGTTCTTCACGGCGTTGAAATCGCCAAAGCGCTTGGTTAAACTCTTCGCGCCAATGGCAATCTGGTCGCGGAAATCGCGGTGGGGATGCCGGCCGGGAAAAGGCGGCGCCTTCATCTCCTGTCCGATGGCGCGCAGCGTGGCGACAAACGTATTTTCAAGCGTAGGATCATCCACGCGGAAGCTTTCCGCCTGGATACCGGCGCTTAGGAGCTTGTTTTCAATTAATCGACGGCCTCGCTCGGCATCAGGAGCAATCACATCCAAACGGTCGCCAAAGCGCTGAACATCGGTGATATCGCGTCCCTCACCCGCCGCGTCCGACAAAATCTGCTCCGCTTTGCCAAGATCTTGAGTGCGCACTTCGATCCGCTTCGCCCCCAGTCCTTTGCGCAGTTCGGCGGGCGTCCCTACTTTCCGAAGTTCGCCCAAGTGCATCAGCGCCACGCGTCCGCAGCGCTCCGCTTCGTCCAGATAAGGAGTCGCCACCATGATCGTAAGACCGTCCGCCGAAAGATGAGCCAGCGTATCCCAGAACTCACGGCGGGATACCGGATCAACGCCGGTGGTCGGTTCGTCCAGGAGAAGAACACGCGGCTGCGCTACCAACGCGCAGGCCAGCGCCAGCTTCTGTTTCATGCCGCCGCTCAAACGTCCGGCCAGCCGATCGGTGAAACGGTCCATGTCGAACATTTCCAGGTAACGGCCCCCGCGCTCGCGAATCTGCGGACGAGGCACGCGGCGGAGATCGCCGACATACTGAATGTTCTCCGCGACACTGAGATCGGGGTACAAACTGAATGCCTGCGTCAAATAGCCGACTTCGGAACGCGCCTCGCGGGCGGGACGGCCAAAGATATCGGCAACCCCGGACGTCGCTTCCATCACGCCGCCCAGAATCTGAAAAGTGGAAGTTTTGCCCGCGCCATCGGGACCAATCAAGCCGAAGATCTCGCCCTTTTTGACGTCAAGCGCAATCCCGCGAACGGCCTGAATCGGGCCATAATTTTTCCGGAGATCCTTGATATGAATTGCAATCTCTCCGCCTCCCTCGCTCGAAGATGCGAGGAGCGAGGAAGAAAGCGCCGCAACCGCCGTCATTTGCGTCTTCTTCCGGTTGGCCAGGTATCGCCGCTGACTAGAACCTCGCCATCAGCGGGCATGCCCGGCTTGGCGTAGCCGACCGCCTCTTTGAGTTGAAGCTTCACGCCGACTACTTGTTTTACGCGGTCATCGCGAAAATAAGTGTTCTCGGGAGTAAAGGTAGCCTCCGGATCGATCCGCGAAACGTACGCATCAAGCGCAAGGGCAGGATTGGAATCCAGATAAACGTGAGCCGACTGGCCAATTCTCACTCTGCCGATCTGGCCTTCCGGCACAAAGCCGCGCAGATAGACTTTTCTCAAATCGAGCATGGTGACGATGGCTGTGCCCGCTTGGACGACCTCACCAGGTTCGGCGGTGCGCGTCACAACCGTTCCGTCAAAGGGAGCCGCGACAATCAAATCCTTCCGGTTCGCCTCCGCTTCCGAAAGCTGTGCCCGCGCACGGGCGGCATCTGCGGCGGCGCTGGCAATCTCCGCCTGCTGCTGGGCAATTTGCCGACGGACAGCGGCAGAGGCCGCGTTGCGTATGCCGGGATTGGCAAGGCTGGACTTCGCCACATTCAAAGCGCCGCGAGAAGCCTCGACGCGCCGCTGCGCCGCCGCCACAACCGCTTCCTGCGTAGCGGCGGTCGTGACAGCCTGTTTGCCCTGCCGCTCGGAAACCGCGCCGGACTTAGCCAGCCGTGTGTAAGCATCCCTGTCAAATACCGCAAGCTCCAGCGAATGCTGCTGCTGAACGTACTCCGCTTCCGCTGCGGAAAGCTCCGCCTCTGCTTGCCGAACACGCCCCTCCGCGTCTACCTTGGACTGATCGGTTTGTAGATCAGCCTGCTGCAACTGCTCCTGCAAAACGGTGGTTTGCTGCTGAGCCGAATGCAGGCTGGCATTGGCTTGCAGCACCGCAGCCTGCGCCTGCTCCTGGCGTGCGCGCACTTGCTGATCGTCCAGGACGGCGATCACATCACCGGCTTTCACCGAATCCCCCTCCCGGAATCGGATCTCAAGAATGCGGCCCATCGTTTTGGGCGAGATGGCGGAATCATCTCCTTCGATACGGCCGCTCAGCGCAACGATGTTATCGGGAAGCTTCGGCTGCGAAAAGAAAATCTTCCAGACCGCAATCCCAGCCACAATCAACAACAACAAAACAATGAGCGGAATAAGTCGCCGTCGCGAAGAAGGCTGCTTCAACTGCGCCGGTGACGGTGAAGACGGCTGCCTTTGTTGCTCCGCGCCCTGCGGCGGAGCTGTTTGAACATCGCTCATTTCTTGGACCTCCCTGAGCGCTTTTTCTTACGTTTTTTGTCTGCTTTGGCGCTGGCCAGAGCATGAAGGGAACAAAGGGAAAAATCGGCGATATGGTCCGCGATCTTTTCAATTTGCACGGAGTTTAGCTGAAGTTCAGGCCAGAGCCGCGAAATCACCGGCGTGGCATGAACATAATGCACGACCTGTCCGACAACACTATGTGCGCAAAGCCGTACTCTATCATGATCGGGCGGCAGATGAACGATGCAGCCAATTGTTTCCCGCAGACGCGCATAACGAGGACGGATCACCTCATCCACGACGCGGTCGAGCGCGGCGCTAGGCCGGGCCAGTTCCTGCGTCATCAAACGTATATGCAAGGAGGCCAGATCACGTCCGTAAGCCTCCCGCAGAAGAGTGCGGATCTGGAATCGCAGCGCCTCTTCCGGCGATTTGCAGTTCTTGAGATTATTGAGCGCCTCGGTGTCGGCATCGGCCAGCAGGGCATTTTTCAAAACGGCTGTGTACAAACCGAGTTTGTCGCCGAAGTGATAGTTCACAGCCGCCACATTCACTTCGGCCAGCGCACAGATATCACGAACTTTGGCGCCCTCATATCCTCCCTCGGCAAAGACATTTCCGGCGGCCTGCAATAAACGCAGGCGAGTGTGATCCGTTTCATCCTTCTGGGAACGGCTCGGCATCAAACGTAAGTTTAAAACACTTGTTTGAATTCAGCAAGAGCTTTTTTATTAAATAATTGCGTTTACTTCGTAAAACTTCGTAGCTCGCAAGCCTCTATGAGGTATGGAACCGGTCAATCGCGCCGTAACAGTGCTCTGGAATATAAGATCAGGCTGGGATGAAGGCGAGCGCGAAGCGGAGGCGGTTCGCAATGTACTCGCCGAAGTGGATCCCGATTTGAAGTTTCGAAAACTCGGCAAAGAACACGATATCGTTCAGCAGTGTCAACAATGCCTTGATTCCGGGTCGCAAGTGCTGGTTGCCGCCGGTGGCGATGGAACGGTCAATGCGGTAGCCTCGGCGCTGGTGAACAAGCCTGCCGCGCTCGGCATTATTCCGGCGGGAACACTGAATCATTTCGCGCGCGACCTCGCCGTCGAGATTGACCCGGAAAAAGCAGCGCGGCAATTGACCGAGGGGCACGAGGTCGCAGTCGATGTCGGATGGGTGAACGGCCGTATTTTTGTTAACAATTCCGTTTTAGGAATCTATCCGGTTTATCGTGCCGCCCGGGAGTCTTATGAGGCGCGCGGCCTTGGCAAAACCAGCATAGGCCGATTTTTCGCCGTGCTCGGCGGCATCTTACGCGTCTTCTGGCGTGTGCCGCATATCGGGGTCCGGCTGATCGCTAACGGACAAACGCGTGTTGTGCGAACACCATTTGTCCTGATCGCAAATAATGAACACGAGTTGGAGGAATGGCGCATCGGGCGGCGCACCTCTCTCAGCAAAGGGCATCTTTGGGTTTACATCATGCGCAAATCCAGCCGCTGGTCACTGCTTCGCTTCTTCTTCAGCTTTATTTTCGGGCGCTTCTCAAAGAAGGACGCATTTGAAGAATTTCGAGTGCGGGAGTTGCGTATTGAAACCAAACGCAAACGGATTGGGGTAGGGATAGACGGAGAAATCGTCCAGATGCAATCGCCGCTCGAGTACCGTTCGCTGCCGAAAGCCTTGCGCGTCATTGCGCCATCCAATTATTTGGATGACGGCGAAGGATTAGCGGAGAACTAAATGCGCCGTATCGTTCACATTTCCGATCTCCATTTCGGCAACAACGATCCGGCGTTGCTACAGCCTTTAAGAAAGGCCGTTGAAAGCATCGAGCCGCACTTCTTAGTGATTTCCGGCGACTTGGCGGAGCATGCCAGCAACGCCGAATTTGAGCAGGCTCGCGATTTCCTCCGTACCCTGCCAAAGCCGCAGATGGTAGTTCCCGGCAATCACGACTTGGCCTGTTACAACTTCTTCGAGAGAGCAAGGACGGGTCTCGCCAACTACAAGAAGCACATCACCGGCGACCTGCAGCCGGAGTATCAGGATGACGAGATAGCAATTTTCGGAGCAAACACGTCACGCGTTTGGCCCATTCGTGGCGGCAGTCTAAGCTCGTTGCAATTAGAGCAGTTAGCCGGAAGCTTTGCCGCCATTTCTGAGGAAAAAGCGCGTATTCTGGTCACACATCATCCCTTTGATCTGCCCGAAGCGCAAGGGCGTCGCCTCCTTGTGGGGCACGCCCGCCGCGCCATCACCCGGTTAGCGCCGTTGGTTGACATTTTGATGGCGGGACATATTCACCTCAGTTCCACAGGCAGCACGGCAACCCACTATAAAACGCAGGGACACGCCATGACCTTCGTGCAGGCAGGCACGGCGGTATCAAACCGGAACAAGGGAGAAGCCAATTCATTCAACTCCCTGCGCGTGACGGGCGCAAAAGAAGGCGGCAAAGCGGTAACCATTGACCGCTTCACATGGCGCAATGAATCAGGAGAATTTCATTGCAAATGCTCGACCGCCTTCCGCCTCGAAAGCGAAGGTTGGGCGCGAGTTCAAAAGGAAGTGAAGCTTGACGCGCCCGTGCAAGTCGAGGAAGGCGTTGAAACCAGCTCTAGCTGACGAGAGTATCGTAATCAGCGTGTTGCTCAACTCTGCTCATACCGTCTCACAGTACACTACACATGCCTAAAATCAAATTGTGCCCCATTACTGCACTCTCATTCCAGGAGACGGCATCGGCCCCGAAGTGGCTGGAGCGGCGGTTCGCGCCGTGGACGCTACGGGCATCGATATCCGCTGGCGTCGCGCCGAGTTGAATGAAGCCATCATTCTCGAAGCCGGAAAAACTCTTCCGAAATATTTGCTCGATTCGCTTCATGAAACCCGCGTGGGTCTGAAAGGGCCAGTGACCACGCCCATAGCGGGCGGCTTCCAAAGCGTGAACGTCCAACTGCGGAAAACTCTTGAGCTTTTCGCTAATGTCCGTCCGGTTAAATCCCTGCCCGGCGTGAAGACTCGTTTCGCGGACCTCTCGATTGACATGGTCATCTTCCGCGAAAACACGGAAGATCTCTACTCCGGCCTGGAGCAGGAAGTTGTTAAGGACGTTGTCACGGGCCTGAAAGTCATTACCCGCGCTGCCTCCGAACGCATCGCCCGCTATGCGTTTCAATATGCGCAGAAGAACGGGCGCAAGCAGATCACGGCGATTCATAAGGCAAACATTATGAAGCTGGCGGACGGTTTATTCCTGCGCTGCTGCCGCGAAACTGCCGAACAGTTTCCCCATATTAAATACAAAGAGCTGATTGTCGATAACGCCTCCATGCAATTGGTGGTGCGTCCGGAAACTTTCGATATTCTGCTGCTGCCGAACCTGTACGGCGACATCATCTCCGATTTGGCAGCCGGACTGGTGGGCGGACTCGGCATCGTTCCCGGAGCAAACATGGGCGAGGACCATGCCGTATTTGAAGCCGTTCACGGCAGCGCTCCCGATATCGCCGGTCAAAATAAGGCTAACCCCACCGCCATGATGCTGTCCGCTGTTATGATGCTTGCGCATTTCGGCGAAACGGACGCTTCCTACCGCCTTCAGACGGCGGTGGAATCGGTCTATCGCGAAGGTAAGTATCTCACCGGAGATGTTGGAGGAGCCGCAACCACTGAAGAGTTCACCGACGCCGTTATTAGAAATCTAAAAAGTTGAAATAAGCGCATCCTTCGCTATCTCACATTCCCCTTGCTTACCGAGACAAGTTGATCTACACTGGCATTGTACTCGGTTACCGAGATAAGCTCCGTTATGAGTAAACCATCTGATCTCGTGCAGGGAACCCTGGACTTGTTATTGCTGAAGATACTCGCTCTGGAACCGCTACACGGTTGGGCCATCAGCCAGCGTCTGCGGCAAGTATCGTCAGAGGTGCTGCAAGTCAGTGATGGATCACTGTACCCGGCGCTGCACAAGCTGGAACAGGAAGGCTGGATCAAGGCGGACTGGCGGATTACCGAGAACAATCGGCGCGCCAAGTTCTATGAACTGACACACCTCGGGCAGCGGCAGCTTAAGCGGGAAGCCGCTAACTGGGAGCGCCTTTCCGGCGCAATCTCGCACGTGATGCGGCTGAAGGAAGTGTGAACCATGAAGGCCGAGCACTGGCGGTACACAATCCCACTACGGTTGCGGTCGCTTTTTCGACGCCGGCAAGCGGAGAAGGACCTTCAAGATGAACTGCAATACCACTTGGATCGCAAGCAGGAAGAAGCAATAGAGAAAGGCTTGACCCCGGAGCAGGCACGGCATGAGGCTTTGCGAGCGCTCACCGGAGTGGAGCAGCGGAAGGAAGAGTGCCGAGATATGCGGCGTGTAAATTACATCGAGGATTTTGTGGGCGACGTGCGCTATGCGTTGCGAACGCTGCGGAAAGCGCCCGGATACGCTCTCACAGCGGCGTTGACGCTTGCGCTGGGGATTGGGGCAACCACGGCCATCTTCAGCTTAGTCCATGAGGTGATGCTGCGCTCGCTGCCGGTGGCAAAGCCAAACGAGTTATGGCGCGTGGGAGATGCAAGGCACTGCTGCGTTTGGGTGGGATACACACAGCAAGGTGAATTTTCGATCTTTTCGTATGACCTTTATAAGCATCTTCGTGACGGCACGCCGGGATTCGCGGAGCTGGCGGCGTTTCAAAGCCAGGATCCGATTCTGTCATTGCGGCGCAGCGGCGACAAGAGAGCGGTGGGAACCGCTCATAGCGAGTTTGTCTCTGGAAACTACTTCAAGACTTTCGGGGTTCCGAGTTGGCTAGGGAGAGCGTTGGAACCCAGCGATGATCGCCCTGGAGCAGCGCCAATCGCCATGATGAGCTACCGCCTGTGGCAAAATCGCTACGGTTCAGATCCGGGGATCGTGGGAGCTAGTTTCAATATCAATAGCAAACCAGTCACAATTGTGGGGATCACCCCGCCTGGATTTTTCGGCGACCAATTGCGTAACAATCCGCCGGACATCTGGATTCCGCTGGCGCAGGAGCCGCTGCTGAAAGGTGAAAGCTCGTTCCTCGAACAGAAAGGAGCTCACTGGCTCTACATCATAGGACGAGTAGTGCCGGGCGCAAACCTTCAAACGATTGCCGCGCGCTTGAATGTGGAACTCCAGCAGTGGCTTCAAGCGCATAGCGCCGAGGCGGAAGCGGAGGAACGCCCCCAAATGCCGCGCCAAGTCATCCGGCTTGCTCCGGGCGGCGCGGGCGTGGCCAACATGCGCGCTGTCTATGCCAAAGGCTTGCTGTTGTTGATGGCGGCTGCCATTCTTGTGCTGCTCGTTGCTTGCGCAAATATCGCTAATCTGAGCTTGGCCCGAGGGCTGGCAAGGCGGCGACAGACTTCCGTGCGCTTGGCGCTAGGAGCGCCACGAACGCGGCTGATCCGGCAAGTTCTGACGGAAAGCATAGTATTAGCGGCACTCGGGGGAACAATGGGAATAGCTGTCGCGTATGGCGGATCGCAATTGCTTTTGCATTTTGCCTTCGCGGGTGAAAATCATGTGCCCATTCACGCGGCGCCGTCATGGCCCGTGCTGCTGTTCGCGCTGGGCGCGACACTGCTGACCGGAATGGCATTCGGATTAGTTCCTGCCTGGGCGGCTTCGCACTCGGACCCGATAGAAGCCTTGCGAGGCGCTGGACGAACAACCGGAGATGCTTCTCTGCCGCAGCGGAGTTTCGTCGTGGTCCAGGCGGCGCTCTCGCTGGTGCTGGTTTCCACTGCCGCCCTGTTGATGGAGACTCTGCGACATCTCGAAACTCAGCGGTATGGGTTCGACACTGCCGGACGGGAAGTAGTCGATATCAACCCGCTGCTTGCCGGGTACAAAATCGAGCAGTTGCCTGCCCTGTACCGTGAGATCGAAACACGGCTGCGGCAGCTTGGCGGCGTGCGCGATGTGAGCCTATCCTATGTGAGTCCGATGAGCGGTAACGGCATGGACGAGAGTGTATACATCGCGGGCCGCCCCGAGCCTCCCGCAAACTCCGAAATTTCATATTCCTTAAACCGGGTGGGGCCGCATTTCTTTACCGTTATGGGTACCCGTATCCTGCAAGGGAGGGCTATTGACGAACGGGATACGGCATCATCGCCGCATGTGGCGATGGTAACGGAAGCTTTCGTTAAGCGCTTTTTTCCGCATGAAAATCCAATCGGAAAGTATTTCGGCAAGTCCGTCGCAAGTCATGCGGGCGACTATCGAATTGTCGGCGTGACAGAGGATACAAGATACTTACTCTCGGATATGGACAAACCGCCTGCGCCGATGTTTTTCCTTCCCATCACGCAGCGAGTTACATACGGAAATCGCGAGAGTGATTCAGCTGAGATACAAGCGCAATATCTCCGCTTTATAACCTTGCATTTGGCTCCTGGAGTCCGCTCCGTAGAAGCGCAAGTCCGGCGGGCGCTGCAAGAAATTAATCCGAACTTGCCGATTATCGGCATGCAAAGCTTAACCGATCAGGTCAAAGCAAACTTTACGCAACAGGAACTAATAGCGCGTCTCACATCGCTCTTCGGCGGGTCGGCGCTCGTGTTGGCAATTGTGGGATTATATGGCGTAACAGCTTATGGCGTAGCGCGGCGGACGGGCGAAATTGGCCTAAGAATGGCTTTAGGGGCCAGCCGTGGACTCGTTATGGCTCTCGTAATGCGGAGGGCGCTGGCCTTGGTAGGTATCGGGCTGCTGTTCGGAATGCCGCTCACAATAGCTGCCGGATACCTGATCCGAAGCCAACTTTACGGGGTGAGCGGAACGGACCCGCTAACTCTCGCCGGTGCTGCATTGATCTTAGCTTTCGGTTCAGCGTTAGCCAGCGCGCTGCCAGCCCGCCGAGCCGCTTCTACCACGCCCATGAGCGCTTTACGCGTGGAGTGATGAAAAGGGCTAAGTTAGAGCCCTTTCTTCCCGAGAAAAGCGATTAAATCCACCACGCGGCTGGAGTAGCCCCATTCATTGTCGTACCAGGCAATTACTTTGACTAAGTTACCGTCCAGCACCTTTGTCAATTCCGCATCCACAATGGAACTGTTCGGATTGTGCAGCATGTCGCTCGAAACCACAGGCTCTTCCGTATAAGCCAAAATGCCTTTCAATGGCCCTTCCGCTGCTTCTTTGAGCGCTGAATTTACTTCATTGCTCGTCACTGTTTTCTTGGTAACGGCCACAAAGTCCACCACCGAAACATCCGGCGTCGGAACGCGCATGGAGTAACCGTCCAGCTTGCCCTGCAGTTCGGGGAGCACCAATCCAATCGCCTTCGCGGCGCCCGTCGATGTCGGGATCATGTTCAACGAAGCGGCGCGCGCCCGGCGCAGGTCCTTGTGCGGAAAATCCAGTACGTTCTGATCATTCGTATAACTATGAATCGTCGTCATCGAGCCTTTCTCGATGCCGAACGTATCGTTCAAAACCTTGGCTACGGGCGCCAAGCAATTGGTTGTGCACGAAGCGTTGGAGATGATATTGTGCTTTTGCGGATCGTACGTATCATCATTCACGCCCATCACGACCGTGACGTCTTCATTCTTGGCGGGAGCCGAGATAATCACTTTCTTGACGGACCCGCGCAGATGCTTCTTGGCGTCAGCTGCGTCCGTGAACCGACCTGTTGATTCCACCACGACCTGAACGCCCAGACTGGGCCAATCGATCTCCGCCGGATCTTTCGTCGCAAAGATCTTGATTGCTTTCCCGCCGACGTGCAGAGTATCGCCCTCTGCCCGGATCTCTTCCTTGAGCTGCCCCAAAATCGAATCGTACTTCAACAAATGAGCGAGCGTGGCCGTATCCGTCAAATCATTAGCGGCCACAAACTCAATCTCAGGATGATGCAGCCCGGCCCGGACGACATTCCGGCCAATACGGCCGAAGCCATTAATACCTACCTTGATTGGCATATCTATACTTCTATTCTACGGATCGACGGAATTTACCGCGCAAATACGTCGCGGGTTGAGTATCCTCGGTTCAAATGCTGAGAAAATTTCCTTGGAGAATTCTCATATTTTCAGATCCTTGGATACAAAAGCACTATGAGCCGACCGCGTTTTTTAATGTGCCCTCCCCAATACTTTGGCGTGGAGTACGTGATTAATCCTTGGATGAACAATCAGGTCCATAGGACGGATGATCAGCTTGCGGCAAGCCAGTGGCTGGGTCTCGAAACCATTCTGAAAAGATACGGCGAGGTATCATTGCTGCCGGGCATCAAGGGACTGCCGGATCTTGTGTTTACGGCGAATGCAGCCGTGATTTACCGCCAGACTGCGCTTGTCAGCAGTTTTCGGTATCCACAGCGCCAGCCGGAGACGCAGCATTTCGCGGACTGGCTGTCATCGGACGGATTCACCGTACACACTTTACCCGCTGATATCTTGTTTGAAGGCGCCGGGGATGCGTTGTTTGACCGTGAGGCACCGTTGCTCTGGTTCGGGCATGGTCTCCGCTCGGATGCGGCTGCGACGCCCTACTTGGACAAACTGATTGACATGGAAGTGCAGCCGCTCCAACTGTGCGATCCCTGTTTTTACCATCTGGATACCTGCTTCTGCCCGTTAGCAAGAGGGCATCTTTTGTACTACCCAGGAGCATTTACCGAAGCGAGCAAAGCATTGATTGAAGCTCGCGTTCCCGCCCATCGGAGATTGGCTGTAAGCCGGGAGGAGGCTACCTATTTTGCGTGCAATGCGGTAAACATCGGGGAAGAGGTGATACTCAACCAATCTTCCAGCGCCATGACAGGATGGCTGACCGAGCATGGATTTACCGTCATCGAGACGCCCTTAACCGAGTTCATGAAATCCGGCGGCGCGGCTAAATGTCTGTCGTTGCGGCTCGATGAATATTGCTATTGACTGGTGTTGCGGAAGCTACCTCGGAGGCGGCAGAGGCGGCGCGGTCATCCCCCCCACATTGGCATAGGACTCATTTACTTTCACTACCTTGCCGTCGCTGAACCGCACAAACGTCATTTTTCCCGGCGGATCACCATAGATCCAGTCTTCCAGCTCGTCACCGTCCGCGTTGGTTTCCCGGCTCTTATTGCGAGGCTTTCCAAGCGCCAGCAGAACCTGATCCTTGTCCATGCCGGTAATCGCTTTCTGCTCCTTGATCGCTTTCTTGACCGGTTCCGGCAGCTTGTCCATATACTGCTCGGCGGCAGAGTGCTTCTCAAAGTCAAAGATCGGATGAAGAATCTGCCGTATATCGGACGCCTTCAAGGAAGGCACGCTTTCCGGAAAAACAAGGGCAATATGGGACCCATTGACGGATTGCCTGCCGTTCTGATTCGTGCTCACCGGCGAAGTCGTTCCGCCCATTCCCACTTGCACATGGTCATACCAATGACCGGACCTGGTTCCGCCATTGATTTCGAACAGGATTTTATTTGCCTGAATCTCCACCCGCGTGATCTGAACCTCATCGCCCAGCCGCGCTGCCGGACCGTTCTCCTCCATCGCTTTGTCCCAGGCGTTCCTGTCAAAGGTGCCGTCACTCTTAAAGGCAAGCGGCTTCTTGGCTCGCGGTAAAGCCACCCGCATGGTGGCAAACTCGGCGTTTAGGCCCCGCTCGATCTCCAATCGCTCATCCACGCTGAGCTTGTCGGCTCGGACAACAGGGGCAACCATAGCGATCAGCGCCAACACGATCAGTATTCGTCGAAAGGATCGTTTAAGCTCGGCGCCACCCGCGCGATCTGCCGCCTGACTGGGGCTTTGGTCAGAGTAAAGAACAGCGCTACCACAAAAATCGTCGCCAGCAAACCGCCTTCCGGCCCATAGTCCCCACCGCTCCAGATCGGCGATAAATCCCATTGGTATGAGTACCTCGTCACCTCGATTGTAAGCCCGCTCAAATTGACCCCGAAAAGCGGCAGCACGACATTCCAGCCGAAATGCAACCCGATCGGCAGCCATAAATCATGGCTGCGCAAAAAGCTATACCCCAGAAGAATGCCCCAAATGACCGTATTCAGCACGCCGACCCGCGAGGAATGCGGATTGGCCGCATGCGCCACGCCAAAGATGACGCCCATCGGCAAAATCGTTGCGAACGGCCCCATCTTCTCCACCAGCAATTGGAACGCGTACCCGCGAAAGATCAACTCTTCACCCGCGGCCGCCACCAGCAGCGTAAACAAATAAAATATCAACGTCAGCAGCGTTGCTTGAGAATGGGAGTTTTGAATCAGATGCCCCGTCCCGGCCAGCAATGGCGCAAGGAGCATCAGACACGCCGCTCCTCCTCCCAGCGCCAGCCCTAAGCTGAAATTAATGATTGAGGCGCGCGTGCCCGGCAGTCCGGCGTCAGCCAGTGGTCGCCGGTCAAATATTTTTATTGTCAGCAAGTTGGCCAATAGCCCGGTCGCGCATAATCCCACCGTTCCCGCCACAACGGGACCCAGAAAACTCAGCAAAGGAGCAATGATAATGATTCCGCTAAGCGCTATAGCAAGGAAAAACACAGTGCGGATCACAATGCTGAGCTTGGTTTCAGGCGACTTCCGGTCTTCGGAAGGGAGAGGCTGCGCATGCATGGGTCTACGTGGTTATTAAAATCCAGGAACGGACTTTTCCGATACAATTACACCCTACTGCATGTACCAAAAAGTGAGTCGGACCAAGACAGAAACCTTAGGTTTTTCACTGCTGCGTCCGATGAGATTGATATGGAAGAACGACGGATAAATACTCGGCTCCTCTGCGCCGAACTGGTTGAGGTGCTCTGGGACGAAGCGGACCGCCCGCAACGGCGGGTCGCCAACCTGGAAGATATCTCCCTTTCAGGCATTTGCCTCCACATGGATAAGGCAATTGCCTGCGGGACCCGGATCATTGTGCGCTATGGGGATGGAGAGCTTATCGGAACCGTGCAATACTGCCGATCTGGCGAATTTGGGCATTTGATGGGCGCGCAATTAAGACAAGGATCCCGTTGGTCAAGCCGGCATTTTCGTCCGAACCACCTCCTGGACCCCCGCAAGCTGATGGAACAATGCGCGGCGCGGCACCGAACCACTTAGGAAAAACAGAATTCTCGTGGCGTTTAATCTAATGAGAGACACTTCCGGGTGAAACGCCAATGCCAAAGGATCGCCCCAGACCTCCTGCTAAGGGACTATATGCCGCGCTCCTGACACCTCGGAAAGCGGGAGCGCTAGACGCTGATGTGGCTGGCCTGCTCGATTACGTTGACTGCATTACTCATGCGGGCGTGGATGGATTAGTATTATTCGGCGCAACGGGCGAATTTATCCACTTTGATATTGAGGAACGAATGCGCGTGTCGCATCTTGCAATCCGGCGCAGTCGCGTACCCGTACTGGTAAATGTTTCGCACTCAGGACTTGCCGGAGTGTTGGCATTGGCGGAAAGCGCCATCTACGCCGGCGCTGCCGGTCTGATGCTGATGCCGCCTTACTTTTACCGCTACGGCGAAGACGATATCTACTGCTTTTACAAAAGCGCTCTCAGCGCCATAGGCGATCAGGTGCCCGTTTATTTGTACAACCTGCCGCAATTCACCAATACAATCTCCGCGAATTTGGCGCGTAAGCTTCTTATTTCATTACCGATCGTGGGAATCAAGGATTCCAGCGGCGATCTGCCCTTCTTCGATGCGCTCAAAGCGTTCCGCGCGGAGCGCCTGTTCAGCCTGCTGTTAGGCAACGAAAACGTGTATTTACACGAGCGCTTGTCGGGCGCCGATGGAACCGTTTCCGGTATCGCCGCAGCACTGCCGGAACTCATGGCAGCGCTGGAACGCGCCATTGCCGCCAAGGATATAAACCGGGCGCACCAGCTTGATGCCAAACTCAAGGAATTTCTGCGCTGGGTAGACCAGTTTCCGGCCACCGTCGCCATCAAGCAAACCGCTGCCTTCCGAGGCTGGATCAAAAGTGATTTCGCTTTCCCTCTCTCAATGGAATCCCATTACCGGCACGGTTTCAACGATTGGTTGCGCGATTGGTTACCGGAAACTTTAAGCAGTTGCCGAAAGCCGTGAGCTTACGATAGTTTTGAGGCGTCACATTGGAACAAAGTCTGCCGGCACCGAACATGGATGCGTTCAGAGAAGCACTGCGCCAACACTCTGACTGGATCATCAGCTATCTTAAGAACGTCCGTGAATACCCGGTCACCGCGGCCATGCAACCCGGCGAACTGATCGCTTCCTTGCCGAAAACCGCGCCTGAAACCGGCGAGTCTTTCGAAGAAATCTTTCGCGATTTTCAATCAACCGTTTTTCCGGCCCTCACTCTTTGGAACCATCCGCGCTTTTTCGCTTACTTCTCTGTCTCCGCATCACCGCCCTCGATCCTGGCCGATCTTTTAGCAGCCACCGTAAACGTTAATGCCATGCTCTGGAAGTCCTCTCCCGCCGCCACGGAGTTGGAACAAGTCACTCTCGGCTGGTTGCGGCAATGGCTCGGGCTTCCTGAGGCATTCTTCGGTATTATCTACGACACAGCTTCGATCGGAGTCATGCAGGCCATCGGCGCCGCTCGCGAGTGGATCGCCCCGGAGTGCCGCACGGAAGGCATGCGTCCGGGCCTGACCGTCTACATCTCGGAGCACACTCACAACTCGGCGGAAAAGGCTGCCATGACCCTCGGCTTCGGCCAGAAAAACATCCGCAAGATTGCCGTCGATGAGCAATTCCGCATGCGTCCCGGCAAACTGGCCGAGGCCATCGAAAGGGACAGCGCGGCTGGAATGCGCCCTTGTTGTATTGTGGCCTCGGTAGGCTCCACCTCGACCAGCGCCATCGAGCCAATCCCTGCCATTGCGGACATCGCGGACCGCTATAATGTCTGGCTGCACGTGGACGCTGCCTATGGCGGTCCTGCTGCGGTGCTGCCCGAATTGCGACATATCTTCGAAGGAGTCGCGCGCACCCATTCGTTGATCCTGAACCCGCACAAGTGGCTCTACGTCGGTATCGATTGCAGCGTCTTATACACCCGCTTTCCCGAAATTCTCCGGCGCGCTTCTTCGCTCTCATCGGAATATCTCAAAACCCCAGAAGATGATCGCGTGGTGAATTACATGGACTACGGCGTCCAACTGGGCCGCCGCTTCCGTTCGCTCAAGCTCTGGTATGTATTTCGTCACTACGGTCGTGAAGGCATCATGGCTATGCTGCGCGAATCGCTGCGCCAAGCCCAGATGCTTGCAGCGTGGATAAGACAATCAGAACACTTCGAGCTTGCCGCCCCCGTGCCGTTATCGCTCGTGTGCTTCCGCCATCGCTCCGATAACGAGTTTAATAAGCGGCTCTTACTGGAAATCAATACCACGGGTCAGGCTTATCTCTCCCACACCGTACTGAACGGAAAATTCGTCCTGCGTTTCGCTATCGGCAACTTCATGACTACGGAAGATGATATCCGCGCTGCTTGGAAACTCATCCGCCAGACCGCCGAAAAGATCTCCATTCCTGAGCCGGTCGGGACCACTGCAACTTAGGAGAGCATGACTGAACGACTCGCAACAACCCTCTGCGGCATTCCTCTCCGTAATCCCGTCCTGGCCGCATCAGGCACGTTTGGGTACGGCCTGGAATTTGCGAAGCTCGTTCCGCTCAATCGATTGGGCGCCATCATTACTAAAGGTCTCTCCTGCGAGCCGATCGCCGGTAATCCCGCGCCGCGCCTTTGGCACACCGAATCCGGCATGATCAATTCAGTCGGCCTGCAAAATGTCGGAGTCGCCGCTTTTGTCCGCGACAAGCTTCCTAAACTTCGGCTATACGATGTTCCCGTGATCGCCAATGTTTTTGGTTACCGCGTTGAAGATTATCTGGAAGTTCTCCGGGCGCTGGAGGACACCGAAGGACTGGCCGCTTACGAGTTAAACATCTCCTGCCCTAACACCAAAGAAGGAGGAATCTTCTTTTCGAGCGATCCGGCGGCTACCTTCAATCTAGTGAACCGCGCCCGTTCCATCGTTTCCCGGCGGCCTTTCCTGGTCAAACTTTCGCCCAATGTAGCCGCCATTCAGCCCTTTGCAAGAGCCGCTGAACAAGGGGGCGCCGACGCTATTTCGCTCGTCAATACCTTTGTTTCCCTAGCGCTCAACCACCAAACGGGCGCGCCCCGCATCGGCGCCGGTTTCGGGGGCCTTTCCGGGCCGGCCATAAAGCCCATTGCTCTTCGTCTCGTCTATGAAGCGGCGCAGACCGTAAACATTCCCGTTATCGGGCTAGGCGGCATTTGCAACGGCAAAGACGCCGCTGATTTTTTTACTGCGGGCGCAAGCGCGGTACAAGTCGGCACCGCCACATTTATTGATCCCCGCGCTCCGCTCCTTATCGCCCGGCAGCTCGATCAAGTGATGCAATCTCTAAAAGTCAATTGCCTGAATGACTTGATCAGAACCGCCCGCCTAGGAAACAATCGAACGCTCATTGCAAAATAAGTCCATGAGAGAAGTTATCACCGCGCACAAAGCGCCCAGACCAGCGGCCCCGTATTCATCCGCAATCCGCCAGAACGGTTTCGTTTTTATCAGTGGGCAAATCCCTGCCGATCCGCAATCAGGAGAACTGGTCACCGGCTCCATCGAAGAACAAACCACGCGCGTTCTCCAAAACGTCAGCGCCGTTCTCGAAGGCGCGGGACTAACGCTTGCTGATGTCGTTAAAACCACCGTGTTTCTAAAGGACATGGATAACTTTGCGCGCATGAACGAAACTTACGCCAAATTCTTTCCCAATGATCCGCCCGCTCGTTCCACAATCGAAGTAGCGCGCCTGCCGCGTGACGTCGGAGTCGAAATCGAAGCCATCGCCGTCGATTCCCGCGCCACGCGCCTGTAGAACCGGTTCGTTGGCAAACCGCTCTGGACATAATAAATTGTTTTTTCTTCCGCGAAGCATGCGGCCATTTTTCTTTGCATGGACCACTTGTAAAATTGTCAGGCGGTGACTCCATGCCCAAAATAAAAAAAGTCCTGATTACCGAATTCGGGGACGAAAGCAAACTCGCCATTGTTGAAGCTGACATCGCAGAACCAGCAGCCGGAGAAGTTCAAATTGCCGTCGAATACTCCGTCGTCTCCGGTTCCGACGTCAACATGCGCCGTGGTCGATATCCCTTTCAGAAGAAAGCGCCGCTCACGCCCGGCTATAGCGTTGTGGGCAAGGTGCGGCTCAATGGTAAAGGCTGCTCCAAATTTCATGTGGGCGATCGTGTCGCTTGCCTTTCGAAGTATGAAGGGCAGGCGGAGCTGGTCAACCTTCCCGAACGTTTCCTGATACGCGTCCCCGAAGGAGCAGATCCAAAGCTTGCGGTCGCTCTGGTCCTGGACTGGGTGACGGCTTACCAGATGCTGCACCATGCCGCTCGGGTCAAGTCCGGCCAGAGAATCTTTGTTCATGGCCTCAGCGGCGCAGTGGGACAAGCCCTACTCGCTCTCGGCAAACTTCAGGGAGCCGAAGTGTTCGGGACGGCATCGCCGGCGAAACACGAAGAGTTGCGGCGATTGGGTGCTGTTCCGTTCGACTATTCGAACAAGAACTGGATTAATGAGATGAGGACACTGGGCGGAGCAGATGCCGTTTTTGATCCACTCGGCTTTGAAAGCTTCGATGAATCCTACTCGATTCTGAGAAGAGGAGGCGTCTTGGTCGCGTATGGCATGAATCTCCCTAGCTTTACGAAGACTCGTCCGCGTCCTGCTCTTCCAGTGATCCTCAAACTGTTCGCCAGAAATCTGCTCTTCTGGTCCGGGAAACGAACCACCTTTTTCGGTCTGAGGCGCACCTCGAAGAACTTCGCGCCGGATCTCGAGCGGCTTTTCAACTGGCTCCAAGCCGGAAAGTTAACCGTTCCCGTGAAGGCTACGTTCCCGCTGCAAGACGTCCAGAGCGCACACCGGGAATACGCAAGCAGCCAAGGAATGGGGTCAATCATTTTGGAGGTGAACCCATAACTGGCTTTCGCGCTCGCAGGAGGGAGTCATATAGCTTCTCAACTCTCCTCGATCCGTCGCTCCTCGTCGCAAAGCAGCGTGAGTTCGCTCCAGTCGATCTCTTCTTGCAGGAGCAGATACGTGTCAGCGCCGACCAGATCTTCCCTTTGCAATCGCTCCAGCTCTTCGCGCTCAGCCAGAATCGCCGCTAAACCGAACTCGCGCCTTCTTTTGAATGGGTGATCTCCGGATGGGTTGTCTGTTGCGTCCCGCTGCACTAGATAAGCATATCGGAGATTCTCGACTTCCGGTCCGGTCTGTTCCGCAAGCGCCGTCAAAGCCACGGTAGCCAAGCAGGCGCGTGCCTTGGCGAGTTCTCGTTTAACAACGTCAACTTGGTTCAGCTTTAATAGACGAATCAAAGGGGCCAGCGTCAATCCCTGGAGAACGAGCGTAGCGAGAACAACAGAGAAGGCGGTCAAAACGACAAGGTCACGTTGTGGGAAGGAGGCCGGTAGCGCGAACGCCGTGGCCAGCGTCACGAATCCTCGCATCCCGCTCCAACCCACAAAAACCGCCTGGCGCCAGCTAGCCGGCTCCGGTCTGCCGTGTGACCGCTCCCACCATGCGTTCAGCCGATTGAAGCTAATGACCACCGCCAGCCGGGCGACTACGACAGCCAGCACCACCAGGGCTGCAAAAGCGAGCGATTCCCGCAAATGGCCCGGCTGCATACGGGCCACAATGGTCCGGCCCTGTAGTCCCATTAACAGAAAAGCGAACACATTGAGAGTGAAGACTACCGCGCTCCATACCGCATAGGACTGCACGCGCATTCGCGTCCCGCCATTCAACTCCGCCGTGCGCGCGACTGTCATGGCAAGCGCAATGGTGCAAAGTACCGCCGAGACTCGCAAGTGCTCCGCCAAGATCCAGATCAGAAACGCCGCCACAAACTGAAGAAGATTGCCGCCCAGCGTGTTCCGGAGAAACCGGTTCAGCCCACGAAGAGCCATCGCGCAAACGACTCCAAGCAATAACCCGCCTGGAATCGCCCATGCCACACGCAAACCGACGCCGAGCGTGAGAGCGCCATTCGACAGGACCGCCAGAGCAGCGCCGAAAAGGAGGAGCGCTGTGGCGTCATTGAACAGGCTTTCCCCTTTGAGAACCGCGTCGGTGCTGCGTGGAATGGATACAGAGCGGAGTACCGCAGTGGCCGCTGCCGCATCCGGAGGCGCCACAATAGCTCCGAGCGCTACGGCGGCCGCGACCGGCAGTCCCATAAACGTCCATCCGATCCAAGCCACGAGCGCCGTCGTCACCACGACCGCAAATACCGCCAGCGCCACCAAAGGACTCCGGAAGCGGCGCGCCGCCCCCAGCGGAAAATCATAGGCAGCATCGAGGACCACAGGCGCCATGAACAGCGCCAGCGCGGTATCGGGTTCAAAGGAGATCGTGGGCGACCCCGGGATCAAAGCGACAGCGACGCCCGCGGCAGCCAGCATCGCCGGATAAGGAAGCGAAAGACGGCGCGAAATCTGCAACAAAACGACGGCCGCGAGGAGGAGAATTAATAGGCTTTCAAAAAAGGTCACGGGAGCACGCTAATACCAAGGATTTTACTGTTCCTTGGGCTTGCATGGTCGATATCTGTAAGTGGACGAGAATCGTTACAGGCCTTTTTCAACCATTCCCAATAGGCGTTCTGAAAGCGCTTTTACGTTTTTTGCGGATGCGCCGCTCAGGGGACCTTCAATGATGAGAAACGCCAAACCATGGACAGCCGACCAAGCCAGGTATTCCGCGCCTTCCCGGCGTTCCAAAGGAAGAATACCCGCCTCCACCATCCCGTCCAAGGCAGATCCCAACAGTTGAAAAGGATTGAGACCGGTGTGGCCGGTCTTGGCGGCATCGAGATCCCCTTCTACCGGGTCAGGGACCGAGAACGCTGTCCGGAACAAACCGGATTCCGTCAGGGCAAATTTCAGATAACCTGTCCCGACGGCCCGCAGAGTAGCCCGGGCGCGATCCGCCGGATGCCGGCTGGACGGCAGTTTCTCTATTTCCGTTTCGATGGCGAGGGCCAGCGCGGAAATGGCAGCCGCCCGGACAGCTCCCAACAGATCACCTTGACTGGAAAAGTGACGGTAAGCCGCATTCGGAGCAACTCCGGCCCGACGCGTGGCCTCACGCAGCACAACCGCCTGTGGACCACCCGCGCGCGCCAAGACGATGCCGGCTTCCAAAAGAGCTTGCCGCAGATTTCCGTGGCGGAAAGTCTTCCGAATCGGCTTCTTCGCTTTTTTTTCGCTTTTTGTCGCTTTTTTGTGGACAGTGTTCATTTTATCTGTTAAGTTATTGTGGACGGTGTACACATGTTACCGCGAATCGCGGAGAAACCGGATTCCGGCAACCTGCTGAAGGCACTTTGATTGAACAAGGAAAGGATATAAACATGAGCACAGCAGCGCAGCAAGAAATACCCACGTCCACCCAAACCAGCGCCGGAGATTTTGTCTGGCACGAGCTGCGGACCACAGACGCGAAAGGCGCTATCGACTTTTATACTCACGTCGTCGGATGGCAGGCAAAGAGTTCCGGCGATCCAGGAGGGGTGCCTTACACGCTTCTCTCGGCGGGCGATCTCGGCATTGCGGGTCTCATGCAGTTGACTCCGCAGATGCTCGAATGCGGCATGAAGCCCGCCTGGGTGGGCTTCCTTGGTGTTAACGACGTTGACGCTTCCGCCAAGCGCGTCCAACAGGCGGGTGGTAAGTTACACTGCCCACCCCAGGACATTCCCACCGTTGGTCGCTTTGCCTCTGTGGAGGACCCGCAGGGGGCCTCTTTTCTCCTGTTCAAGGGATCTCTGGAGGCTGCTCCGCCGCGTCCTGCTGCCGGAACGCCCGGTACGGTCGGCTGGAATGAGCTCTCGGCGAACGAGGAACGGTCCGCATGGTCCTTCTACTCCGGGATCTTCGGTTGGACAGTAGACAGCACCATGGACATGGGGCCTAACGGAACTTATCGCATCTTCAACAACGGCGGAGCTCCCGTAGGCGCCATGATGACGCGAGACCCGAAAAACTCTCCCGTACCGTTCTGGCTGTTTTATTTCAATGTGGAGAACATCGACGCGGCGGCAACGCGCATTGGGGAGAAGAACGGCCAGGTGCTCATGGGACCTCATCAAGTACCCGGCGATATGTGGATTATTCTCGGGCTTGACCCTCAGGGTGCCCTGTTTGCCGTCGTCGGTCCTAGGAAGAACTAATTCTGTTTCGGCGGCTCCGCCGGTTTCAGCGGCGGGTGCGCGCTGTATTGCTGCTGGGGCGGATTCAGCTTCACGTCAATTTTTTTCTCTTCCGTGTCTATGTCAAACTTTTCGCCAAAAGTTTGGTATTTTTTCGTGATGACTTGTACCTGAACCGTCCCATAAGGAATCGGCGGAAAATGCGAGATGCCCTGCTGGTTTGTGCGCGCTTCCCAGTGCATCGTCTTACGCATTCCGAGCTTTGTAATCTGGTGCGAACCAAGAAAGTCGAGAATAACCGCCGCATTGTCAACCGGCTTATCAAATTGGTTCTTGACTTCAACGGTAATCGTGGTCTTCTGCGAACTGTCGGCGAAAGCCGGCGGCAATGTAACCAGGATTGCCGTCAATACCGCCATGACTCTCATGTTCATCCTCACTCTTTTATTAAAGCGAAAGCGTCTTCAGGTATTCCCGGAACGCTGGTCCTAGATCCTTCCGCTCCAACGCAAACTCGACCGTTGCCTTCAGGAATCCCAGCTTATCGCCCGCGTCAAACCGCTTGCCCTCAAACTTCAGGCCATAGACAGGACGGTCCCGCAGCATATACTTCAAACCGTCAGTTAATTGAATTTCGCCGCCGCTGCCCGGCTCAACCGACTCAATCGAAGGAAAAATTTCAGGCGTTAAAACGTAGCGGCCAATAATGGCAAGATTCGAGGGCGCATCCGCCGCCTTCGGTTTCTCCACCATATTGCGGATTTTGAAAAGCCGGTCATTACCCGCCACCGGCTCGGCATCCACGACTCCATAGGCCGAGATCTGTTCCTTCGGCACTTCCATCAAAGCCAGCACGGATGCTCCATGCTGCTCATACACATCCGTTAGCTGCCGAATACAAGGCGTCCGCGAGGCAATTATGTCATCTGACAAGACGACCGCGAACGGCTCGTTGCCCACCAGTTCCTTCGCGCGCAGAACCGCATGGCCCAACCCGAGCGCTTCCTTCTGCCGGACATACGAAATATCCGCCATGTCCGCAATCGACCGGGCCAGAGTAAGCATCTCGGTCTTTTTCTTCGACTTAAGCAACTGCTCCAGTTCGTAACTCACATCAAAGTGATCTTCCATCGCCGACTTGCCGCGCCCCGTGACGATGATAATGTTGCCGATACCGGACTTTATTGCTTCCTCAACCCCGTACTGAATCAGCGGCTTATCCACAACCGGAAGCATCTCTTTGGGAGAAGCCTTTGTCGCCGGCAAAAATCTCGTTCCTAATCCAGCGGCTGGAAAAACCGCTTTACGCACCTGTGCTGCCATCTCTCTGGTTATTGTACGTGGGCAACGGGTATGTTCTTCATCAGAAAGCCCCGACTACACCGCAAAAACGACCGCTCGCTGACGCCGCGTTGTTCCGTTCCTGCCTGTGTGCTACTCCTAGAATTTGTAGTTGTAAAGGAAATTAGATCTCGAATGGCTTACGTAATCGCCGAACCCTGCATCGGAACCAAAGATACCGCCTGCGTGGACGCCTGTCCCGTTGATTGCATTCATCCCAAAAAGGATGAGGGCAAGTACGAAGGCGAACAAATGCTCTACATTGATCCCGTGGAATGTATCGACTGCGGCGCTTGCGTGCCGGTCTGCCCCGTTTCGGCTATCTTTGCCGCTGACGACCTGCCGGACAAATGGGCCGATTTCGCCCCCAAGAACGCCGCCTTCTTTGGCCGTTAACCCGCTGCCTCCGCGCCCGCCCGCAAATTAGCTGTTGAGTCCCTCAAACAGCAGGGCGCATTTTTTGCTTATCTCCTGTAAATTTGACTGAGTTTTGGAGCGTAGCAACATGATAATTTCACTTTAATTTCCGCCTCGCCCATCGTAATTAGTTCTTGACACTTGGGATCACCTATGATCTTCTATACCCAGACGGCTACCCTAGCCGTCGTAGTATAAATGCCGTCACCAAATTCCGCGCAAACCGCGCTTGACCTGCTTGTTCTGACGATTCTTGATCGTCGCGGTCCCCTGCACGGTTACGGAATTGCGAGCGCTATCGAAGAGCTTTCCGAAGAGGCGCTGCGCGTTGAGGAAGGTTCGCTTTATCCGGCCCTGCACCGCATGGAGGAACTGGGCTGGATCAGCGCGGAGTGGACCGTCACTGAAAACAAACGCCGCGCCCGGTTCTACCAAGTTACGCGCGCGGGCAAAAAACAGCTATCGGCGGAAACGCAGCGTTGGACCGATTTTTCAACGGGCGTCGCCCGCGTGCTTCGCCATGCCTGAATATCCAATGTAAGGAGCTTTTCCATGTCCTGGTTTTCGCGTCTGAAACATGCATTCCGTCCGCAGCGCCTGGATGCCGAGCTACAGGAGGAAATGCGCGATCACTTGGAAAGGCGGGCCGCTGCTCTCCAGGAGAAAGGGTTAGAGGGCAAGGAAGCAGAACGACAAGCGGCCCTGCGATTCGGCAATCAGACGAAGCTGCAGGAGCAAAGCCGCGAAATCCGTCTCTGGGCCGCGCTCGAAAGCTCGTGGCAGGATACGCGTTATGCTTGGCGCGGGATGCGTAGATCTCCTGCTTTCGCGCTGACAGCAATTCTCTCGTTGAGTCTCGCTATCGGAGCCAATACAGCTATTTATTCCATCGTCTCCGCCGCGATGCTGCGTCCCTTGCCGGTGTACAAGCCGAAACAGCTCTTTACGCTGACGATGCCCCCCGTTTTGCAAGCGGGTGAGGAACCAGGGGGAGAACGGGAGGCATGGAGCTACCCGATTTACCAAAGCTTTTGTACGGTCGCGGGAAACTCGGCGCGTTTGGCAATGTTTGGTTACCCCAATCGGGCCGAAGTTAGAGCCAAAAGCGCAATATCACCCGCCCATAAAGTCATGACGCAATTCATCTCCGCTAACGCCTTTACTGTTTTAGGCATCACTCCAGCATTGGGGCGTTTCTTCTCGCCGGAAGAAGATCACATACCCGGAAATCGTAAGCTGGCGATTTTGAGCTATGACTACTGGCAGCGAAATTTTAATGCAGATCCGGCTGTTTTAGGGCGATTGATATGGAGTGACGCCGATCCATATGAAGTGATCGGCGTCACTCGTAAAGGCTTCTTCGGCGTTGAGACAGGCAGATTTATTGATATCTGGATGCCTGCCTCTTTGTACCAATCCGAGGCGTTCAACGATCCATTTTGGAATTGGTTTCGCATTTTGGGCCGTCTCGCGCCTGATTCGACCCGTGAGCAATTGCAGGCACGCCTGCAGCCCACTTTTCATCAGTTCCAGGAAGAGCGCGTCAGGAGAGTTCCCACCATGCCGGAATCTATCCGCAAACAGTTCACGCGCAGCGCGATTCGAGTTCACTCGGGAGCCATTGGGGTTTCCGATTTCCGGCGGAGCTTTGCACGCCCTATGTGGATTGTGTGGGCAGTATCCGCCGGTATGCTCCTGATTGCCTGCGCGAATGTAGCCAGCTTGTTACTAGCAAGGGCAACGGCCCGCGCCGCCGAATTAGCGATGCGTGTTTCGCTAGGCGCAGGCAGGAAGCGGCTCATACGCCAACTTCTCACCGAAAGTCTCCTGCTCTCCTTGTTAGCGGGAGCTGGAGGCTGGCTGCTGGCCCGATGGATTGCGCCTACACTCGTCAATTCGCTTTCTGTTGATACTGACCCTATTCGTTTCGATCTGCACATGGATACGCGTGTGCTACTTTTCTGCATTGCCGTTTCGACAGCGGCTGCCGCGCTCTTCGGCCTAATTCCCGCGTGGCAATCATCAGGCGCGCAGCCCATAGAGGCGTTACGAAACTCTACTGGACAGGCCGGTAAACTCCGGCTCGGACGCTTGTTCGTGGCGGCGCAAGTAGCCGGCGCTTTCTGCCTGGTCATGGCAGGCGCGGCCTTTCTGTTCAGCTTGCACAATTTAATGCAGGTCGATACCGGTTTTGATGCGCGGAATGTGGCGGTACTGACCATGTCTACAGAAGCGGGCAAGCAGCCAGGAAAACGCCGGAGTCAATTGCTGGAACGTATCATCAGCCAGCCTGAAATTAAGTCCGCTGCCATTGCGAAATGGCCCATTTTCCAAGGAACTGGTTGGTCAGGTCAAATTATTGTGCCCGGCCAACCACCTTCCGAGCGGGAGGAGATCTTTTATCTGGTGTCGCCGAACTATTTCAAGACGCTCCGAACTCCCCTGTTAAGAGGGCGCGATTTCCAGCCACAGGATGGTGAGATCACGCAGCGAATACCAGCGATTGTGAATCGCGCTTTTACTCGCAGATATCTTAGCAACGCGAACCCTTTGGGACAGGAATTTGAAACCCGAAGAAAGATGCGGCTCGTAATCATCGGAGAAGTTGCAAATGCATACTATGGTGATCTACGAAACGGGCCGCAGCCTATGATTTATGTTCCCCTCGCCAGCGCTCCTCCAGATGGTCCAAAAAGTTTTGCGCTTTACGTGCGCTCCCCACTCAATCTCGGCTCACTCTCACGTTTAGTGAACCGGGAAGCGCAAGCTGTCGGCGCAGGGATGCAAGTCCGCGAAATGACCACTCTCGAAGCGCTCGTCGGTAACACGCTCCTGCGCGAAAAGTTGCTGGCGGGCATTGGCGGAGCTTTAGCGTTTTTGGGCTTGGTCATGGCCGCTATCGGCTTGTTTGGTCTTTTGAACTACTCAGTAGCGCGCCGCACGAAGGAGATTGGTATTCGGGCCGCTTTGGGAGCGCAGAAGGGCGAACTTGTCGCTCTCGTTCTAAAAGATCTTTTCACTCTGCTGGGCGCGGGTTTGACTGTCGGTCTCGCCAGCTCACTGGCAACGATGCAAATTTTCCGTTCACTGCTTTTTGGAATCCGCCCCGCTGATCCGCTCGTCATAGCAACTGCCGCCGGTATCTTCCTGTTGGCTGCCTGTATTGCCGGGGGGCTTCCCGCTCGCCGCGCCGCCTCGGTTGATCCGCTGGTCGCTCTGCGTCATGAATGAAATCAAATTAGTATTCACACATACGGGAACCAGGCTGGTTCAATAGCAGGCCGCGGGTCGCCTGCTTCGGTGATCCTTTGCAGCAAGCGCTGGCGCAGCATTTCCGCTATTTCACGGGTCTCCGTCGTTCCTGCCAGATTTGTATGCTGGAACGGGTCCGCGTACAAATCGTATAGTATGTATTCCACGTATTGATCGCCGCGCTCTGTTGCTTTCCATCCCGGAAGTTTGGGAGATGCCACCGCGTAAGTCCACTGAGGAGTACGCAGCACGCGGCCCGTCATAAATTCGCGCATGCCGATGTAAACCTCGTTGCGCCACTCCGATACCTGCCGGTCCAGCAAGGGAAGAACGCCGCGCCCCTGCATCGTCGCGGGGATCGGAACGCCCGCGCCTTGGAGCAGCGTAGGAGCCAGATCAATCTGGCTCACCAGTTCCGGAATTTCCAGGGCGCGATTAAATCCCGGCCCCGCGATAATGAGCGGGATGTGGATGGAACTCTCGTGCGGACTCCGCTTGTACTCCGTGTTTCGCGTCTTGAAGTGGCAGCCATGATCGCTGGTGAAGACTACAATCGTGTTATCGAGAATGCCCTGCTCCTTCAGCGCCGCTAACAGCGTCCCCACCGCGTCATCAATGCCCTTGACGCACCCGTAATAGTCGGCCAGTTGAGAGGGCCACGATCCCGGCAATGGGCGCAGATCTTGCGGCACAAACGGATTTCGGTATTTGTCCGCGTACTTATTCGGCGGCTGATACGTATCCAGGTCATTCTGGTGGTGCGTTTCCAGGTAGGAAATAGTGAGAAAAAACGGAGCCGCCGTGCGTTTCTCCTTCAGGAAACGAATGGCGCGGTCGGTCAGGAAATCAACCCGGTATTGATTTGAAAACCGAATCGGTTTTCCGTCGCCATCGAACATTCCCCCCTCATAACCATGCGAAGTGTGCTCCAGCGCATTGCTCGCTTCCCAGAAGTCACGAAAGCCGCCCCGGTACTCGGTCGGAACCGCCCCGTCCGAATTGGGGCCGCCGGGAGCAAGATGCCATTTGCCGATGTAGTTGGCCGTGTAGCCTGCGTTTCGCAAGCTGCTCGCAACCGTGGTTGCCTTTGGGTCGAGGGCAATCCCGTTCTTCCAGACGCCGTGGCGCTCGGGATACTGGCTCGTGAACATTGTCGCCCGCGCCGGCGCGCAGACCGGCTGATTGACGCAGGCCGAGCGGAACAGCGTGCCCCGCCGCGCCATGGCGTCCAGGTTGGGCGTCAGATTCATGGGATTCATGCCCAGGCAGCCCAGATTGTCGGCGCGAAATTGATCCGAAATAATCAGCACGATGTTCGGCTTCTTCGCCGCCGCAGGCTGATTCCGTCCCGCTGCCGTGGCTGCCCCGATCGAAGCAGTCCCCAGCCAATCCCGTCTTGTTATTTCCGCCATGAGTGTTTTAAAAGATTAATTTAACGCCGGCCTGCAGGTCACGCATGTTGTTCGACAAAGAAGTGATCGTCCCGCCTTGCAGGAGATCCACGCGATTATTCGGAGTGCCAAACTGCGGATGGTTGAAAGTGTTGAAGCTCTCAAACCGCAACTGCAATCTGCCCGCCTCGCCCAGGGGCGGAATGACAAAGTCCTTAAACAGGCTCAGATCGAAATTCACCGCGCCGGGGCCGAACAAAATGTCGCGCCCGGCATTTCCAAACGTGTATGCCGCCGGCACCGTGAATGCTGTCTTGTCGAACCATTGCGCCAACGTCCGTTGATCGGAGGGCAGATTTCCATTAGCAATCCGGTTCGGTCGAGGATCGCCGGTATTGGCGGAACTCACTCCCAGTTCAGGCGTAAACGGCAGCCCTGACCGGATGATTGTGATTCCGTTGAATTGCCAGTTCCCCAGAACGCCATTGGCCAAGCCGTTCCGCAAATCAAACCGGCGGCCATGACCAAAGGGCAAGGCATAGCTGTAGCTTCCCGTGAAGTAATGCCGCAGATCGGCTGTCGATAGAGCTTTTTCAAGGTCCACATGGCGCGGATCGCGAATGGCGTTATCCCCAATGAGCTGCTCTCCTCCAATATCAATCGACTTGCTATAGGTGTACGAGAACAGCACCGTCAGCCCGCTGCTCCATTGTCGCTGCAAACGCAGTTCTAAAGCTTGATACGAAGTGCTGTCCAGCGGCTGCGTATTCGTGATATCCGCAAACCCCTGATAAGGCCGCCGGCTCGCCACCGATCCCGCCCCCGGATAAGCGCCATTGATATTAAAAGTCGATGGCAGGTCCGTTCCCCTCGTGCCCACATAGTTCGCCTCCGCCGTA
>CAXUBB010000005.1:0-1857 GCA_964249105.1 uncultured Bryobacteraceae bacterium | reverse complement strand
AAAGCGGCCTATCTGCTGTTG
Organism: uncultured Bryobacteraceae bacterium; assembly: GCA_964249105.1. Classification (GTDB taxonomy): domain Bacteria; phylum Acidobacteriota; class Terriglobia; order Bryobacterales; family Bryobacteraceae; genus Bog-105. Next base: position 1,836 of record CAXUBB010000005.1, on the reverse strand, counting down.
CACGCCGAAACTCCAGTGATTCACATAGCCGTTTTTGAAATCCTGCGCCCAGGCAATCAGGGAAGCATTCGAAAAATTGAAGTTGTTCGTCAGCGCATTCGCCGGAAACCCGCTGCTTAACTGCAGGACGGGATGGATCTGGTCGGTCGGAAACGTAATGTCGCGGAAGAAAGGAGGGTTAGCCGGAGGGCGCCCGCTTCCTCCAATAAACGGCTCATCGGCGTAAAAAAGACCATATCCGCCGCGAATCACTGTGTTCTTTGTGACCTGATAGGCCATTCCGATGCGCGGAGCAAAATTCTTTTTATTGGTAATCAGCAGCGTCCGCAAATCCACGCCCTTCGGAACCGGAATAATCACCGCGGGAGGAATTCCCGTGGGCGTTTGATTCAAGGCAAAATCCATTTTGCCGTATTGCGGCAGGAAGTTCGCTTGCTGATCGTGCCGCTCCGCGGGCTGCGTCCAAACTTCCCAGCGCACGCCTAGATTCAAAGTAAGCCGCGAATGAACCTTCCAATCATCCTGAATGAACAGCCCTCCATAGCGGTACCGCAAGTCTCCCGCTGTTGGAGTGCTGACCTCGCTGTTGCTGGGCGTGCCTAACAGAAAGTCCGCCAAGGCTGATCCGGTATTCGTGCGCGACAACGGGTTTTGCGTAAATGAGCCGTTGAATGTAAAGCTGCCCCGCGCCGCCGCCGAGTTATCGAAGTACGACCGCACCCAGCGGTATGTCCCGCCAAACTGGAGTTGATGCTTGCCGAGCAAGGAAGAAACGTGATCCTCCACCGTAGCCGTCTCCGAAAGTTTTGCGTTCGGTTCGGAGGTGGTGTCACCTAAATACGTGAACCCGGAAATATTGATTTGCGGAAGCCCGGTTAAGCCGCCTAAAGCGGGAATCCCTCCAAACCCGAAGCTCTGTGGAGTATCCGTCTTGTCCAGAGGCGAAAGCTGATCCTGGATGCGGTTGTAGCCCACCCGGAACTCATTCACAATCGTCGGACTGAATGAATGCGTCTCGCCGATTCCCGCTCCTTGGCTTGATACCGATTCGTCTCGCGTCACCCCGGTACCGCTGGAGCCCACCAAAGGAGCCGGATACGGACCCGGGAAGAAGTTGCTTCCCGTGAAGTAGCTATAGCGAACGAAAAATTGATCCCTCGATGTCAGGCTCGCGTCGCCCCGCGAATCATACCGATCCGCCGACTGCGTCTGCACCGGACTCGCCACGTAGTTGTTAAAAGCCGCCCCTGGCACGTTTGGAGAGGGCAGTAAAGCCAGCAAGCGGGACGCCACAGGATCAATCCGCGAGACCGGAATTACGTTTCCCGCAAAGGGAGCCCGCATAAATGTTGAGCCGTTTTGCGTCAATTGAAACGGGTTATAAATTGGAGCCTGGCCCGCAAAGTTGCCCCCGATCTGCGCCGCGTTGGGAATCGTGTTCGTGATGGTGGATAATCCCGACTTCAACCGCGTCCCTTCATAGCTTCCGAAGAAGAAAAACTTATCCCGCTTGACCGGGCCGCCTACCGTGCCGCCAAACTGGTTCCTTTGATAAGGAGGTTTACTCTGGCTTGCGGGCAAAAAGAAGCTTCGCGCATCCACATCGCTATTGCGAATAAACTCGAACGCGTCCCCATGAAACTGATTTGTGCCCGACTTGATCGTGGCATTCACTACTGCTCATGCCGAATAACCATACTGCGCCGAGTAATTATTTGTTTCAATGCGGAATTCCTGCAGCGCATCCACGGAAGGCTGAATCACCACCGGAGAACTATTCTGCAGATCGACAATCTTTGTATTGTTGTCGATTCCGTCCAGCATGTAGTTATTCAC
>CAXUBB010000004.1:499-36189 GCA_964249105.1 uncultured Bryobacteraceae bacterium | reverse complement strand
GCATAGTTTGCGGAAGATGGCGCAGTTGCTCGAACTGGTGGCCCGGCGCGAGACACTAGGTTTTCAGGCGGACATGGCCCATACTCTGCTTTACGCGTTGGGATATAACGCGCCCGAGGACAAGCTGTTGCCGGAAAATTTTGGCTGGGACGATCCCCGGCGGCTTGACGAAGCGTTGAAAGTTATCACGTCGGCTTTACGGCCCTGGACGATTGATTTTCACGTGGCGCAGAATGACGGCACGGTGAAAGGGTCAGGCTCGCACGACAAAACAGGCAGACATTGTTTGCCTTGTGATGCGAACGGGAGATTGGATGTCGTCAAAGTGGCCGGAATGTGGCTGCGGGATGAGGCAGGGAAGCCGCTAAAGAGAATTCAGCACATCTGTTGGGATGGCTGCATGTTTCCCAATGCGGTGATGACGAATCCGGAAACATGGACGCAGATTCTTTCGACGATGCTGGCTGTTCGGAAGGCGCATGGCTGGACGGAATAAGGCGATGAAACAGCTCAACATTGGACTGGTGGGCTACGGCTTCATGGGGCGTACGCACTCGAACGCCTTTAAGCGCGTTTCTGATTTTTTCAATCTCCAGTATCAGCCGGTTCTCAAAGCCGTGTGTGGCCGCAATGAAGACAAAGTCGAGGCGTTCGGCGCGCAGTGGGGTTATCAAACGACCGAGACCGATTGGCGAGCGTTGGTGGACCGCCCCGATATCGACCTGATTGATATTGCCGGTCCGAACAACACTCATGAGGAGATTGCTTTGGCGGCGGCGGCGGCCGGCAAAATGGTGCTGTGTGAAAAACCTTTGGGCCGGACGGCGGAAGAATCGCAACGGATGGTCGATGCGGTTGAACGCGCGAAAGTGCCGAACATGGTCTGGTACAACTATCGGCGCGTGCCCGCTGTGGTTTTGGGAAAGCAATTGATCGATGAGGGCAGACTAGGGCGCATCTTTCATTACCGCGCCAAATTTCTTCAGGATTGGACCATTTCGCGCGATCTTCCGCAGGGCGGCGCGGGGCTGTGGCGGCTGGATGCCGATGTGGCGGGAAGCGGCGTCACGGGGGATCTGCTCGCGCATTGCATTGATACCGCGATCTGGTGGAATGGGCCGGTTGGAGAAGTCTGCGCGATGACGGAAACGTTTATCAAAGAACGCAAGCATCAGGAATCGGGGCGTATTGAAAGTGTCCGGATTGATGACGCCAGCGCGTTTCTGGCGCGATTCGAGAATGGATCGTTAGGGACTTTTGAGGCGACCCGATACGCTCGCGGGCATAAGGCGCTTTATACGCTGGAGATCAATGGCGAACAGGCATCGATTGCCTGGGATCTTCATGATTTGCACCGGCTTCAGTATTTTGACCATCGCGATGAGGGTCGGCTGCGGGGCTGGCGCTCGATTCACGTAACGGATTCCGATCACCCTTACATGAAGCACTGGTGGGTTCCCGGTTTGCAGATCGGATACGAGCACACGTTTGTCCATCAGTTTGCCGACTTTCTACAAGGTTTAACTGAAGGTAAAATTCCCGGTCCTAGCTTCCGGGAGGCGCTCGAAACGGATCGCGTGACCGACGCCGTGCTCCGTTCGGCTCAAAACAAGAAGTGGGAACTCTGTCACTGAATATCATGAATGAAACTCAACTGGTTGAACAAGCTTTGCGGGAGGGCGAGGGGATTGTCCGTCTGGCGCCGTGCTGGGTGCCGCGCTCGTTTCTGATGCCGGGAGGCAGGCTCAAGCTCCATCCGTCGGATTTGTACGCGCTGGGCGCTCATCGCGGCGGGATTGATGAGCGCTGGCTGTCGTCTACCACGCAGGCCGCGAATGGTCCCGGCACTCCGGAAGATGAAGGTCTCAGCTATATTGCGTTTAACGGCGAGAAGGTTCTGCTGAAGGAAGCGATCGTGATAGCGGGCGATCGCTTCCTCGGCAAGGATGTCATCGCGCGGGAGGGCGGGTGGAATGTGCTGTGCAAGTTCTTCGATAACCTCGGTCCCATTCCGCACCATATGCACCAGCGCGAGCAGCACGCGCAGCGGGTCGGGCAGCTTGGCAAGCCGGAGGCTTATTACTTCCCGCCGCAGTACAACTTCACCGGCAACAATTTCCCGTACACCTTTATGGGGCTGGAGCCGGGGACGACGAAAGATGATATACGCGGCTGCCTGCAACGATGGAATGAGGGCGATAACGGCATTCTGTACCATTCGAAAGCGTACAAGCTGAAACCGGGGACAGGGTGGCAGATCAATGCCGGAATTCTGCATGCTCCCGGCTCTCTTGTAACGTATGAGCCGCAGGTGAATAGCGATGTTTTTGCCATGTTTCAGTCAATGGTGGAGGGCCGGGCGGTCGGCTGGGAACTGCTGGTGAAGGATGTTCCTCCTGAATATCAGAATGATCTCGATTATTTAATCGAGATGCTCGATTGGGAAGCGAATGTGGACCCCGAATTTGCTTCGCATAATCTTACGCAGCCGAAGGCGGTAAAGGGCGAAGAAGAGATGCGCGATGGAGGATACCGGGAAGTCTGGGTGACGTACGGGACTCCCCATTACTCGGCGAAGGAGTTAACCGTTCATCCGGGCAGAACGGCGACCATTAAAGATGCGGCGGCGTATGGCGTCATTCTGACGCAAGGCTACGGCACGTTCGGCGCACATGAGGCGGAAACGCCTTCTCTGATTCGTTTCGACGAATTGACCCGCGATGAGTTTTTTGCGAGCGCTGATACGGCCAAGAATGGCGTGAAGATCACCAATTTGAGCCAGACTGAGCCATTGGTGATGCTGAAGCATTTCGGGCCGGGAAATCCGGATGTCCAATCCTTAACGTTGGTCTAAAATTCAGATTCCATATTTCGTAGTAGAATCCGTCCGCGTGCCCGCATAGCGGGAGAGCCGGTTTGGATACAAAGTTGAATCAGGTCACTAACGGCAGGTTTCAAATCTTCGCACTGAGCTGTCAAATCCGATAATCCTTGTAGCGCGAAGGTCTTGACGATGGAGCTATGATCCTCCAGATAACTTTTGAGCGAATCAGCGACGAACCGGCATTCTGGCGGCGAGAGTCGCAAGCGCGGAATAGTCAGCGCGAGATGCCACCGCACCTCCTTCTGAGTGGCTTCGGCGAGAAGGCCGAGCAACCGCGTTCGAAACGGCTGCACAACTTTCGCTTGTTCACGCGACACTTTCTCTAAAACATCGGCGGCCCGCATGCGAATACAAGCATCAGCATCCGACAAGCAGTTAACGACTTCTTTCATTCTCTTCGGTTCGCGCATGACGAGGGCAACAACCTCATTGGCCCTTCCAATGGATCTTAGGTCTCCGCCAGCGATCATGGAGCGGACAGTTGTGTGGACAGGCACTACATCAGTATTGCTCTCCTGAGCTGTTTCGAAAACGCCTTACAATAAGGCATGGCTGCTTCCGCTGTTGCTGATGAGATTCTGACGAAATATGAGCCGGTGATCGGGCTCGAAGTTCATGTGCAGCTAGGGACGAAGACGAAGATTTTCTGTTCCTGTCCAGTGGAGTTCGGCGCTCCTCCCAACACCAATGTTTGTCCAGTGTGTCTTGGGCTGCCGGGCGCGTTGCCCGTCATGAGCAGGCAAGCGGTGGAGTCGGCCATCAGCGCCGCCATTGCGCTGCACTGCCATATCAATCCGTTTTCACGTTTTGCGCGCAAGAATTACTTTTACCCGGATCTGCCCAAGGGCTATCAAATTTCACAGTATGACCAGCCGTTGGCGGAGCATGGGTATGTTGATGTGGTGGTTGGCTCCGAGAAGAAGCGCATCGGTGTGACCCGCGTGCATATGGAAGATGACGCCGGGAAGAGCATTCACGACGGGTTTAAGGATTCGGATCGCTATACCTATGTGGATCTGAACCGGTCCGGCACGCCGCTGATCGAAATTGTCAGCGAGCCGGACATGCGCTCCTCCGAGGAGGCATACGCTTACCTGACCGAATTGAAGCAAATGATGCAGTATATCGGCGTGTCGGACTGCGACATGGAAAAGGGGCAGTTGCGCTGCGACGCGAACGTTTCGGTACGGTTGCGGGGCGCTCCGAAGTTTGGCACGAAAGCGGAAGTGAAGAACCTGAACTCATTCCGTTTTCTGAAAATGGCGCTGGAGTATGAGATTGAGCGGCAGGTGGAACTGCTTGAATCCGGTGGTCATGTGGCGCAGGAGACGCGGCTCTATAACGTGGAAACCGGGAGAACGGTCAGTATGCGCAGCAAGGAGCATGCGCATGACTATCGATACTTTCCGGAGCCGGATCTGGTTCCTCTGCGAGTGAGCGAACACTGGCTGCATGAGGTGAAGTCGCATTTGCCGGAATTGCCGGCGGACCGGCGTGAACGCTTTATCGGTTCTTACGGGTTGCGGGAGTATGACGCGCAGGTGCTGACATTGACCCGTGACCTCGGCGATTACTTCGAGCGTGCTGTTGCTGTTAGCGGCGACGGACGTTTGACGGCAAACTGGGTAGTCGGCGATTTGATGGGTCTGCTGAAAGCGGCGGGTAAAGAGATTACCGAATCGCCGGTCAGCGCGGAAAATGTGGGCGAACTGGTGGCGTTAATCAACAAGGGCGAGCTATCAGGCAAGCTGGCGAAAGAGATCTTGCCGAAGATGTTTGAGTCGGGTGAATCAGCTTCCGCCATTACCGAACGCGAAGGACTGAAACAAATCTCCGATGCGGGAGCGTTAGAAAAGCTGGTGGATGAAGCGATTGCCGCGAATCCTAAACAAGTGGAGCAGTATAAAGCTGGTAAAACCGCGCTGCTGGGATTTCTGGTAGGGCAGGTCATGAAGGCGAGCCGGGGGCAAGCCAATCCGGCGGCGGTGAATGAGACTTTGAAGAAAAAGCTGGGCTAAGTCCAGATTGCTTACGTCTGGACCACCGTGGACCAGTCTTCATTGTGGTGCCGGACGTCGATGCCTTTGACAAGGAACAAAACATCTTCGGCGATGTTGGTGGCGTGGTCCGCGATGCGTTCCAGGTTGCGAACAGTGGAGAGCAGATAAAGCGCTTGCGAGATCTGCTGCGGATTTTTTTCCATGAAGCTGATCAGTTCGTGGTAACTGGCGGTGCGCATGTTATCAACGGCGTCATCGGAAGCCAGCACACTGCGGGCCAGTTCAGGATCGCGATTCACAAAGGCGTCGAGCGCTTTCCGCACCATGCCTTGCGCCAGGCCGGCAATGTGAGGGATATCAATGAGGGGCCGGATCATCGGCTCCTTCACCAGGGCCAGGGCGCTTTGCGCAATACTGACCGAGAGATCTCCCATGCGCTCCAGGTCGTTGTTGATCTTAATGGCGGCGGTTATTAGGCGTAAGTCAGTCGCCAAAGGAGCTTGCAGGGCCAGGAGGCTGATGGCCATATCGTCAACCTCGATTTCGAGCTGGTTGATGCGTGCCTCATTTTTAAGAACCTGCTCAGCCAACTCCGGGTTCTTATCGACAACACCTTGAATGCTGCGATAAATCGCGCTTTCAACGAGCGCGCTCATCTCAAGGAGTTTTCTCTTGAGATGTTCTAATTCCTGTTCAAAGTGTCGCAAATTAAACTCCGCCGTACCTTGCTGACCATCAGATATCAACCGAACCGGCCTGTTACATAATCTTCTGTTTCTTTTTTACTTGGATTTTGAAAAATCTTGCGCGTATCATTAAACTCGACTAACTTGCCCAGCAGGAAAAAGCCTGTGTAGTCAGCAAGGCGCGCGGCCTGCTGCATATTGTGAGTAACAATGACGATGGTCGTCAATGACTTGATTTGAAAAAGCAGTTCTTCAATTTTGAGCGTTGCAATCGGGTCGAGCGCGGAGCATGGTTCGTCGAGAAGCAGCACTTCGGGTTCAACGGCCAACGCGCGCGCAATACATAACCTTTGCTGCTGTCCGCCGGAAAGCGCACTGGCGGGTTTATTCAGCTTATCTTTCACTTCGCCCCAGAGCGCCGCGTGTTCTAAACTTTTTTGAACAGCCTCATCAACGGTTGCTCTGTTTCGAATGCCATTGGCTCGCAGGCCGTAAGCAACGTTGTCGAAAATGCTTTTGGGAAAAGGATTGGATTTTTGAAAGACCATCCCTACCCGCCGCCTGACATCCGTCACATCCATGGAATGGATATTCTGGTCGTCCAGTAAAATTTCGCCATCCACTTTCGTATTCCGGACGGCTTCATTCATCCGGTTCATGGTACGCAGAAACGTGGATTTGCCGCAGCCGGAAGGCCCAATGAACGCCGTAATCTTATTGGCGTTAATATCGATTGTGATGTCATGCAACGCCTGAAAAGAGCCGTAGTGAAAATTCAGGTTCTTTGTCTGCAGTTTACAGCTTGACTGCGGCTTTGGGGGATCGGTAGGAATCGTTTTAGTCTCGGGTTCTTGAATGCTTTGCTGTTGTGGAGTTGCCACGATTATCTCCTTGAGGCGGCCGGTCCACGCGCGATAATCATCCGGGCAGTGACGTTGATAAGCAATACGAGCGTCAGAAGAACGAACCCAGCCGCCCAAGCCTGCTGGTGAAGGTCTTCTTCCGGCGCAATGGCATAGTTGTAGATCATGACGGGCAGCGTGGCAATCGGGTGCAGAAAGCCGGGGCTCATGAACATATTGCCAAGAGCAGTAAACAGAAGCGGAGCTGTTTCGCCGGCGACACGGGCCAGATTCAGCATCATGCCTGAGATCAGCCCCGAAATTGCCGCCGGAACAACCACTGTAAAAATAGTTTTCGCTTTCGTTGCGCCCAGCGCCAATGCGCCTTCCCGCAGGGAATTGGGTACAGCTAAAAGAAACTCTTCCGTGGTGCGGACCGCAATCGGTATCATCATGATACCAAGCGCCACACCCCCCGCCAGCGCTGAATAATGGCCCATGGGTCTGACCACGACCGCATAGGCGACAATACCAATTACAATCGACGGCACGCCGTTCAGAAGATCGACGACATAGCGCAGAGTAAAGGCAAAAGTTTTGCCGCTGTATTCCGCCAGATAGACGCCGGCCAGAAATCCGAGGGGAACGCCGATGCAGGTGGCAACCAGCAGAACCTTGCCGCTGCCGATGATGGCGTTTGCCATGCCGCCGCCCGTCTCGCCGGACGGTTTCGGAAGTTTCGTGAAGAAGTTAAAACTCAACGAGCTGGCGCCGTGCCAAAGCAGGTAGCCAAGAATAAAAAACAAGACACTGATGACCAACAGAGTGCACAGGCCGGACAGCGACAACATAACGGCGTTGGTCACTTTACGCCGGGGTGAAATCCGCATGTCCATTGTTATGCGCCTCTCCGGGAAGTGGTCAGGACCAGGATGCGGGCCAAGGCATTGATGATGATGGTAAGACCAAATAGCACTAGGCCCAGAAAGATCAGAGAGGAAACATAGAGATTTCCGCTCGCTTCAGCGAATTCATTAGCAATGACGGCAGCAATGGAATAGCCCGGTGAAAGCAAGGAAGGCGTAATTTTAGGAGTGTTGCCGATCACCATAGTGACAGCCATTGTTTCGCCCAGGGCGCGCGCCAGGGCAAGAAAAATGGATCCGATAATACCCGTTTTGGCGTTGGGAATCACTACCTGCCAGGTTGTTTCCCATTTGGTGGTGCCTAGCGCCAAAGACGCCTCGCGTTGTTCGACCGGAACCGCCAACAGCACCTCTCTTGAAACAGACACAATAAAGGGCACGACCATGACAGATAAAACCAGGCCCGCGGACAAAAAGCTGACGCCGTAGAAATCGCCTTTAAAGATCGGCAGATAACCGAATAATTTGGTCAAGACCGGCACAAGATAGTCGCGAATGAGCGGTATAAGGACAAAAATTCCGATCAGCCCGTAGATCACGCTGGGAACAGCGGCCAGCAGTTCAATGAGAAACGTCAGGAAATTCGACAAGCGGGGAGGCGCCATTTCAGCGAGGAAAACCGAGGCCGCCACGCCGAGCGGAACAGCGATGAGGAGGGCCAGAAAAGCAGTGACGCACGTACCATATACAAAGGGCAAAGCCCCGAAATGACCGCTATTCGGGTCCCATTGCGAACTCCAAAGAAATCCCCAGCCGAACTGTTTAACGGTAAGTTGCGAGTTCGTCCAGAGCTCGACGACGATCAGCCCAACAATAATCAGAATGGCAACGGCGCAAGCCAGGGTCAAAAGATAAGCAACTTCATCGCCGCCGCGCAGCCGCTTGTAAAAGCCGCTGACAGCGGGACGGGAAGTGCTTGAAACGTATGTTGAGCTTGCCATGAAGCGGCGTCAAACGACGAAATGGCTCCCCATAGAGTTTACTTGATTTCAGTAATGGCCTTTTGTTCCTTTTCAACAACCGAGGCAGGCAATTTGGCGTAGTCCAAAGATTCCACCGAGTTTTGGCCTGTCGTAATAGCCCACTTTAGAAAGCCTACCATTGCCTTCGCTTTGCCGGCATCGGAGAACTTAGAGGGGACCAGAAGCCAGGTGAAAGTAGAGATCGGATAAACGCCCTTGCCGGTTTCGTTCGTGATGGAGACGCGGAAATCCGAGGGCATGGTCTTCAAAGCAGCGGCAGCGGCAGTGACCGAGGCGAGATCCGCTTTTACAAACTCACCATTTGTATTTTTCACCTTGCCGTAGGGGAGGTGATTTTTAACGGCATAGATCAACTCAACATAGCCCAGTGAGCCTTTTTCCTGTTTCACCAGGCCAGTTACGCCGTCATTACCCTTTGCTCCCAAACCTGTGGGCCAGTTGACGGAAGTGTTCTTGCCCACCTTCGAGGACCACTCCGGGCTGACTTTGGACAGGTAATCGGTAAAGCAGAAAGTTGTTCCGCTTCCGTCGGACCGATGCACAACAACAATCTTGTCGGCGGGCAATTTAATGCCCGGATTGGCTTTGGCAATCTCCGCATCATTCCAGGCGGTGATTTTGCCTAAGAAGATGCCGGCCAGAGTTTCCGGAGTGAAATTCAGCTCGCCTGTCACGCCGGGAACATTGTAAGTCGGCACGACCGCGCCCAGGACAGTAGGAAATAAAAGGACGTCAAAACTATGTTTGTCTTTGAACGCTTTTAGCTGCTCATCGGTCATCGGCATATCGCTGGCGCCGAAGTCAACAGTGCCGTCCGTGACGCCTTTAATGCCGCCGCCAGAGCCGTTCGGTTGATAGTTAATCTGAGCGTTACCCACCGATTGGTACTGGCTAAACCATTTCGTATAGATGGGCGCGGGAAAGGTAGCGCCGGCGCCGGTCAGAGAGGTTTGCGCCGCTACAGGAAGCGCTATGCTGAGCACCGCTCCGGTTAGAAGGGCGGAGTAGGCCCAATAACTGTATTTAGTAAGAAGTGTCATTTATTTGTCCCCGTTCTCAGGGTGTGAACACAAGTGGTTCAACACACGTGGATAGTCCGTAAATTAGGTTCTTACCAAGTATCAGAATATCGTCATCAAAGCCGCATGACATTAGCGTTACAGATTGGTTAATACTCGCTGTTACCTGTCGCCCTTTACCGGGTTTAGTACGGGAACTAGACCCCGCTAGCGTGTGGAGGTTGCCAAGGGCGCAGTACGGTCGTTCCGGTAAATCGTGCCATTCTTCATGACAAACAACACGCTTTGAGTGACTTTAATGTCGTTCAACGGATTACCGGGCACCGCCACAATATCAGCTTCTTTGCCTGTTTCAAGCGTGCCGATGCGAGCGGAGAGACCTAACAGGTCAGCCGCGACGGAAGTGCCGGCTTTCAGCGCTTGCGCCGGGGTCATGCCGTCGTTAGCCATCAACATAAATTCAAGCGCATTGTTGCCGTGCGGATAAACAGCGGCATCGGTTCCGAGAGCGATTTTGACGCCCATGGCGAGAGCGCGGCGCACCATATTGTCCTGGCCTTTGACCGCCATATCCGCTTTTTGCTGCACAAGCGGCGGGAATTTCGATTCAGCAAGCCCGCTGCGGACCGCGAGCGTGGGAACCAGGTACGTTCCCCGTTCACGCATCATGCGGAGAGCTTCATCGTCGAGAAACGTGCCGTGCTCAATAGAGTCGATACCGGCGCGAATGGCGCGTTTTGCGCCTTCAGCGCCGTGCGCGTGCGCGGCGGTCTTTCTACGCAGCGCATGCGCTTCACTGACGAGCGCATCCAGTTCCGCCTGTGAAAGCTGCGGCACATCCACGTCATCCGTGGGCGAGAGAACACCGCCAGTAGCGCAGGTTTTAATGACGTCAGCGCCGTATTTGATGTTGAAACGAACAGCGAAGCGAGCCTGGTCGGCTGAGTTGATCACCCCATCCTCAGGACCGGTTTCATGATTAAACAGACCGAAGCGATAGCCCGCGCTGTCATCGCAGTGTCCGCCCGTGGCACCGAGCGCATGCACGGCGACCAGCATGCGGGGACCGGGAACAACTCCCGCGTTGATGGCGTTGCGAAGGCCAATATCCAGGAAATTGGAAGAGCCGACATCACGGACAGTCGTAAAGCCGGCCATCAGAGTTTTACGCGCGTTTTCCGTGGCGCGAATCGCCTGCTCCGGTATCGGGCGGCTGAGCTCAGCCAGACGCGCCCCGTTGTAATCCGGATTGAAAGCCATGGTGAGGTGCGTATGAGAGTCGATAAATCCGGGCAGCAGAGTCGCATCGCCCAGATCGATAACCGTGGCGTTCGCCGGAATCTGACCTCCCACCGCCTGAATCTGCTTGCCCGCCACAACCACGATGCCGGGCTGTACGAGCTTGTCGCTTTTGGCGTCGAAGAGCCGCGCCGCTTTAATGACCGTGACGGTTGATTGCGCGCCGGCGAGCGAACAAAAGAAGAGGGAGGCAAGCAGGACTTTTCGCATGTGAATGTTTGAGGATAGCGCAGCATCTAAGGCTAACTACTCGATTGACGCAACAGTTCTTCCAGGGTCTGCGCTTCGAGGAGGCGGAGGCCGAGATCGCTCAACTCAGGCTCGGATAGTTCTTCAAGACGCTGGCTGGCCCACTCCGGCACGGAACCAAACCGTTTCTCGATCTGACGCCGCAGCATCGTCCGTTCTCCTTGCTGACGACCTTGGTGGCGGCCCTCTTGTAAACCTTCCTGTAAACCCTCCTGTAAACCTTCCTGGTGGCCGCGCCGGTACTCGCGGCCCAGCACTTCGTTCTCTAAAATATCAATAAAAACCGGCACTTTCTTTGCCTCCTCTTCCACCTGTCTTGCCAAGCCCCGCAGTCCCGCTAAAATCAGCAACGCTTCCAGGTAGAACCCTCGCTGCTGTGGAACCGGCTCCGCCGCAATCTTGCTGACGATCTGTTCCACCGCCCGGCGCCCGTCGGACAAGCGGGTCAGAATACTGAGTATATTATCGCTTGTTTCCGCGCTCGCCAATAAGGGAGCGCCTTCGATCTCTCTCGCGTCGATCAGAGTGTAGCGGAAAGACTCAAACGGCTCGGGCAGGCTCGCGGCCATGCGCAAGGGTTCGCGCCCGATATATAAGACAAACTGGAATGGAAACTGCCCATATTCGCGATAGGCTGCCAAGCTGTACTCGGCCATGCGCCAAGGCATGTAAGCGTCATTCGTGCTCTGACATTCGAACTGCGCCAGTCGCCCGTCGCGGGTTTGCCCGAGCAAGTCCACATGGCGGTTCTGCACCTGTGGTAACTCGGTCGGCAGCCAGTTCACCACCGTGACCCCGGCCAGGTGCGGCAGGAGTTGTTTTGACTGCCGCAGAAGCAGCTTGAGAACAATGTCAAAGGTCTGCATCGCCGCTAAAGTTTGGTTTTCACTCTCCTTCAGTTGATCGACTTAAACTGGCTTATTTAAATGCCAGCAAGCTCCTAAGACCAGCGCCAAGCCCAGCAGTGCCCAAGTACCCGGCTCCGGCACGGGGGTGAGCAGATAAGTATGTGGATTGATAGGATATGGGTCGTTGCTAATGGCCAAGATCTGGCCCTGGTCGTTGATTCCCGTGGCCTCAATAAGAGTTAAATGCAGCGCGGGGTCGATCAGATTGTTCAGGTCCAACATCTGGCCTCCGCTGTACAAGAACGCGTGTTGAAAATTATAGGGGCCTGCTGCGTCGCCTACAATCTGCCCCGCATCGTTGATGCCGAGACCCTCATTGGTTTCGTAAACACTGCCGGTAATCGTACCTAATTCCTGCATTTGCCCGTTTGCGTAGAGAAAGGCCCGGCCATCGGAAGAACCGGTAATCTGTCCAATATTATTGATAGCGCTGGCCGTGCTTACCTGTAAGCCCTTCCCCAAGTTGCCCAGATCTGTCATATGGCCATTGCTGTACAAAAAAGCGTGGTAAAAGCCACTGGCTGTCTTGGAAACACCTATTACTTGCCCGGCATTGTTGATGCCATATGCGTAACTGCTGTCGAAGACTGCTCCTAATGTGCCTAAGTCTTTGAGTTGACCACCGCTATAAAGAAATGCGTGATTACCCGCCTGGCTCAAAAGTGAGCCCGTCCAGCCGGCTACCTGCCCGAGGTCGTTAATAGCAAGACCCTTTCCATAGACGGAAGATCCAAACGTTTGGACTTGGCCATTGCTATAGAGGAAAGGGACATCGCAACAAGGGCCCGGACCAGAATAAAAACCCGTAATCTGCCCGGCGTTGTTGATACTGGCACCGACAAGGCCACTCATACCTGTTAAGGCGCTCAAAGTAGTCAATTGGCCATTGCTGTAAAAAGCATCGTAGCCTACTACCTGCCCCGCATTGTTGAGGGCTGAACTGCCGAACGATCCTACCTCAGTAACGCTATACAAAGGATCAGCGGCCAGATAGGTTCCACACCCGAGCAGCAGACCTAAAACGACACACAATTTTGAAAACATTCAGCAGATCCTCCGTTGAACGGAATAGTATCAGACCCCAGTTGCAAAGTGATGGCCGCTTTCGATTACAACTCGGCCTCCGCTTCGATCTCAATCAACATGCGCGGATCAATAAGAGCGCGGACTTCGACCATGGTGGCGCAAGGACGGATGTGATTGAAAAATTCATGATGGGCGCGGCCGTATTCTTCCCAGCGTGAAATATCGGTGACGAACATGCGCGTGCGCACCACGTTTTCAAGCGACCCTCCCGCCTGTTTCAGAGCGCGTTCGATGTTGCGGATGACTTGCACGGTTTGCGTGTAACCATCCCCCAGACCAACAATGTTTCCCTCTTCATCGGTAGCGGTGGTTCCCGTCAGGTAAATGCGAGTGCCGACCCGCACCGCGCGGCTATAGCCGACAATGTCCTCCCACTTAACGCCTGAAGAGATGTTCTGCCGCGCTTGGCTCATCAATTTATGATCCTATGCCCGTGGAAACGTGAGGATAAATTTGGAGCCGGAGCCAAGATAGCTTTCAACCGAAACCGTTCCTCCCATTCGATTCACCACTTCCTTCACAATGGGAAGACCCAGGCCGGTACCGCCCGCCGGACGGGAGCGGGCCTTATCCACGCGATAAAACCGTTCAAATATTCGATTGATCTCGGCGCTGGGAATACCAATACCGGTATCGCTGACGGAAATGGTAACTTGACCATCGGGAGCGCCGCCGCACTCCACACGCACCTCTCCGTCCGGGCGGTTAAACTTAATGGCGTTATCCAGAAGATTGATGAAAACTTGCTCGAGACGAAACCGCACGCCCAACACCGCGCAATCCTGGCATTGGCTGTAGTCCACCACCACGCCTCGGATTCCGGCAGCAGGCGCCACCGTGTTGGCGGCGGATTTAACGGCTTCAAGAACTGATATGCGTTCGGGCGCGACCGGCGTACCGCTTTCAACATCCAGTTCTGAGAGAACCAGCAAATCCGAAGCGATATTGTTCAAGCGGATGGAATGCGAAAGAATGATTTCTAAAAATTTGCGATTGTGCTCCTCGTCTTCGAGCGCTCCGTCAAGGAGCGTTTCGGCATAGCCCCGGATGGCGGCCAGCGGCGTTCGAAATTCGTGCGAGACGTCCGCGACAAAGTCCTTGCGCAACTGCTCCTGCCTTTGAATATCGGTAATGTCGTGCAGAACAATAACGGCGCCCCGCGTGGCGGCGGGTCCGAAGGGGAGCGCGCGCGCTTCGAACCAGCGGCCTGCCGCGCTCGGAAGTTGAAAGCGATCCGCGTGGGTGGAACCGCTGCTTAGCACCTGCGCCAGAATATCGCGCAGAAGCGGCTCGCGAACCACTTCGTAAAGCGAACGGCCTTCGTTCACGGGCATTCGGATGCTGAAAGCGTCGGCGAAGGCTCCGTTGCAGAAGATAACGTTAAGGCTGTTGTCCACCGCCAGAACGCCTTCGGCCATGCAAGCGAGAATGGTTTCACGGCGGGACGATTCCAGATTCGCCTGTTCCACAATGGAGCGCACGCGACTTGCCATGGCTTTCATGCTGCGAGACAGGCTTTGAATGGCCGTTGGCCCTTGGAGAGGAAGGTTCTTTTCCTGCGCCGGAAGAGCGGCGATGAATTCATTCAGGCGGCGGGTCTCGGTTGTCCATTGGCGCGTCAGGAAGTAAATGAACGTCACTCCAGCGGCGCTCAATGCCGCAAACAGAACGGTTAGCTTGACCAGCGCGGAAACGCCTCTGCCCGCCTCAAAATCCGGCTGGATCCAGAAAGCAGCCAAGGGGAGCGCCAGCATGAACAAGCACCACGTTCCGAATAGTTTCCCCCCCATCCCCTCTTTCATTTAAAAAGATTTGTGACAAACCAGTTCTTTGAGAATAAGCGATCAGCTTTCATGCCGCTTCAGAAAATATGCCTGGGCATCAAACAGGCGTTTGCCGGGCTGGCGAGCCATTTGTGTGTAAGCGCCATCCGACTGCATGATGCGCGCGCCTGCTTCGTCTTCGAGGTACTTGGCAAGAATGCGGTCGCGCAGGCGCCGGACAAGCCTCCGGTCCTCGACCGGAAACAGTATTTCCACGCGCCGGTTCAAATTACGCGGCATAAAATCGGCGCTGCCCACATAAATCAGTTCATCGCCTCCGTTATGGAAGTAGTAGATACGGCTGTGTTCGAGAAAACGCCCAATGATGCTCCGCACTCGAATGGTTTCGCTGATGCCGGGAATACCCGGACGCAACGAGCAAACCCCGCGGATAATTAAATCGATCTGCACACCGGCCTGGGACGCTTCATAAAGGAGCCGAATCATGCCGGGATCTTCGAGGGCGTTCATCTTCAGAATCATGCTGCCGTCGCCGTGCTCGCGGTGCCGTTCGATTTCACTACGGATGAGCCGTTCCAAACCAGGGCGGAGACTATGCGGAGCGACCAGCAGCTTGCGGTAAGACTTTTTTTCTGAGTAGCCCGTCAGGTAATTGAAAAGATCGCTGACATCCGCGCCAATTTCCTCGTTGCAGGTGAACATGCCGATATCTGTGTAGATGCGGGCTGTGAAGGGGTTGTAGTTGCCGGTGCCGAGATGAATATAACGGCGGATGGTTTCGCCTTCGCGACGGACCACCATGGCCATTTTGGCGTGAACTTTTACGCCGGGCAAGCCATACACGACGTGAACGCCTTCGCGCTCCAGCTTCTGCGCCCATTCGATGTTGCTTTCCTCATCAAAGCGCGCTTTCAATTCGAGCAACGCGGCTACCTGCTTACCGTTCTGACTGGCATCCAGCAGGGCTTCCACAATGGGTGAATTACGGCCAACTCGGTACAGCGTCATCTTGATAGCGAGCACGTCGTCATCTTCCGCCGCCGCGCGAAGAAAATCGACAACCGGCTGGAATGATTCGTAAGGGTGATGCAACAGCACATCGCCTTCGCGAATGGCGGCAAAGATCTCGTTGGCGGAAGCAGCCGCAAATCCCCTAGGAACCGCCGCAATGAACGGTTTGTCTTTTAAGTTGGGACGGTCAACACCCAGCAGCGCGCGGACACGGCTTAAGTCAATCGGGCCGTCGATCCGGTAAATATCGTTTTGATCAAGCTCAAGATTGCTGGTCAGCAGGTTGACCAGTCTGGGCGGCATGCCGGTGTTGATTTGCAGGCGGACGGCATCACGGAAACGACGGCGCAAAACGGCTTCCTGGATGGTTTCGAGCAGGTCGTCCGTTTCGAGCTCCTGAATGGTCAATTCAGCATCGCGAGTGACATGGAAGAGGTCCGCTTCGAGAATCTCCATTTCCGGAAAGAGCATGCGGAGGTTGGCAATAATCACCTGCTCCAGCCAGATAAAGGCGATCTCGCCGGCGCGTGACGGAAGCAGAACCAGTTGCGGCAGGGAATCGGGAACCTTGATGCGGGCAAAACGCTCCTGTCCATCGCTGTTTGTGACGGTAGCGGCAATGTTCAGACTGAGATTGGAAATGTGAGGGAAAGGGCGGCCCTGGTCCACCGCCAGCGGTGTCAGAACCGGATAAACGACACGCCGGAAGTAATCATCGATGGCAGTCTTCTGCTGCGCGTTCAATTGTTCGAGAGAAAGAATTTGGATGCCGACTTCTTCAAGCCCGGGCAGGATGTCTTCACGCCAGAGTTTGTAAATTTCCTTGACAATGCTGGTCACTTCATGGCGGATTAACTCCAAGTGTTCGCTCGGCGACCTGCCGTCCATGCTGATTTCCGTGGTGCGCGTTTCAATCTGCTGCCAGAGATTGGCTACGCGGACCATGAAAAATTCATCCATGTTCGAGCTCAGAATGGAGATAAACTTCACGCGCTCCAGTAAGGGATTAGCGGGATCACGCGCTTCCTCCAGCACGCGGCGTTGAAAGGCCAGCAAACTGAGATGGGGATTTAGATATAGGTCCGGCGAATCCAAAGGCATTGGACCGGAGATGACATACGCATCCTGCGCCGAATGTTTCTTCGCGACGCGAGCCCTGGTTGAACGAGCCAAAGAAGTTTGTTCCTTTCTTGCCGTTAGATTCGGCTTAAAACTTAAACTAGCGGCATTTTTCAGACAGGCCCTGGTAAGAACCCTTACATAGCCAGTATCGCTTAGGGGTTGACCTGAAGTTCACTCGGTTGGTACTATGAAGTGCGGGGTGGAGCAGTCAGGTAGCTCGTTGGGCTCATAACCCAAAGGTCGCAAGTTCAAATCTTGCCCCCGCAACCAAAGCAGCTTCCCAAAATCATCCGAATAAAACTCCGCTTGAGATCAAGATGACGGCTGACCCGCTACAGGATCGTTTAAACGAACATGCCTTCATCGATCTGAATCAGCATCTCCTCGACGATTCGCCTACCCGTATCGGTTTTCAGCAGTAAAAGCGCTGTGCGTCCGTCGAGCCGTGCGTGAGGCTTGCGCAGCCAGGCAAGAGCTCGTTCGCGGCTTCCATAGACGGACTCCGCTAGGGAAAGAACTTGAATGAAACGCGGTTCACCGATCTTTACGTTGTCGTATCCATCATTTACCTTGTTGCATCATGTCACAGAGATAGGCAAAAAACTGTATGAACACAAAGGCAGGTGCAGCCAAATAGGAACCGGCCTCTCTCGCCAGCCAGATGAGCTTACAGCAGCATGCCACAAACTTAGCTGTTCTGTGCTACATTAGAGACCTGGGAGGTTTCGATGGAATCGCGTGCTGCGTCGCCGGAGACCAAGTCAAGCAAGCCTGTTCGCGTTAAAGAAAGCCGAAGCGTCCTGCCGACCCTTCAAGCGCAACGCGAAAGCCTGCAAGACGCAGTCGCTATTGCGGAGAGAAAAGGGTTGTTGAAGGGGCAGCGTACGCTCGTAGTCCGGGGCCGCATGCCAGAGAAGTTGGTAGCCGAAGCCAAGCGGAAGACGGGCATTACCTCCGATTCAAGACTGCTCGAAGCTGCTCTTGCAAACATCGCTGTGGCTGACGATTACGCGGAATGGCTCTGCTCGCAACGCGGTACAATCGATCCTTCTCTCGACCTTGAGTTCTGATCCAGCCCTCCGGCGATCATTGCGGCGTTTCAAGCCGGAGAAGCACAAAAAGCCGCTCAGGACTAGAAATCATTCGGAACTGATCTTCTTTGAGCAACAGCAACGTCCCCTCCCTAAGCTGCTGCTGGACACAACGGTTTATGTTGATGAACTCCAAGGAGCGTTGTCGCGCGAGGTCGAAATTTCATTGCGCCTCACTGAGGTCTGGCATTCGACAGTGACGGAATCCGAACTAACCGCCCTTGCCGGCCTACTCGACCCAAATCATCCAAACACGCGAACGGCTGTTCAACAAGTGTTTGCCTCAGTCGAGCGGCGGCCCACTCATCGAATTCTCAACCCGGACCGGGAAGTCTGGCGTGAAGCAGGTATCTTGGCAGGTTTGTTGGCTCGGCTCCAGAATTATGGAAAATCCGAGCGGCGGAGGGCGTTGAATCATGCTCTGCTGTTTCTCTCAGCCGCAAAGCACGGATGTAGCGTGCTCACCCGCAATATCTCGGATTTTGACCTGCTGATGCAATTGGCTCCTTATGGCAAATCTATTTTCTACCTTCGGACGCCAGTATCCTCCAGATCCGAACCCGAGGTCGAAGGCCGACAGACCACTAAGCGTTAGCGGGAATTGGCTGTGCCTCCAGCAGGCCACGGAAACTGGGGCGAAATCGCAAGAAGACCAAAATCCAAAGAACCGCAACTAAAACACCGGGCCCAATTCCACCCGGGTCCATGGTGGAGTGATAAATCAGAATGTTCACGATCACGGGCGCGAGCAGCGTGAGCGCTAGAGGAATGTAGCGTCCCATAAGCAGCAGCACGCCCCCGATAATTTGTACGAGGAAAACCGGGACCATGTAGTGCGAAGTAGTTATCACGGTCAGAAACTGCATGGCGAGCGCCGACGAAGGCGGCGGCTGAGGAAGGAAGTGAGCAAAGCCGTTCAGCCCGAAGACCGTAAACAGCAGCCCTAAGAGGTAGCGGGCAATAGTAGAAGCAATTTTCATAAGCACTCCTTGAACAGAAATCCTTTAAAACAGAAGACAACACATGTTTAAAAAGCAACAAGTGTTAGTTATATCTAATCACAACAGTTGTCGTCTATGCAACAACAATTGTTTAGAATATGAATATGGGATGCGACGCAAAAACAACTGAGCTAGATCCTCGCGTCCGGCGCACCCGGCAAATGCTGCAAGATGCTTTAAGTAAGTTGTTGCTTGAAAAGGATTTTGAGAGGATTTCCGTGCAGGACATCGCCGAAGTATCCACCCTGAACAGGGCTACTTTTTACGCTCACTACTCGGACAAATTCGCCTTGTTGGAGGCTATAGTGGGCGCGCGTTTTCGTGAACTGATCGAGAAGCGGGGTATTCGTTTCAGCGGTTGCACGGGAGCAGTCAAGGCAATCTCAATCGGGGTGTGTGATTACTTGTCGGATTTGCAGGGCACCGGTTCCGCCGCGCAACACCAGCCCGCGCAAGCGGTGGAAATGTCGATCATTTCCCTGGTGCGCGCCATGATTGTCGAAGGGCTCAAGGCTCATTTGAAGAACGGCAATACATCGCTGGAGCTGCTGGCCACAACAGCCGCTTGGGCGATCTATGGAGCGGCGCAGGAGTGGGTGCGCATGCCGCATCGCGTGCCGGTGGATAGAATCGCGGAGAGCATTGAAGAAATGATCACGCCGATGTTTGCCGTAGTAGGACAGCCCGGACATCGTGATCCGTCTCAAGACGCGCAAGCACGGAGCTTAAATTAGATTAGTCCCTGGTATTCCGCCGCGCGGCGCCTCGACTACGGGCTTACGGAGCTGGACCGAGTCGATGAGAGTGCTTGCTATTTTGTTTGCCCCAGCATGACATCCACGGAGCCGCTGGCGGCTTTGACCATTAAACTAGGCGCGATGCGGCTTCCCATTCTGATTACCTTGCTGAGGCCCGGCAGAATTTCGAGTCGGTTGCTTTTCAATCCCTTGATGAAGTCCTTGGCGATCCTTCCAACATCCAGCATTGGGACAGACTTTAAGTCAACAGGATCGAAAGCATTATTCAGAGACGTATTTGTTGACGGAGGCGCGAGCTCAATGACTTTCACGTTGGTATTTTTGAGCTGCACCCGCAGAGCCGTGGTAAAGGCATGCAGTCCAGCCTTCGCAGCGCTGTAAATTGGCGAGATCGGAAACGGGCTGAAGGCGAGACCGGACGAGACGTTGACAATCGCCGCTTCCGGTTGAGCCTTCAAGTGAGCAAGGAACTGCTTCGACATCCGGATCGGTCCCATGAGATTGATCTCGATCTCGCGTCCGAGGTCCTTCAGGTCCGTGTCTTTGTCCTGCAAATTGATTTTGCGCATTATCCCCGCATTATTAACGAGAATGTTAAGCGCCGGAAACTCACGAGTAACGCGCTCGTATAGCGAAGAGATCGCCTGGGGATCACTGACGTCACTCTGAAGGGCATGGATGCGCGGGTGATCTTGCTTCATTCGCTCCAATTTGGACTGATCCCGCCCCGTGATGATGATGGTGTTTCCGAGCGCCTGGAGCTGCACGGCAAGCTCAAGACCGATGCCGGACGCGCCGCCGGTGATCAGGATTGTGTTTTGTGTGGTTTTCATGTTGTTTCGCCGATCCTTTGCTGGAGCGTGCCGGTTTGCGCCGCCCTCCATCTGATCCTAATGTATACAATGGGAACAATGTTGTCAATGAAAACATTGCATCTGCAAAAGTTGCGGCAATTGGGATGGAGTGTAAAACTACTAACGTGAAGGGGACGAAGCGGCCTTATCATCATGGAGATCTCCGCTCCGCGCTGCTTCAGGCGGCGGAACGGACTCTGGAGTCCGTCGGCAGTCAAGAAGTGTCTTTGCGTGAACTCAGCCGCGAGTTGGGAGTGAGCAATACGGCTCCCCGCCGTCATTTTGTAAACAAGCAGGCGTTGCTCGATGCCTTGGCTGTGGAGGGCTTCGAACGTCTGGGCGCGGTTTTGAATCGCGCCATGGCGGAAAAAAATGAGAAATTTGAAGCGCGGATTGTGAAATTAGCCCGGGCGCACGTCCGATTCGCCACGAAACATCCAGCGCTGTTACGGTTGATGTTCGCGGCCAAGCATCATCCAGAGGTCACTACGGAGTTGCTGGAGGCAAGCCGCAGGGCCTTATCCGCTGGCCCGCTCACAATTATGGAAGGTCAGGCGACCGGTGCTGTTGTAGAGGGGAACCCTGAACGCTTGGCTTTAACAGTCTTCGCGGCAGTCGAAGGACTCGTCGCGCTCTCGACAAACGGCGAGTTCGGCGGAGCGCCGCTTGACAAGCTTGTGGTTGAAATTGTGGAGCAGGTAATTGTCGGCTTGCGTCCTCGAAGGTAAGCGCCGCTCAATGGCTATAGCGCGCATCGAGCAGGTCCAATTCCCGCTCTAATTCCCTCAGTACCTCATCGTGAATTTTATTTTCATCTCGCAGTTTTAACGCGACGGAGCGTTCCACGTCCCGAAGCTGTTTGGCGATTTTGTCGTGTTCTTCCACCTGCTTCCGGGTGAGCGCGCCGTTAACGGATTCGGCGGCCTCATCACTCTCCTGTTCGAGCAATGCCCAACGGCGCTGGTAGTAAAGTTCGATCTGGCCGAGCATGTCATACTGCTCCGTTGAATCCCCGTTGCGCATTTGTTCCAGCGAAGCAAGAGCGGCCGAGATCATGGCACGCCGGGCCGTTTCTTCCTCCTCTCTCGCGCCCATTGATCCGCTGAAACCCAGTCGCCGGATGAGAGGCGGAAGACTCAGTCCTTGCAGCACCAGGGTGACGAAAATAACGCAAAAAGTGAGAAAGATGATGAGATTTCTGTGAGGAAAGGCTCCCCCGTTATTCAGTCTTTCCGGAAGCGAGATGGCGGCGGCTAAGGCCAAGACGCCGCGCATCCCCGACCAGCCGACAATGAAAGCAGCGCCCTTGGAAAAGGGTTCCGCCATCCCGGACCGGAAACGGGAACGAAGGCGGGAGATCAACCATGCGCTCGGAAAAACCCAAACGAGGCGGAGCAGAACCACCACGGCGCAAAACAGGGCAGCATAAGCCAGGAGACTGGCGATGCGAAAGCCGCGAATCTCGGAAAGGATGGCGGGAAGCTGTAAACCGAGCACCAGAAAGACAACGCCGTTCAGAGCAAAATCGATGGTCCGCCAGACAGCGACGGATTCGATACGGGCGTGTAGGGAGTAGTAGCCGGAACTCTGACGGCCCAGGAACAGACCGCACGCAATGGTAGCCATGACGCCGGAGCAGCCAGCGCCTTCCGCCGCCAGATAGGCGATGTAAGGAACCGCGATGCTGATCGTAATTTCGATGGGCGCTTCCGAAATGTTCCGCTCGATCCACCTAAAAATCAAGCCGACGATCAGTCCAATGGCGACACCTGCTGTAATCAGATAGAAAAGCTGTCCCAACCCTTCGATAAATGTTGGGGTCACGCCGGTGACGACCAGGGCGGCTGTGAATTTCAAGGCAACCAAACCGCTGCCGTCATTTACTAGACTTTCCGCTTCGAGCAGATCGGTCAGGCGGCGCGGTATGCCTAGTCTCCGAGCGGTAGCCGTGGCCGAGATCGGATCAGTGGTCGCCACCACCGCGCCGAGCACTAAACCGAGACGCCAATCAAAGTCCGGCAACACCGAGCGGGTCGTCAGAGCGACTCCGAAAACCGTAAAGCCAACGAGTCCGAAAGCAAGCATAAAGATGCTGACCAGGTTGCGGCGGAACTCGCGCCATGAGGTATTGAAGGCCGCAAAGAAGAGCAAGGGCGGCAGAATGATCAGGAAAACAACGTCCGGGTTGAGCGTAATGCGCGGCGCATGGGGCGTCAGGCTGAGGCATAAGCCGCCAATGACGAGAACGATAGGATAGGGAATCCCGATCCGCTTGGACAGAGCCGCTAGTACGGCAACCAATAAAAGCAGAGCAAGGATGACCAGCTCGACATGATGAATTCCGGCTGCTTGCATGGGCAGTCTTGGATGAAAGAATAGCGCAGGAGAAGTTACAAAGCTTTAGGATTCGAATCGACCGAGGACGCCACGAGTTTTGTGATCCAATGTAAGCGGCACGTTATGCGTTGGATTTTCCGCAGTCCGAAACAATTATTCTGCGCTTTCGGCGCCGTTTGTTTCCTGCTCTCAGCGCAGACCAATCCAAAGGCGGATAACACCCCGGCTGTTCCCACCATCAAAACAAGCGTAAGACAGGTTTTGGTGCCGATTGTTGTTGCCAATAAGAAAGGGCATCCGGTTTCGAACCTGCCGGAGTCAGATTTCATGGTCTGGGAGGATGAAGTGCCGCAGCGCATCGTGGCGTTTCGCAGGACTTACGATGCTTCCCTGGAAAAATCCCATTCACCCGTTGCCGGTGACACAGCGGCGGATTCTACAGCCGGCTCCCCGGTCAGATTCGGATCGGAGTCGCCCACCCGCACTTATCTCGTTTGTGTCGATACGCTGCATTCCAATCTCGGCAATGTGGATCAAACCCGCCGCGCCTTGACGAAATTTTTTCAAGGGGAGCGCGATGCCAAGGCGTAATACGCGCTGATGAATTTGAGCCGTCAAATTAACGTTATTCAGGATCCCACTCGTGATCCGTCCCTGGTGCTATCGGCGCTCGCAAGCAAGAAATTTCAAAGCAGCGTTCTCGACAGTGAATCATCCAATATCGCGTTTGCGAGTGAACAACTACGGCGAATGTTACAGGACGTTAACCCACAGGCGTGCTCCGCGCCCACCGTCCGCGTGCGCGGCACGATTCCGGATAATTGCTCGGCCATGAAGCAACGAGTTCACATCTTCATCACCGCATCCGCGGAACGGACAGCCCTGCTGACGCGGGTTTTCCTGCAGGAACTCAAAACGGTTATTAACGCCATGGCCGAGATGCCGACGGAGCGGACGCTTATTTTAATCTCGGACGGTTTCACCCTGGTTCCCGGTCGCGAACTCTTCGGCATCGCCTCCGCCTATTTTCCAGACGAATTGGAATGGCGCTCGAATGAACGCGACACTCAGCCTCAACTGGATGAGTTGCTGCGGCTGGCTCAGAAGCAGAACGTCATCGTGTATACGCTGGATTCGCGGGGGTTGTACTCGCCTGCTTCGCAAGGCGGAAATTACGATGCCGCGAATTCAACGCCAGGGAGCGGACAGGCCATAAACGAGTTGGATCGGCAGGCGAACACAGTGGACTGGGAAAAGGGAAGCGTCATAACCCAACTCGCGGCGGCAACCGGAGGCTATTATTTCTATGACAACAACGATCTGCTTGCCGGCATTCGCAGAGCTTTTGATGATGGGCGGGAACGTTACCTGCTCGCTTATTCCCCCTCCAATCCTTCCGTTGACGGCAAGTACCGAAAGATCCGGGTAGCGGTAAAAGACAAAAATCTTCGCGTCTATGCCAAGGCCGGTTACTGGGCGACTGCAAATTAGGCGCCGCTCTCAATCTGCCAGCGCGAGACTCTGATAAGTTAGCTTCCAGTTGAGCGCGCATCACCTATGGAAAAACCCCGCCTGAACTTTTGGCAGATCTGGAACATGAGCTTCGGCTTTCTGGGAATCCAGTTTGGTTGGACTTTGCAGATGAACAATATGAGCGCGATCTATGAATATCTGGGCGCGGAACCGGGCCAGTTACCGCTGCTCTGGCTGGCCGCGCCGCTCACGGGTCTGCTGGTGCAGCCGATTATCGGCTACTGGAGCGACAATACCTGGGGGCCTTTGGGTCGGCGTCGGCCCTTCTTCCTGACCGGCGCGCTGCTGAGTTCGTGCGCCCTGATCCTGATGCCGTTGAGTTCCGCATTATGGATGGCGGCGGGGCTGCTCTGGATTCTGGATGCTTCCATCAACATCAGCATGGAGCCGTTCCGCGCTTTCGTCGCCGACATGCTGCCCGATGAGCAGCGGGCGCGAGGCTTCACCATGCAAAGCTTTTTTATCGGAATCGGGAGCGTGGGGGCCTCTTATCTGCCTTTGCTCTTGCAGCGAACCCTGCCGACCGGAGGCGCAACGAGCGGACGGGCCATACCGGAGGTCGTGCGGGTGGCTTTTGCCATCGGCGCAGTAGCTTTCCTGAGCGCGGTTTTATTGACTGTTTTTACCACCAAAGAGTATCCGCCTTCCGCGCAGGAGCGCGAGCGTTTGAAGACGGCCAAGCGTTTCGATTTCGGAGAGATTGTGAAGGCGGTTCGGGAGATGCCAGTCACCATGCGGCAGTTGGCCCTGGTGCAGTTTCTGACCTGGATGGGTTTATTCTGCATGTTTTTGTACTTTGCGGTGGCGGTGGCGCACAACGTTTTCGGCGCGCGCTCGACGGGCGATCCTGCCTATACCGAAGGCGTTATTTGGGCTGGATATTGCTCGGGCGTTTATAACGCGGTCTGTTTTTTAGTGTCGCCTTTTTTACCGGCTGTTGCCGGTCGTCTGGGCAAGCGCGGAACACACTCGCTTTGCCTGACCCTGGGCGCGTTGGGGCTGATCTCGGTCGCTTTCATTGATAACAAGTGGCTGCTGTTTCTTCCCATGATCGGCGTGGGGATTGCCTGGGCCAGCATTTTATCCATGCCGTACTCGATTCTGGCGGCGGCGATTCCGTCGAACAAAATGGGAATTTACATGGGCATTTTCAATTTCTTTATTGTGACTCCCGAGATTCTTTCCGCCCTGTTTTTCGGTTCGATTGTGACAAACCTGTTCGGCAATGATCGCATGAAAGCGGTCATTATGGGAGGAGTTTGCTTGCTCCTCGCTGCTTTACTGATGCGGCGCGTCCGGGAAGCTCACGTGCGGGACGAATCGCTTGCCCCCATGGCCATGGCGAAAGCTGAATCGGTATAGTTAGTTCGGCTCTATGGATGAAGATAGCTCCTTGCTGGTGCGCCGCTTTGATATCAAACGCATTCGCAACGGACAGACCGAGCGAATGGTTGACACAGTGGCGATGGAGGAACCGCTCGATATCCGAGTGAGCTACTGGTTCAAGGATACGGCCCATGCGCAAAGTCTGGCCCTGACGATGCGAACGCCCGGAAACGACCGCGAACTGGCGGCAGGGCTGCTTTTGTCGGAAGGCGTGATCCGAGGCCTTGAAGATCTAACGGATCTGCGCGCCTTAGGCACGGAACCGTCGAACGAGATCGTGGCGGAACTGGCCCGCAGCGTTGATTTGGACGCCTGGAAATTGCAGCGCAACACAGTAGTTAATTCCAGTTGCGGAGTTTGCGGAAAATGCAGCCGGGATGCGATTGCATGGCCCGATCACGCGGCCGGTGGCGAGGCGCTGGCGGTAAAGGCATCGCTGATTGATCAATTACCGTCGCTGCTCGCTGAGCGGCAGAAGGCCTTTGCCGAGACGGGCGGACTGCATGCCGCCGCCCTGGTCAACACCAAGGGAGAAATCGAGCAGGTATTCGAGGACATAGGCCGCCATAACGCGCTGGACAAACTAATCGGCTCCTGCCTGTTGCGGGGCGCGCTACCTTTGCGTGATCGCATTCTGTTTCTGAGCAGCCGGAGCAGTTTTGAGCTGGTGCAAAAAGCGGTGATGGCGGGCGGCGTCATGCTGGTGACCGTGGGAGCGCCGTCAAGCCTGGCGATTGAAACGGCGCGCGAGTTCGGGGTGACGCTGATTGGCTTTGCCCGCGAACGGCGATTCAACATTTATTCGGGCGACTGGCGGATAAAATTGTAAGAGATGAAGCTTCGTTTTCGTCAGAATAGCCTTCGTCTTCGCGTGAATCAGCGCGAGGCGGACGAATTAGCCTCAGGTATTGCGCTCGAAGAGGATGTAAGTTTTCCCGGCAATGCGCGTATGCGGTACATTCTGGAGCCGTATGGGCAGCACACCGCGGCATCGTTCGAAGGCGGAGTGATCCGGGTCTCGGCTCCCGGCAACGACCTGAAAGAATGGGCCCAAAGCGAGGCCATCGGCATGTACTTCGACCTGCCTACTGACGGATCGGTGCTCAAGGTAGCGATTGAAAAAGACCTGGAATGCACGGATGGACCGCCCGAAGAGCGCGACCCCCATGCGTTTCCGCGATCCGGCAAAGGTTGTTAGAAATTCTACTGGCGCTCGGCGTCGCGATGGCGTTCCTTGACGGAGAAGCCCGCTTTCTTCAGGCGCTTGTTGATTTCGTGCGCGATCAGAACCGAGCGGTGGTGTCCACCGGTGCAGCCGAAGGAAATCGTGAGATAGCTTTTGCCCTCGCGAATGTAGTGCGGCAGCAGGTAGATCAGCAACTCTGAGATGCGGTTGATGAACTCGGTCGTTTGCGGAAAGGAGCGTATGTAACGGGCAACGCTGGGATGCCGCCCCGTCAGATGCTTGAACTCCGGAATGTAGTTCGGGTTCGGCAAAAAGCGGACGTCAAAAACCAGATCGCTGTCGGGCGGCACGCCGTAGCGGAAACCGAAGCTGTTGATGTACACCGTGATGTTGGCGGGGTCATCCAGGTCCTTGAACTTTTCCGAGATCTGACGTCGAAGATCATGCACATTGAGCTTCGATGTATCGATGTAGAGATCCGCCAGATCCCGGATCGCTTTCAGTTCTTTCCGCTCGTCCGCGATGCTGTTTAATACAGTCGAGTCAGATCCCAAGGGGTGTGGTCTTCTGGTTTCGCTGAATCGGCGCTGCAAGACGTCATCCTCGGCATCGAGAAAAACAATGGTGGGACGGACCCTGCTTTTCAGCTCGGCATAGATTTCGGGAAACTTCTTAAGCGCGTCGCCTTCGCGAATATCAATCGTGACAGCCGAACGTTTCTGAGTTTTAGAGTCGAGCGTCAGGTCAGCGAACTTGGGGACCAGCGCAATGGGCAGATTATCGACAGCGTAGAAGCCGAGGTCCTCAAAAGCTTTGAGGGCGGTCAATTTGCCGGAGCCGCTGATGCCGGTAATAATCACCAGATCCGCGCCGGTAGCCGGCGCATTCGATGGCAGCGCGCTGGTCCGATTGTTCTTCGAATTCGGCAAGAGCTAAGACTCGATCAGATCGAAATTGCCGTCAGGACGCTTGACGAGAACGGACAGGCAGTTGCGTTGGGAGTTCCGGTAAACCACGTAGTCCGTCGTATGGTCCATCTCAAGAATGGCTTCTTCCAGCGTCATCGGCTTACGATCAGCGTCGTAATCCACGCGAAAAATCTTTGGCTTGCGTTCCCGTCCGTTGACTTTTGCCGGACCTAGCTTCTCAACAGGGTTGTCGACGCTAATGGGAGCGTCGTCCCAGTTCTCCTTCTCGGATCGAACCGCCTTGGCGTCGCGATGAGTATCGCGCCAGCGGGCGCGGTGTTTCAGCAGTTGCTTCTCGAGTTTTTCGGCGGCCTGCGTGAGAGCGACCGTAAGGTCCGCGTCCGCGCCTTCCCCGACCAGCGGATGATCGTAGAAGTTCATCAGGATCTCCACCTTATGAAGGTGGCGCTCCACTTGATGAACGAAATGCACCTCACGCTCCCCGCGTTGTTCGGAGATCTTACTTAATTTGGCAAGCTTAACGGCAATGCGCTCCTCGAATTCAGGAGTAAAGTCCTTGGTTTTTCCACTGTAGATCAGCTTCATAATGGCCTCTACGGGCGGACCAAAAGGCAAATGCCGACAGCCCGCCATATGCAAATAGTCTCCCAACTATTAGGCGCGCACGCGGCGCTGATGTGTTGAAGGAATTTTCATATCCTCACGATATTTTGCGACTGTCCGGCGAGTCACCTGTATGCCTTCGGCCTGCAACCGGGCCGTGATCTGCTCATCCGTCAACGGGTGAGCGGAATTTTCATCTTCAATCATTTTCTTCACGCGCCGCTTGACGATCAGCAAGGGCGTAGCGCTGCCGGAAGGACCCTGCACCGCTTCCGAGAAGAAATAGCGCAGCTCGAAAACGCCCTGCGGAGTGTGCGCATATTTGCTGGCCACGGCGCGACTGACCGTGGACGGGTGCACGCCGATTTCTTCAGCCACTTCCTTGATCATCATCGGCTTCAGATGATCGATGCCAAACTCCAGAAAATCTTCCTGCCGGCGCACAATGGAGTGGCAAACCCGCAGGATAGTCTGCTTGCGCTGCTCGATGTTTTTGATCAGTTGCAGGGCCGAGGCATAGCGCTCTTTCACATAATTGCGAACGTCCTTGTTCGGCTCCTGTTCGCGGTCCACCATGCGTTTGTACTCGCCATTCAAGCGCAACTGAGGAATGTCGTCATCATTGAGCGTGATGACATAATCTTCGCCGTCTTTGGATATATAAACGTCAGGCTCGACCTGCCGCGCCCCCGCGCTCGAAAACCGCAGACCCGGAGCAGGGTCAAGGTGCCGGATCACATTCACGGCAATCTGGATGTGCGTCATGGGACGGCCCATCAGCTTGGCAAGCTGCGACAAATGCCGCATCTCAAGCAGCTTGAGATGGTCATGAACAATGATCCAAGCCACGCCGTTGCGGCAGCCGCGCGCTTCCAGTTGCAGCAGCAGGCATTCCCGAAGACTACGCGCTCCGACGCCCGTAGGGTCCAACGATTGCACGGCTCTCAGGGCCGCTCTTACGCTTTCCAGGCGCAAACCCTCGGCAACGACGATCTCTTCGAGCGGCGTTGTCAGATATCCGCTTTCTTCCAGATTGCCGATAATACTATTGGCCGCTTGCCGCACCAGATCCGGCAGAACCATGACGCTGAGCTGGCTTTGCAGATGATCGGACAGGGTGACCGGAGAAGAAAGAAAGGTTTCGAAGGACGGCTTTTCGATTGTTTCCGAGGACGGACTCTTAAAACCGGGATCTAAATAGTCATCAAAGAAGCTGCCGAAGTCAATCTGCTCAAACGGATCTGCTTCCCCTTTGCCCGGCTCTTCCGGCGCGGCTAGGGCAACGGAAGAGTTGTCCGTCGTGTCTCCCGTCCCGCCCTCGACGAAGCCATCTCCATCCCCGGCGGACTCAAAGGCCCCCGCCGACTCGGTGCCTTCCACATGCGTCAGAGCGGCCCCATCCGCCGGATTGGAAGTCCGTTCGCGCTCAAGCAAGGACTGCAATTCAGCGGGCGTGAGCTCTTCGCCGCTTTCCGCCGCTTCCTCCAGAACCGGATTCTCGGCGATTTCGTTAACAATCATGTCCTTCAGCTCCTTGCGGTTGAGCTGAAGAACGGTGACCATCTGCACCAGACCAGGTGTGAGGATCTGCTTTTGCTGAACGCCAAGATGCAGTCGTTGCGAAAGCGAGCTCATTAGGATTACAGTTTAACACCGCAATGGGCAAATGCCATCTCAGGAAAAACCGTGATTATTGAGGTTGCTACTCCGCGGATCCAGGCTTCAACTGGCCATGCTGGGCGGCAGATAGAAGTTCTCGCCCAGGTAGATCCGGCGGACTTCCGGATCGTGGCCCAGTGAGTCGGGCGAACCGGCTCGAAAGATACGGCCGCTGCTGATGATGTAAGCGCGATCCGTCACGGCCAGCGTTTCCCGCACGTTATGATCGGTCACCAGCACGCCGATTCCGCGGCGTTTCAGGTCGCTGATAATGCGCTGCAGTTCGAGAACCTGAATCGGGTCGATCCCCGAGAAAGGCTCGTCGAGCAAGATAAAATCGGGACGCAAGACGAGCGAGCGCGCAATCTCCACGCGCCGTCTTTCTCCGCCCGATAACATATAGCCCTTGCTGTGGCGAACCGTTTCGAGGCCAAGGTCGCTGATCAGGTTCGACATGCGCTCACGGCGCTCGTGGCCGCTGATCCGCAGCGTTTGCAGGATTGCCATCAAGTTGTCTTCCACGCTGAGCTTGCGAAAAACAGAAGGCTCCTGGGGCAGGTAACTGATGCCGCGCCGGGCGCGCTGGTACATCGGTAGATGCGTAATCGGCTCATTGTCGAGCAGCACCACTCCTGATTCGGGGCTGATCAGGCCCACTGTAATGTAAAACGATGTGGTTTTGCCCGCGCCGTTGGGACCCAGCAAGCCGACTACCTCGCCCTGTTCGACGCGAACGCTCACATTATCGACAACTTTACGGCCGTTATATGATTTCGAGATCTCAACAGTTTGCAGGGTTCTCGCGCGCTTCGAAGTTTCCACTCAAATCCTAAACGATCTATGTCCTATCATACGCGGAGGTGGAGGTTTTCGTTTCGTCATCACGCCGCTGGGGAGCGCAACGAATCACGATTGTTCTGGTGATTGTTCTCAGCTGCTTGCGCCTGGCGCATGCCCATCTGCTTTGGGCTGATGAGGACTACCATCTGGCAGCGGCCATTAATATCCTGCACGGCAAAATTCCTTATCGCGATTTCTGGTACGACAAGCCGCCGCTCAGCGCGTATTATTATTTGCTAATCGGCGGCTTTGGGGGCTGGCCGTTGCGGCTTCTGGATGCGGCTTATGTTGTCATAGCCTGCTATTTGATTTATCGGTTGGCGTGTCGCTGGTGGGGCGAAGCGGAGGGCTACGTGGCGGCATGTTCCCTGGCCTTTTTCATGACATTTTACCTGCCTTCCGCCGTGATTCCCTTTGCGGCGGATGCCGTTATACTCGTGCCGCACTTGGCCGCTGTTTACTCGGCTTTTTGCCGAAAACCGGTGTGGGCCGGCCTCTTCTGCGGCATTGCGTTTCTTGCCAACACAAAGGCGCTGTTTGTCCTGGCGACATGCGCGCTATGGCTCATCCCTGAAATCATGTGGCTCGTTCTTGGGTTTACGCTGCCGGTGATTGCCGGATTTTCGGCCTTGCTTCTGACTGGCGCATGGCCTGGTTATGTGGAACAGGTCTGGCGATGGGGACTGATCTATGCGAAAGGCTCGCCGGTCGTGCATCCGTTTGTGAACGGCATTATCCGCACTTCCCATTGGATTGGATTCCATGCCGCTCTCGCGTTCGGCGCGGTTTGGGCCTTCTTCCATATGGGCCGTCGTGACTGTTGGAAGTTGAGCATTTGGCTGCTGTTCTCGTTTGCGGCGGTTGCGTTAGGAAGCCGTTTTGCTCCGCATTACTTCTTGCAGCTTCTGCCGCCGCTGGCGGTGGCGGCATCACGCGGACTGACGCTTCTGTTGAGAGAGCATCGTCGTTTGGCAATCAGCGCGTGCATCGTCCTGCTGGCCGTTCCTTTTGTCCGTTTCGGACCGCGCTATCTTTCGCTGATGCTGAATAACCTGCAGGGCCGTTCGCCGAACTGGGCTGATGTGCACATGGACCTGGACAGCCAAGAAGCGGCGCGTCAAATCAAGGCTTGGGCAAGAAAAGGCGACACGCTTTTCGTGTGGGGATACCGCCCTGATGTATATGTCTATACGCGCATGGTCTCGGACAGCCGGTTCTGGGATTCTCAACCGCTGACGGGCGTGCCCGCCGACCGCCACCTGTCGGAAGCGACGGCCATCTACAGCGAACCCGCCGCATTGAATCGCGAGGAGTTGCTTCACTCCCGCCCGACCTGGATCGTCGATGGCCTGGGACGCTTAAATCCGAAGCTGGAGCCAAGCGCATTTCGGGAGTTGAGGCCCTGGCTGGCTCATTACAAACTGGTCGGGAGAACAAAACTGAGTTGGATTTACCGGCGGGTGGATTGATTGTTTACTGTGTAGTGCCCGTGCTTCTCTTAACCTTACAGGCAGGTAGTGTTCCAAGGGTGCGTTGATGATTCAGTTTCCGTGAAGCGCGTTTTCAAAGCACAACCTGCAAAACCAGCGGATTTTGGCAACTCTGCGGAGGAGGCCAGCGCGAATCAGTTCACCGAGTCATTACCGACAAAGTGCCCGAATGGATTTCCGGATGCTACGGCATTTAGCCGGACTGCTGGCCCAGTGCAGCTCACTCCCGGCTCACTCCGCGCATTGCTCTGAAAGCCCCCGTTGAGAAAGAGATGCCTCCTTGGCTCCCTTGAGCCCGAGACCAACTATCCTTCTCTCCTGGGGTGAACGGGGCTATCGCCTCTTACCCTAAACAGAGGTCCTCTTGATGAATCGCAATTTTGCCGCCCTTGTCCTCGGTGGTACCGGGCAAGTTGGTGGTGCCGCTGTCGCCGAGCTACTAGCCATTCCGGAATGCCGGGAAGTGGTGATGGTCACCAGAAAGCCCCTTGTGGCGCAATCGCGGGTGCGTAACGTCGTCCTGGATACCGGCGCTGCTGACTTTGCCGAGCGCACGGCCAGTCTGGCCCGCGCCGTTTCAAGCCAAGGTCCCCTCAGTGCCGTGAGCTGTGTCGGTGTCGGTTCTGGATCCAGACGCTGGAGCGAAGAAGAATTGAAACGAGTTGAACTCGGCGTGGTCGGTGCCTTTGCACAGGGCTGCCATGACGCCGGAATCGCCCAGTTTTGCCTGCTTTCTGCGGTAGGAAGTTCAGCGCGCAGCCGGTTCCGCTATGTCCGCGTGATGGGCCTGAAGGAAGACAACATACGGAACATCGGTTTTACCCGCCTCGCCCTCTTTCGCCCCGGCATCATTGTCGGCAACGCTCATACTCCGGCCTGGGCCGGTTGGTTGGGAAGGCTCGTGCCGGAGCCGTTTGGCAATATCGATCAGCGCATTCTCGGTCGCTCCATCGCC
Source organism: uncultured Bryobacteraceae bacterium (assembly GCA_964249105.1). Classification (GTDB taxonomy): domain Bacteria; phylum Acidobacteriota; class Terriglobia; order Bryobacterales; family Bryobacteraceae; genus Bog-105. Next base: position 2,768 of record CAXUBB010000004.1, on the reverse strand, counting down.
GCCGAGATCGCTTTTCACAGTCAAGAGGCTGGCGAAGTGATCCGCAAAAATGCCGCCATGAAAAAGCTCGCTGCCCAGCTCCATACCGTCAGTTTGGAATAGTTGCGTGGTGCCTAGCCTAACTGGACGGCGAGAGAGAACCGGAGATCCGCACGATCTCGAGCGGATCCCCGAAGTTCAGTCAATCGTGATCTCCTCACCGGGCGACTGATTTCGGGGACCCATCCCTTCCGAAACCATTCTCTATGGGTGCAAAATCATTAACGCGCTCCTCGATAGCGAGTTGGTGACGATAAGCCGGCATCGATCCGGTAATCCGAATCCTGTCCCACTGAACTGTTCACACACTTATGAGAGAGTGGAATCCTGATTGTCTCTATACAGTGGGGTTCAGAGAAACATAGCATTCGAGGAGCAGCCGATCACATTACCGATAACCCTGTTTCCAGTCGGTCCCACTCAATGCTGGAAGTCGGTGATTTAGCAGCGAAACCGCAGTAAATTTTTGTGAAACCGTCGATATGTGTCGTATGAGGCCGAGCGGGTTGAAATTTGCCCTTGTTGCTCTTTTCTTTGTGGAATCGGTGTTTCCGCAGGCTCCCAGGCGTTCGCGTTTCAGCGACACGGAACACGACCAGTCTAACTGGTTCGTGTACCGGGACAAAGAGGGACTTTCCTTTCGGTATCCCCCCTCTCTGATTGTAAAGATTGAATCACTTACGCCCGATCGGGAGTCTGAGCAACACGGTTTTGAGCAGTGGGATAAAGAAGTGACTCTCTTCGGGCCGGGATCGATCGAGCCGACCGTCGAGGTTTTAAAATTCGGACATTTGACACCTGCTTCGGCCGCTGCGCCCGTCGCACAACGTTTACAGTACTTACGCCGGTTTTGCGACAGGCTCCGGCCTATGCAGATGGCGGGTGCCTAAGGCTATGTTTGCTTACCCATGGCAGCGCCAGCCTGCATTGGGATCTTTACATCTTGCAGCCCGTAGCATGGCGCGTGGTGAGCGGATTAGGCGGTGCAGAGGTGGTAGAGGCAATGCCACCACCGCACGATGGCAAGTTTCCGATCTTGTCGATCTTAAAAACCATTCAGGTCGAATTGTCCGATCCGAAACCGACGGTAAATAGGCCAAATCTCACCCGCTGAAAAGTGGGGATTGCGGTAACTTGTCAGCAGTGCGCGAGAAATCCGATGAGACGGCCCTTGCACCTTTTCTATATGAAAAATGGAAGAGAAGCTTGCTTCCACTCGATTTTGGGGAGTAATCAAGTCTTCTTAACGCAGCCTTAGGATACGATCTACAGGCGGTACGTATTTCCTTTACACTAAACATAGATAACCTGGGACTTTTATGAATCTGGCCATAGAACTTCCTAATAGTCTGGTAGACGCCTTGCAAGCGCAGGCCCAAGGCATATCCGCTGGCGATTACATCAGTCGTGTCCTGGAACAGACCCTGGCTTCGGAAATTCAGAGAGCAAACGCTCAGCAGCCGTTTGAGACAGGATACGGCATATGGGCCAGGTATGATCCTCCCATCAGCCTGGCCGAAGTCATTATCTGATTGAGAAGAACCGTCTCCCGACATCGGCGTACGCTGATCTAACAGAACTCCAGTCCTGAGTTGATTAAGCAGAGAGGCGACCGGCGTGGCGGAGGTTATAGTAAATAACCTTGAGTTGGATGGTGTTCCAGAGTCCGCGCCCGGAGCGGGAAAACACCCTATCCAGAAACCGGTACCAGAGTTGCGATAATGTTGTCTCGATAGCTTGCCGCACTTGCGCCAGCAAGTACTTTTTCTCCGGCGCATCCGCCCGTGTCAGGACCAGCATGTCCGCTTCTTCGGCCCACTCTTCGGCTCGTTGCTGGCCCCATAACCCAAGTCGCCGAGCGTGATGCCGCCCTCCACTCCTTCCAGCAAAGTCAGCACAGGCGCACGATCATCCCAGTGGCCGGGCGTGAGAACCAGATTGACAATGCGCCCGTCGATGTGATGCAGCACAGGCAGCTTGAAACCAAAGAACCAGCCCTTGCTCGTCTTGCCCCAGTAGGCACCCTCTTCCCGTAACAAGCGTACCCGCCCGTGCCGCAGACGATGGCAGACCGGCAAAGGTTTGGCATCGATCAGGTAAAAAGCGGGAGAGTTCGCAGTCATCTGTGTGGTGGCCCGCAGCAAAGTGCTGAGGTGGACCGGGAGAGCGTGGAGACGAGCGATCCATTGTCGATACGAGCAGAGGCGGGGAAAGGCTGAACAGTAGTTCT
>CAXUBB010000004.1:0-489 GCA_964249105.1 uncultured Bryobacteraceae bacterium | reverse complement strand
GGACACGCCCAGGCAACCCGGCAGCAGAGTCAAGGTCAACACCTCGGAATCGGCAAAGGCTGGGGTCGCATGCGGGGACTGCCGCCAACGCGCTAAGGCCGGACGGGTGAGAAGAACATCATCCACAAAGACGTAAAGAGTCGTTAACTGCTTCACTATGCTGGACATCGGAGTCGTACCTCCCGGAAACGGAGTAATTCTTGAGCAGATTTACTCTACCTTGTGGTCGGTACGATTCCCTTTCAACTCAGGACTGGAGTTAAGAAAAACTCTTGCAAATCCCAACCACGTCCTGAAAGAGGCTCCGTTCACATCTGAAATGGTCGAAGCCATGCACCAGATTCCCCGCAATTCCATGCCGGATATGCCCGAGCGGATTGTAGCTGCTACAGCGTTGTATCTCGATATGCCGGTTATCAGCCGTGATGGCCGTATCCGGGCGTCCAGCATTCCGATCATTTGGTAAGGCTCGTTCCCGATCCTTTTCCT
>CAXUBB010000003.1:32311-36697 GCA_964249105.1 uncultured Bryobacteraceae bacterium | reverse complement strand
GGGCCAACTGGCTGCTATGTTTGCCGTCAGTGGCCCTTGATGTCTGTAATTGCGAGAGACAGCGCCATTTCAGCGCCGTCGCTGTAACAGGTATCCGCGTCTGCCCGGTTAAGCTTGGCAACCCTGTATGGATCTAAACTAACCTAGAAACAATCTTTATGCAATAGAATCAAAGTATAAAAAATGTTTATAAAATATCCGCTTATCCCTTCACTTTGGTACGAGTAAAGATCATGCGAGTTGAAAAGTCGGGAATGAGCTTAGCCGTCCGGCTTTCCGCTGACGCAGCAAAAACGCTCGACATAAAAAGGGGCAATGAGGTCGAAATCACAATCACCAAGAAGTGTGATTCTCAACTGGTTTGTGAGCAGAGCCGCAAGGAAGCCCTTGCATCTCTTCGTCGCCTATCACGGCCATTTCCTCCCGGTTTTAAATTTAACCGTGAAGAAGCAAACGAACGGTAAGATATTCTACAGCAAGAACATCCTCACTTATCCACTCGCATTGCAATTGCGCCATCCTGCTCCCAAGCTGTTAAAACCGAACCGTCGGATAATTCAACTAACATTGGAAAAGAGCCGTTCGGAGATAAAGTGACAGGTGTTTTTTCTCCCGGCTCTTGCAATTCGATGTCTGCTGCATTAGTCCAGGCTATATATGCGCCTTTGGACGATACCGTCAACGTGACATCCTTCCCTTCCCCCATCGCTTCTTCTTTTCCGCCGGGAGCCACGAGAAATATGGTGCGATCTCTGCGCCAAGCAGTCAGAACCCTATGTCCTTCACGAGCCAACCCGCCTCCATCTATGGGACAGGCTTCGAGCGCCCATGATCCTTCGCCTAGTTTCTTCGGGGCCGACGCCGTGCCGTTGATCTTCCATTCGATTAGGCACATATCCCGGTTACCGTCCACGGCATTGCGAAACATTACGGCGTAAGTGTTCTTTCCGGAGGACACGAGAGACGGATAGCAGCACTGGCAGATTGTCCCTCCCAGCGGCTCATAAACGAGAACCTTCTTTGACCAAGGTTTTGTCGGCATCCCGCGAGTATGCTCCGTAGAGGCGCGTTCCTTTGTCCGCAGATCCAGCCAGACAGCGGCTACTTGCCCGTCTTCACTAAATCAAACCACATTTAGGGCCGGACACTGCACACACGCGTGAGGCCGTTCAATGCTGCCTTTTATAACTGTCCGGTGTCAGGCTGTCCATGTGGTTCGATTTAGATCGCCGTTTTCCGCCAAACCTGATCGTCGCCACGTGTTCAGGGCGATGGTTTGGTCCCGGTCCGCGAACGCCGCGCCTTGGCTGACTGCGCCGAGGCCGCCCACATTCCGGCTGTTGAAGCTTCTGACATCATAGAGGCTATAGTGCGCGTTCAACTGATCGCGGTCACTGAGGCGGGCGTCTGAAAGCCTTCTTGCTGGAAAAATACAAAACACAATACATCTAAATCCAATAAAACTTGCAGACATTACTGTCCTTTACTCCGAGACGGCGTTGAGCGGGTCGTCCCAATCCATGCGGTGACAACTCTCTTCGGAGAGCGATCATCCACCCACGTCAGCATCGTTCGGCCCGCGGCGGATTGCAAACGCGGGTACCCGAGACCGCGAACGGTCCCGCTTGCAACCACTGTCGCTTTACTTTGAAATCCATCCTTTGTCACTTCCCGAACCAGCAGTTGAGCCGTAGTCCCCGCATTCTCAACCCAAGCTATTAACGCATGTCCATCAGGCAGCAATGTTACGGAAATATGACCGGTGACCCGCTCCGAGGTGATCCTTAATGGCGGATCGAACGTTTGGCCAGAATCGGAAGAAAAGGCAGCTTCCACCCTAGGATCGTCCTGAGCGCCCGTGTACCAGGCAATGACCACGTTCCGGCCATCCGCGCTGAGTGACGCGCCATTCACAGGGCAAGCGGTAATGCGCCAGTGATCGCGGTGCAGCAAGCGGGGCGCGGACCAGCGACCCGCATAGTTATCCACCAGGGAAATATCCCGAATCTCTCCAGGCGTCCGGCCACGATAAGCCGCCAATAAGCCTTTTGCCGTTTTCACTACCGTTGTGGGGCAGCAGGAACACGTATCGGAATCCAGCACCTGCTCTCCGCCTAGTTGCCCATTCGAGTGAATGTCGGCTGTCTTGAGTTGCGTGCTGCCGCCTGGGCTGTCATTGAGCCAAAACACGGAAGCATTGTGCGGGCCGGAAACAGCAATGGACGCCAAACCATGCCCGCAGGGAGACCGGTCCCCATGCACGATTTCCGGTTGGGACCAGTTCCGTCCGTCATCGGTGGAGCGTGAGAAATAAAGAGAATCGGCCCAGGGTCCCGCGCCTGTCAGTTCGAGCCAATGCGCGATGAGCGAACCGTCCGGCAATCGCAATACTTCCGGCAGTTCCGCCGGATGATGCATCAGCCGGTCACGAACAACGACCGTTCGAACCGGCGATCAAGCCGCATTCTCCCAGCTTGCGTAGCGCAGAGCATACCCTCTTTTTCCCCACAGCTCGTACCAACTCAAAAGAAAACCGTTGGGCATTGTTGTGGCAGCAGGAGAGATGCTGCCCGGCTTCGCGGGATTAGAGAATACTGTTGCAACTGGCGCGTCCGGGGGTGAACCGGCCCGCAGGAAGCAAACCAAAACGAAGAGAAGCAAGCAGCGCATGGTAGTTTACGTGTCCTCAATGGCGGGTCCAGCGCACCGCTGCAAGAATTGTCAAGGGCGCGCCGGGCCGGATCTGGTTTACGGTGCTGGACTGGTAATACGTGCGGTCAAGCGCGTTCTCTAAATTGAAAGAAAACCGCCAGCTTGTGCGATCCGTGACCGCGTAGTTGTAATACAGCGCCGTATCGAGCCGGGCGTAACCGGGCAGCAGAAAAGAGTTGTTCAAGTCTCTCTGACGATAGGTCGTTGCGGTGAGCCCGCCGCCTAACCCGAGCCCGCGCAGCCAGCTTCGCCGCCATTCATAAATACTCCAAAGCGCGCCGCTATGCCGTGGCGCATCAAGCAGCAAATTGCCGACAGGGAAACTATTATCGGCAGTGATCTGCGCCTGGATAAACGCATACGAGAGAATCATGTTCCAGCCCGGAGCCACAGCACCATTGACATCAATCTCCGCGCCTTTGCTGCACTGCCCGTTTGCAGCGAGAAGCGGGGATCTTCAGGATCGGGTGTAAGCACGTTGCACTTCTGAATATCGAAGAAAGAGAGGGTGGAACCGAGGCGTCCCTGCAGGGCGCTGTGCTTGACTCCCACTTCCCACTGACGGTCATGCTCGGGAGAAAATTGTTGATTGTTGCGGTTGAGGGCTGTCGGCGACGTCGGCAGGAAAGAGCGCACGAAGCTGGCGTACAGCGAGACGGAGGAGCTTGGCTGATAGACCAAGCCGATGCGAGGGCTGACCGCTACATCGCTTTGATGCTGCACAGTGTAGGGAATAAAGTTGATGGAATCCTGGGCGTGCCGTTCAAATCTCGCTCCCGCCAAAACTTTCACGCGGCGTCCCAGGCTGAATTGATCCTGCGCGTAACCGCCCGTGATCTGGTTATCCGCCTCGTCGCCTAAAACAAAACGCCCTGGAGCGGCGGGATTATTTAGCAAGGCCGCAGCCGCGCCGCTTGTGATCTGGCCGTAAACAGGATGAAAGATGTCCATGGGAGGCGCGTGCACGCCCGGTCCTCGCGAAGAGCCTGATTCCCAGCCCAGTTCCAGCCCGACCAGCACGGTATGGCGAACCGGCCCGGTCTTCACAGTTCCCGCTAAGTTGGTTTGCGAGTACTGGAACAATTGCGGAAAAGCAAACGCATCGGCAGTTCGCCCGACCAGGGTTGTTCCGGCCAAGACGGAGGTGTTATAGACCTCCAGATATCTGGCGTTCGTGCGCGATGCGCGATAGCTGTTTTGCAGCGACCAGTTCGGGCTGAACTGATGCTGAAACACGTATCCGATCTGGCGCTCCCGGTCCGCTTCGTTATTGAACGGTTCGTCGTAGTACGTGGAAACCGGCACGGGCGCTGGACGCCCATTCAGCGGCGGGATGCCGTAATCCGCCACTCGATCTTCATTCAGAAACTCGCCAAAAGCAGAAAGCGATGTGCGTTCCGTTGGTTTCCAGAGCAGATACGGAGCAGCAAAGTACCGCTCTCCGCTGACAAAATCACGAAAACTGCCCCGATTCTCGTAAGCTCCATTGAGACGGTATAACAGCGTGCCGCTGCGGTTGAGCGGCCCGGAGATATCGAACTGCGGCCGGTAGAAATCATAATTGCCGCCCGTGAACTGGAGGGAGAACATCGGCTCTTCAAAAGGCTTTTTAGAAACCAGGTTCACGACTCCACCCGCTTCCGCCCGCCCATAAAGCGCAGAGGCGGGACCTTT
>CAXUBB010000003.1:23248-32301 GCA_964249105.1 uncultured Bryobacteraceae bacterium | reverse complement strand
GCGTCCCGGCTGAAACGCTGCGACCCGAACACGCCGCTCACATAGCGCGCGGCATCGGCAAATTCAAACACCTGCTGATCGTCGATCACTTTACGGCTGATGATCTGGACCGACTGCGGCAAATCCAATAAAGGCGTGTTGGTGCGGGTAGCGGAACTGGTTACCGGCACACTGTAGCTGTCCGGACTGCCCGTGACCGTGACAGACTGGCTGAGCTGCGCGGGTTCCACGGTCATCTCCAGCGCGGCTTCCCCGCCGGTGATGAGTGAGACGGTTCTGGTTTCCGGGCGGAACTGATTGCCGTTCACGGAAACGGCATAGGACCCGACCGGCAAGGAGGTTCGAAACTGGCCCGTAGCATCCGGCGCGCCTTGCTTCGGCGCCGGCGAAGAAGCGGACGCCGCGACGCGAACGATAATTCCCTGCACGGGAAGGCGCTGCGCATCTAATACAAATACTGTGAGGGGTACGTCATTGCCTGCTTGCGCCCAAGTAACGGCGCTCACGGCAATGAGCAAAAAACTCCGTGAGGAAAACATGCAAAAACAAGCTCCATTCTGTCTTCGATCTAAATATCTAAGCTTGGGCACGCGTCATCACACGTTTGCCACCTGCATGCGAGTTCCAAGCCTATGAGTGTTGTTTTAGATAAACAGGGAGGGAGGACCGCGTTTTTGATGGGATCGCTGAGCAGAGATGCGATAAACGGCTTCCGTTTGCGGCGAGCCGCTAGGATGGCTGATCCATCCGGCAAAAACAGCAGCCGCTTGTATATTTGTGTTTATCTCGTGATGGGGCGCTATCGATGTTTGCGGGAAGCAAGGACACCTATCAGGAGCCATCACAACCGCAGACTCAGATGCATGACCCATCTCTTGCATGGCGCAATGATGCTTGCCGTTCTTTCGGCAGCAGGCGGGCAGATCAGGTTTGATAGACGCGGCAAACGCGGGCCCGATCAGCAGGAAGCTGAAGGTGGCTGCGAGAACCAGAGCAAGCAATCGCCGCATTCAAGCTGAGTGTAGGGCACGCTGTAGCCATTTACCAATGGCCAAAGTCGTTACTCGTGCGTTTGCAACAGATCTTCAGCCACTAATGGCAAGCCCGGCTGCATGCTGGCCCGTGAATTCACGTTGTAGCGGGCGCGGGCGGCAAATAATTTCTCCACCTCCTCGCGCGGCAGGCAGCGCGCCCCGCCCAGCATCTCGGCCACAAAAGTGATACGGGCGAAGTGCTCCACCATCTCCATGCGGTAGAAGGCCTGCCAGACATCTTTTCCCCAAGCGGTGCAGCCATGATTTTCGAGCAGCAGCGCATCATAGTTATCGAGATACGGCATCATGCCGTCGCTGAGCGCCGGAGTGCCCGGAAGCCCGTAAGAGGCTAAAGGAACAGCGCCCAATTGAATGACCACTTCCGGCAGCAGCGCCTTGTCCAGCGCCCGCCCAGCCGCCGCGAATCCGGTCGCTACCGGCGGATGAGCATGCACAATGGAGCGCACATCGGGTCGCTTTTGATAAATCACGATGTGCATCATAATTTCGCTCGTGCGTTCGCGGCGGCCCTCAATTTTATTGCCCGCCATGTCGCAGACAATCACGTCGTCGGGCGTGACGCTGCCTTTGCTGATCGCTGTCGGCGTGCAAAGAATACGATCGTTGTCGAGCCGGATACTCACGTTTCCGTCATTCATGGCGACCCAGCCCTTGTCATGCACAAGACGGCAGACACGAACAAGGTCCTCGCGGTATTCCTCGTCAGTTTTGCTCATGCGAATCCTGATTCTATCAGGCGCGGCGGTTCGCAGCGGCTACAATGAAGCCGTGGAAAAGCGCCGTATGTGCCCGAACTGCCGGGCATTCATCAACATCACTGACCGTGTTTGTCCTTATTGCGACGCTCAGTTGGGTCCGCGAGCCATCGATATGCGCGGCTCGCAGCTTGCTGCCTCCTTTATGCCCCGCGCCAATCTGACCAGCGTTGTCATTCTGGTCATTAACATCGCATTCTTCCTAATCGAACTGATCGTGAATTATCGCTTCTTCGGCCGCGGTCCGCAAGCTCTGAACTTCGGCACGCTGATCGGCCTGGGCGCAAAGTATGCTCCTCTCATCTATTCCGGTCAAACCTGGCGTCTGCTCACGGCGGGGTTCCTGCATGGCGGGATCTTGCATATCGCCATGAACTCATGGGCGTTGTTCGATCTGGTAGGCGAAGTCGAGCAGTTTTATGGAACCAGCCGCCTAATCGTGGCTTACATCTTTTCGACGATCACCGGCTTCCTTCTCAGTACCTTATGGAATCCGGGCGCCCCCTCCATTGGCGCATCCGCTGCCTGCTTCGGCTTGATTGGCATCATGCTGGCCATGGGCCTCCGTCGGCGATCCGATCCCATGGCGCAAGCGGTCCGCGCTTATTACAGTCGTTGGGCCGTTTATGCCCTTGTCTTCAGTTTCCTGCCCGGTATCGATATGGCCGCCCATATTGGCGGATTCATCGGAGGTTTTTCCATAGGGATTCTGGGAGGGTTACCTGGTCTTCCCAATACACCGCGCGAGACCGTGTGGAAAGTGCTTGCCGGTCTCGCCATTGCCCTGACGCTATACGCCTTTTGGCAGGACTACAAATTTTTCTACGTCTTCAGCAGGCAAATGAGCAATACTGTTGTTTAATCGCAGTCATACCATTTGAGTTTTTCTCGTTTTGCGACCACCCATTCTGCTTCGTGGGGCCAAGCAACTGTTAACGTTACGAGGTCCGAGCAGCGCACGTCGTGGGGCAGCTCTTCAAGATCTTGGAATTATCGAGGATGGTTCGGTTCTCATTCAGGATGGCCTGATTGCCTCCGTCGGACCGACCCGCCGTATTGACAACCTGAAAGCGGCACGAGGCGCTCTGGAAATTCCGATGGAAGGGCGAATTATTACGCCCGGCTTTATTGACGCTAGCCTGCATCTCAGTCTGCGCCGCTCCGAAACCTCCCTTCAACTCAAACGGATAGCGGATTTCCACGACGACAGCCTGACTCTGATGCGATCCTGCCTGCAGCATGGCACCATCACGGCGGATGTGAAAGGGAGCGCCGACGACCACAGCTTTCACTCCGATATCGCAGTGTTCAGAAAGCTGGCAAAAATTGGAAGCACTCCGGTTCGCATGATGCGAACGTGGCGACTCGGCTCCCGAGTGGGCCGTACCGCGCCTGGTGATCTGCTCGCAACCCTCGAAACCCTGCTGCGGCGCGATTTTATTAGCGGCATCTCCGTTGCGCCCCGTGATCCTGATGATTTCGACACGGACGCAGTGGTCGCGGCCCAGGCTGCCGGACTTCCAGTAAAGATGTTATGGTCGGGCCATTCAAAAGACGTCTTTGCCGAACTGCTCCAGCGATTAAATCCGCATTCGGTCTGCGCGCACCACTTCGATTCCTTAGCGCCCGAAGCGTTGGGAAAGGTCGCCACCATGGCGGTACTGGCAGCGGGCAAGCAACTCTTTGAAGGTCCCATCGGCACGGCTGGCCGTGACCTTGTCGATGCAGGCGCGGCCATTGCTCTTTCGAGCGGGTATCAATCCACGGCGTCGGGAAGTTTCAGCATGCAAATGTCTCTCGCGCTGGCGGTAGCCCGTCTGGGGCTGACGCCGGAAGAAGCATGGAGCGCCGCTACGATTAACGCCGCGTACGCCGCGGGTTGCGGAGATATCACAGGCAGCCTGGAAGTCGGCAAACAAGCCGACTTGCTGGTCCTGAATGTTACCGATTACCGGGATATTCCACGCCAGTTCGGCATGAACCACGTGGCTATGGTTTTCCGCGACGGCGTGATGGTCTTAAATAGAACTCGATGGAGATCTCCCACTGAACAACCTGTTGGTCGAGTGCGTTCCTAATTTTTCGGAAGGCTGTGATCGGGCGCGGATCGATGCGCTGGAGGCGGCGATCGCCTCAGTGTCCGGCTCGTTCGTTCTTCACCGCACGAGTGACCGCGATCATAATCGCAGTGTGATTACTTTCGCCGGACGAGGTGATGCCGTTTTGGAAAGCGCGGTACGCGCGGCCCACAAAGCCCGCGAGCTAATTAATCTGAATGAGCATCGTGGTGTTCATCCGCGTTTAGGAGCATTGGATGTGCTGCCGTTTGTTCCGCTCGCCGGAACTTCGCTCCCCTATTGTGTGGAACTGGCGCACCAAGCAGGCCGGCGTATCTGGGAAGAACTGGGCATCCCAATCTATTTTTACGAAGCAGCAGCTCTGCGTCCCGATCGAGTGAAGTTGGAGGACGTGCGCCGGGGCCAATTTGAAGAGCTACGGACAGTTGCTCTGGTGAACTCGGACAAAGCTCCCGACCTCGGCGGGCCTGCCTTGCACCCCACCGCTGGAGCCGTGATCTCCGGAGCCCGCAAGTTCCTGATCGCTTACAACATTAACTTGCGTACGCCCGACCTCGGTATAGCTAAAGCGATTGCCAGGCGAATTCGAGCCAGCAGCGGCGGTCTGCCCGCAGTGAAGGCGTTGGGAGTCGCGCTGCCGTCTCGCGGCATCGTTCAAGTCTCGATGAATCTCACGGATTTCGAACAAACTCCGGTTCACGTTGTTTTTCTCGAAGCGGCGCGTCTCGCCGCGGAGTACGGAGTGGAAGTGGAGGAAAGTGAACTCATTGGATTGATGCCGCGCAAGGCGCTCGAAATAGCCGCTGCGGGACTTTTGAAGCTCAGCGATTTCGATTCCAGCCGGGTTATCGAAAACCGTTTGGAACCCCTTCAAGCGTGAGCTTTTCTAACGTGTTCGCGCAACTGCCGCTTCCCCCGACTGCCCCTTACCGTTGTAGGACTTATCTGATAGCATGTTCGCTGCTAAGTTTGTTAGCATCCTGACAAAGACGGCATGTCACGACTACTTTCCGCGCTTGTTTTCCTGATTTTTCTGAGTGCTCCCTCCACCGCATGGGCCGACACCAGCGACGCGCTCGCCGTATATAAATCAGGGGACTACAAAACCGCGCTTCCGCAACTGCAAGCTGCGGTGGCGCAAAATCCAAAAGATGCAAGTCTGCGGGCGGCGCTGCTTTCAGCGCTGGTCTACGAAGGGCATACGGACGAAGCAGCCGACGCAACCGAAGCAGCGGGCCGTGATTTCCCTCTTTCCCCGGAAATCATGACCGCCCGTGCCGAGTTCCTCTATTACATGGGAGACTTCAAGGAAGCGGAAACGCTCTATAAAGCGGCCCTGAAAGCGAAAGAAAATAATGCTCGCGCCTACTATGGCATGTACCGTCTTTTTTATGCGGCTTCGCTGTATCGCTCTGCCCGAATCATGTGCATGCAGGCCCATGCCGTCGATCCGGATGATGCGCTAATCACATTCGCATTCATGCGCTATCTAGTAGGAGAGAAGCGCAAAGAGATGTATGGGCCTTTTATGGCTGCTCATCCCTGGTTTGCGCGCCACTATGATACTGCCAGGCAGACTTCGGCGGAGATCCATGAAGAGTTAGGCGCGCGAAAGGCTTTCGAAACAGAGGGCGAACGCACGGAAACGACTTTGCATTTAGTTGACTTGCTGGCGGGTGCCACTCGTATTCGCGGCTTTGGCCTTGAAGTTTCCATTGAAGGAGGTCGTTCGCTTCGCTTGCTGCTGGATACGGGAGCAAGCGGAATTCTGATCAGTCAACGGGCCGTTGATAAAGCCGGATTGAATCACCTTGGCTCTACCCAATCCTGGGGTATCGGTGATGGAGGAGTACGCAAGGGCTTTGTGGCCGTCGCCGAAGCCTGCAAAATCGGCTCACTGCAATACAAAACCTGTGTCTTTCAATCGCTCGAAGGCAAGGGCCGCATCGCGGGCGACGAAGATGGATTAATTGGAACTGATTTCTTTTCCGATTACCTCATTCAACTCGATTTCCAGCGCCATACCATGCATTTAACGCCGCTGCCGCCCCGTCCGCCGAATCCACAGGGTTATGACCGCACGATTACGCCCGACAAAGCTGATTTCACGCCTGTATTTCGTTTTGGGCACCATCTTTGTATTCCCACAAAAGTGAACGGAAAGACATCAGGTTTGTTTCTGCTTGACACCGGCGCCAGCATGTCCAATATTGATTCCACCTTTGCACGGCTCTCCACCAAGTTGCACGGCGACTACTATACGCGTGTGCGCGGCGTTTCCGGTAACGTCAACGAAGTGTTTGAAGCGGATAAAGCGGAACTGGAATTCGGCCGCTTCCGTCAGCGCAATCTGGGGTTGACCGCCTTTAACATCAATACCGGGCCTGATCACCAGGAGGTCCGTTTAAGCGGCATTCTCGGTTTGCCCGTACTGGTCATGTTTCGCTTGACGCTCGATTATCGTGACGGTCTGGTGAAATTTGACTACGTATTGAAGTGATTCAGCCATCACTCCTTGATTTCAATCGACCTCCATCTATAGGATGGTCCTGCATGAAACGTATTCTCGTGATTGGAGGAGCCGGCACTGTCGGCCACGAACTTCTCTCACAGTTGCAGGTAATAGGCGCGCCAGTCCGTGTACTGACGCGCAACCCGGACGCGGCTCGTTTACCCCCGCAAATTGAATTGGTACGCGGAGATCTCACTCAGCCCGAAACTCTTGACGGATGCCTGGATGGCATCGACAGGGTATTTCTAGTTTGGACCGCTCCGCCGTGTACTGTGACTCCGGTTTTGGAGCGGATCGCGAAGCAGGCACAGCGCATTGTCTTTCTCTCCTCCCCGCACAAAACGGCACACCCCTTCTTCCAAAAGCCGCAGCCTAATCCGAGCGCAATGCTGCACAAGCAAGTTGAGCGGTTAATCGAAACTTTAGGACTGGAGTGGACGTTCCTGCGTCCCGGCATGTTCGCCGGCAATGCGCTGTTCTGGTGGGCACCTCAGATTCGCGCCGGCGATGTCGTGCGCTGGCCTTATCTGGACGCCCCTACAGCTCCGATCGACGAGCGTGACATTGCCGCCGTCGCAGTTCGTGCCTTGTGTGAGGAGAGGCACATCGGAGCGGAGTATCTGCTGACCGGGCCTCAATCCCTGAGCCAATCCGAGCAGATATCCATCATCGGTCGCGTGATTGGGCGGTCGCTGCGCATCGAAGAAATCTCGCCAGACGAAGCGCGGTGCGAATTCAGTTTCTGGCCTGCATCCGTCGCAAGTATGCTGCTCGATGCCTGGGCTGCCGCCATCGGCCAACCAGCGCTCGTTACCTCCACAGTCGAAGAGATCACAGGAACACCGGCACGGACATTCCTCGGCTGGGCCGCCGCTCACGCGGCGCATTTTTGAGCGTGATCGCGAGTGAGAAACGGACAGTCAAGCGACAGAATCTGTCGCTTGATGCGACAGCATGGTGTGGTCAAGTCTGGACGATAACGGTTAATTACTCGTAAACGCAATTTGGCGCACGGCGGGACGCTCATTCGCATCGAAGGCGTCCATATCCAACCCCTGAATTTCCTGCATCGTCTTTCCGGCAATTCCTTGCAGGTCTCCGTACATGCCGACCGTCGCCTGCATGGCGCGTTGCAGTTGTTCCTCGCGCTTGGCCCATTGCTTCATGATGGCGCGTTTTTCTTTCTCCAGGTCTTCCTGCATGACGCCGAATGCCTCCACAATCGCCTGAACGCGCTGCCGGAATCGCGGACCCACCAGATACTGGTAAATCATCTCCGCCTTGCTCTGCTGACCTTCCGAAACCCGCCGGGTGGACTCCACTTCAATCAAAGTATGGCGAAGCACGAAAGCGACCGGAACCATCATGCGCGGGTGCGTCACCCAAATACCCTCAACTAATTCGAAGGATTCAATGTCCTTCGGCAGCGTATGGCTGACAATCACGGCCACTTCCGCTTTGGCATTCCGCTGATCTTCGCGCAGCTTTGCCAGCCAGCCGTCGCTCCAATGTTTCGTCCGCTTGCTTTCCCATAAAATAGAGCCGCAAGCCTGCCCGTGGCTGCTGACCACCCGTTGCAGCACATCCCCGCCATACTCTCCTTTGCGGATCGGAAGAATGGTATCGAAGGGAAACTTGGACGTCAGCATGTTTTCCAGCTCCACTTCCTGCGCCTCGCCTTGCAATTGCTGGGAGCCTTGCTCGGCTTTTTGCTTCAGTTCCTCGATCTGCCGCTGCATCGACAGAATCACTTGCTCTTTCTCGACAACCTTGAGCTTTAACTGCTCTTCCGCTTCCTGGCGGGCCTGCATTCGCGCCGTGAATAAGCCGTCCTGCACCCGTTTTTCCACTGTGATTTCAAGCTCGCGTTTCTGATCGTCGAGCGCGCGCTCCTTTTGCAGACATTCGGCTTGTACTCTTTGAGCTTCCATCAGTTTGGAATCCCGGCTTTTCAAGACCTGCTCCAAATGAGCAATCTCCTGCAGTTTCTGCCCCAGATCCGTTGAAAATTTCTGTTCGGCCCGGCGTGCTTCCTCCTCGGCAATGCGCGCCCGTTCCTGCCGGAGCCGGTCCTGCTCCGCAGCCCTCCATTCCTCCTTCTTTTTAAGAAACGCCTGCTCCTGCTGGCGGATTTCCTCGTCCCGCTTGGCGCATTCGAGCGAGTTTTGCTGCATCTTACGCTCGTACTCGCGCCGGGTCGCATCCACCAGCGGCGCGGCCAGCGATTCGGTGAGCTTAATCTGCGCCTTGCATTGCGGGCAGGGGATAGTCGGCTCTGTCATCAATCCTCTTTTCGGCGGAAGAACACAAAAGTGTTAGGCATAACGCGCTTTCAGTTGTTACTCAACATTATCGTCGAAACCATTTGGAATGGGAATGGCCGGCGCGCCCGCGCTGCGTCTCGCTGGTCGGAAACTCTGGTGTAAACTGTTTAGGCACGGAGGAGAACTTGCCGCTCTTGCTATGCAGGAAGAACTAGAGCGCCGATCAAGCGTGACAGGCGCAGCTTCTCCATCCGAGATCAAAAATGTTTTGCCCCAGGTGTATCAAAGTCACGATCGCGCCTTTAACCGGCTGTTCACCTTGGTCTACAACGATCTCCGGCACCTAGCGAAAGGTTATCTTGCCCGCGAGGGGCGTTCTCACACATTAC
>CAXUBB010000003.1:3839-23238 GCA_964249105.1 uncultured Bryobacteraceae bacterium | reverse complement strand
TGGTCAACGAAGCCTATCTCAAACTAGTCGATCAAAGGCAAGTTGATTGGAGAACCCGCAGCCACTTGTTTGCGGTTGGAGCCATGGCGATGCGGCGCATTCTTGTAAATCACGCCGTTGCCGCCAAACGTCAGAAGCGCGGGGGCGTAGCTGCAAGGATCACTCTCCACGAAGATCTTATCAGCACTGAGCGGGATGTGGACGTACTTGCCATTAATGAAGCCCTTCACGATCTGGAGAAGCTGAACGAGCGCCATGCAAAGCTGGTGGAATTGCGTTTCTTCGGCGGCTTGAGCGTGCCGGAAGTGGCGGAAGTTCTTGGCCTGAGCGTCAGCACCGTTGAGAAGGACTGGAGGTTCTGTAGTGCGTGGCTCAAGAGCGCGCTCCGGCCTTAGGGCAATTACTGATCCGGCCCTGTATAGCCGGGTAGCGGAACTGTTTTCCCAGGCAGTCGAGTTAGCTCCCGAAGAGCAATCGTCATTTCTCCAAGAGCAGTGCGGGAGCAACACAGATCTGCTCCGCCTGGTTCAGGACTTGCTCCAGGAAGACCAGAGCGGCTCCATTCTCCGTGAGCTGAAATCGGGAGCTGTCGCGCCGATTCCGGCGAATCAGGATGACCTGAGCGGGCGGACGTTGTCGCATTATCGCATCATCGGACCGATGGCGACAGGGGGAATGGGAATCCTTTACCGCGCCACGGAGACCCGGCTCGAAAGGGTGGTCGCGCTCAAATTCCTTCCTCCTTTCCTGGTGACCGATCCAACAAGCCGCGAGCGCTTCGTGCGTGAAGCGCGGGCCATCGCTTCGGTCGATCATCAAAACGTGTGCCCGGTCTATGCAATCGATGAGGCGGACGGACTCATTTTCATCGCCATGGCATGTTTGGAGGGCGTGACCCTCGACGAGAGGATTGAAAACGGGCCTTTACCTGCCGAACATGCCCTTGATATTGCCCTCCAGACCGCTCGTGGACTGCAAGCGGCGCACGTCAAAGGCATCGTGCATCGCGACATCAAACCCGCGAATTTGATGCTGATTGACACTGAAGTGCCGGAGCCGCTGGTACGCATTCTCGATTTCGGCATTGCGCAATGGACCGGAAAAACCATCCTGACGGAAGAGGGGTTGACAATCGGCACCCTGTCGTACATGGCGCCGGAACAGGTTGCCGGATCGCGAGTGGACCGACGCGCCGATATTTGGTCATTGGGAGTCGTTCTCTATCAGATGCTATCAGGACGTTTGCCCTTTGACGGAAATTCGATGCAGGAGATCCTGGCTCTGATAGCGGGTTCCAAACCGGTGGATCTGACTCCCATCCGAAACGTCGCTTCCCCTGAAATCATCGCTATTCTCCAGAAGGCGCTCGAGAAAGATCCGGCCCGACGTTATCAAACAGCGAGCGCGTTGATCTCGGACTTAGAGGCTCTGCGCGAAGGAATTCCGCTGGCGAGGCGGGCACACAAGTTGCTCTGGGCTGCGGGCATTCTGACCTTGGCGGGGCTGATCGGAGTTACGGTATTCACCATTGCCAGAAGGGAGCCGCCATTCGAAACGGATACTCCGCGGATTGTGCCGCTCACGTTTTATCCCGGTTACCAGGAACATCCCGCGATCTCGCCCGACGGCAAGGAGATCGCGTTCGTGGGACAAGGGAAGGAGGGGACCAACCCGCTAGAGGTTTACGTGCAGTTGATCGGCTCGACGGACCCGTTGCGGCTGACAAAAGTTTCAGCCGGTTCCGCTGATCGTTCACCGGTTTGGGACCCAAGCGCAACCAGAATTGCGTTTCTACGAACGCGAGATGATGAGCGCTTCGGGCGGATTCTAGTGATTCCCGCGCTAGGCGGCAGCGAAACAGATCTGGGACTGGAGGGGGTTCTCGGTTCCGGACGGGTAGCCTGGAGTCCGAACGGCCGCACGCTGGCCTTCACCGGTTTGTATCACACGAACCAGGGCGCGATCTTTGAGTTGTCCCTATCAGACCACACCATCCGCCAGCGGTCGTTTCCTGCTGATGGCCAAAACGATTGCTGCCCACAGTACGATCCGAGCGGCAAACGATTGGCATTCAAGCGGAACGAAGTTGAAATCGTTGTGACCGGCACAAACCACGAACCGGTGCGTGCTCTCCCGGCACGGGCCTCGTGGCCGGGCCTGACCTGGACAGCGGACGGCAGGTCGCTGGTCTACTCCTGGTTCGGCAAGTTAGCCAAGATAGACGTCCCAAGCGGCTCGACGACATGGCCCGCGACTGCTCTCGGGTCGGACATCAGTGATATCAGCATTCGCGGAAAGCGCATGACTTACGTGCGTTGGAATTTCGAGCACAGTATCTGGGAACTCAAGATACGCCGCGTGGAAGCTGGCCCCAAACCGAAATTCGCTGCCGTTGCGAATGTCCAGTTAATCGCTTCCACGATGCGCGAAGACACGCCTCAGTTCTCGCCCGACGGAGAATGGATCGCATTTGCTTCCGAGCGATCAGGCTCGACCGATATATGGATCGGCAAACGCGATAGCGCCGGCTTACGGCGATTGACGTTCCTTGATGGGCAGAGCGCCGGCACACCGCGCTGGTCTCCTGACGGGAAGTGGATCGCCTTTGACTTGCGTCCACCCTCATCGAAGCCGGATATCTGGGTGGCAAGGGTAGCGGGTGGCGACCCGCGCCGCCTCGCCAACAACGTAGGAGGCGCTGATGTGCCGAGCTGGTCGCAAGATGGACGATGGATCTATTACCATTCACGGTCTGACGACCAAATCTGGAAAAGACCGTGGGAAGGCGGAAACCCGGTTCAGGTCACGCGGGAAGGCGGATTTGAGGGCTTCGAATCGATAGACGGCAAGTATCTGTATTACTCCAAAGGCAACGACACTCCAGGCATTTGGAGATTGGATCTCGCTCATGGAAACGAAACTCCCGTTCCTGAACTCTCGGAGGCCGGGTATTTCCGGCATTGGGCTTTAGCGCCGAGAGGAATCTATTTTGTTCCAAACGGGGAAGCTTTTCGCAAGGATGCAGCCGTCCGTTTCTTCGATTTTACGACGCGAAGAACGGTCCGCGTCGGTGCCGTCGGCAAGCTGGTGACGGCGGGACCTGGAGCGCTCGCCGTGTCGCGGGATGAAACGTCGTTGCTGTATGTCCATGTGGATCGGGACAACCGCAACATTATGCTGGTGGAAAATTTTAGATGATAGCGGTGGCGAAGCCGTGGAGAATCTGAAGCGGCCAGGTGGCAGCTCCAGATTCATGCTCTTTTCAATTCGTCTTTTGGATCGCCGGCGGGTACCAATTGCCATTCGTGATAGCCGCATCGGGCCAATACATCCGCATAAATAAGATGAATCGACCGTTATTATTGTCGGCTGTTGACTGAGGTGCCTCCAGCCAATTGCAGAGTTGCTTCGGGTCGGACGGCGGCGTCGCCTGCACATAGATATCGAGCGAACCATCGTCGTTCAGACAGGCGTTATGATTTTCTACCTCCTTCGTGCTGAGCGCATGGTAAGTTGCGGCCTTGTTGTCAACCAGCGTTCCATCGGCATTGTATAGTGTGATGGACCAGAAGCCGTTGCCATCAATGGGCGGAATCTCCAAAGGGGTCTTCTGACTGGTTGGCGCCTTGAAATGCAGTACGTAGTTGTTTGTGCCATGCAGGAGATTGCTGTCTGATGTCCCAGCGCTGTCGTGAGTGCCATAACCATAGACCGCGTCCTGCGGCCGGTTCGCTCCGAGAGCATCCTTGGCGACGAGCGCTCTCAGCAGATATTTCGTCCCATAGTCGCCCACATTCAGTGTCACCGACCAGTTCGTCGGTGTCAGAGATGGCGGCGGAGTTGCATCCAAGATCCGCTTCGCAGTTGCAACGGCAAGCTGCAAGGCCGTTCTCTCTGCCTGTCCTTCCAACGTTCCCATCAAGTTGGCGCACGAAAACTGGGTTGGCGGTTGGGTGTCTGTCGTACTTGGCGTACTGATAATGCCAAGTCTCTCCAAAATCGGCACCACCCCGGCATCGATCTTCCTGGGAGGATTCGTCATCATCATCGCGGACATGGTTCCGAAGAATGCACAAGCATCCATACTGTCGAGCTGCTTGATCGGCTGTGTTACGACATCAATCGACGGATTCACGGGCAAGTTATCAGGAGGAGTATATGGCTTTCCGTATGCGCTGAGCGGTTTGAGCGTTATATTCTTGAAGATCTGTTCGTACACGAAGTTTTGATCGTCCTGGGTGCCGGTTGTGTACACGCGCATAATTTGCCATGCCGTATTCGTGTCGAAACGAATAGTTCCGGACAACCTGTTCGGCAAGTCCCCACTCCAATTGGGACCGACCAGCGCGTAGTCACCCGGGGCATCGCTGCTCAGTCGCGAGCTGGGGGATTTCCGGCTGACATTTGTCCAGCCGTCCAACAATTGCACGATAAAAAATCGATCGCTGCTGATTACTGGAAGATGCAAGATGAGAGGTTCTTTATCCAGATTGAAGAATCCGGTCGAATACATGGTAGTAGTACTCGGCAGGACCACGTCTTTAAACTGCGATCCAACAGGCAAAGCGGTCGCCTTATAGAGCTGATTGATAGGTGCCCTCCCGGTCTGTAGACCGGCGCTCGCGACGTTCGTGGAAACGCGTTCGGTCATGGCGATCGCCATCAAGGAATAGCCGTATATATAAGCGGCGATTCCGTCGAGATAGGTTTGAATGCTGCCTGCAGCGAGGTCGTTTGGGAGCTGGCTTCGGGCCGTTGCGAGGATTCCCGCAATGTCCGAATTCCCGGCTTCTTGAGCGTTGATCGATACCGAATCGTTGGCTTCTTGAGCTTTGATCGATACCGTGCCGCAGATAACTGCAACGGTGATTAAGGCTGAAAGGGTTCGTGATGGCTTTCGCATGGTATACCTCCGGGTCTGACGACCAATGGTTCTGATCTTGCTTGAACAGTGCCGCAAGTGTCGATGTTTCCTTTTCTGAAGTTGAACTGGATTCCCGTCTAATCAATACGCAATGCGAGCGGCGAAAAACCGTAATCAGAGCTAAAGAAAAAGAGCGATTTTTACCGGTCACTGGGTTCCGGCCTCGTTTCGAGAGTAGTTGCTGTTGGAATTGTTTACTGGCAAACTGCTCTATCTAACGTGTTCTCTACGAGAAGACTGGTCGTTGTCAAGCAGTATTCTCCTCTACGCCGAAATTGCGTCTGTCCCGACGTCGGATTAATCGTTCTTACTGCTCCGACAGCATACTCCGTCCCTGTAAGTCCCTTATAAAACCGCTGTAGGCACCACCAGCGAACTAAGCGATTGGAGATGCACAGTCCAGGACCGCTTACCAACGCTGAGAGAATTGCTTGCGTTCGCCGCGCTCGCATCGCGCAAGAGGTTCGAGTACTCGCCCGGCCCGAAACCGATGAATCCTGGAAGGGATATGGTTTTCTCCGGACCTCGGTTGACAGCGACCAGAACAATCTTCGATCCGTCGAGGCGCTCGTAAATCAGAACGTCATTGTCCACATAAACCGTCCGATAGCTTCCGCGTGAAATGGCCGTGTTGCCGCGTCGCAGATCAGCCAGAATCTGGATCGTCTTGAAGGCGGGCGTCGATTCATCCCATGTCTTCATGCCGGGCCGGTTATAGGGATCGTCATTACTTGAATTAACGTCCTCGGTGTTGTCATTATCGTTGTAATAAGCGAGGTATTGCTCATCACCGTAATAGATGATGGGAATGCCGCGCACGGTCATGAGTAAAACCGTGGCCAAGTCCATGCGCTGCCGGCGTTCCGTTTCGTTAGTGACGCCCAGTTTCTGCAGGCGGACCAGCGTGCGCATCTGGTCGTGGTTGTCGATGAATGTGCCTTGCCAGGTATCGCGTCCGTCAAAAGAGATGACTCGTTCGTGGAGAAAATTGTCCAGGTCGTATCCGCTCCGCTTCTGCTGCACGCCCTTGCTATCGTCCAATTCGTAATCACCGCCGATAAATCGATTCAACATAAACGACATCTGAAAGTCGAGTATGTTGGTCCCGAACACGTTGTAGCGATTCGCGAAGGCCAATGACTTAGCATCGCCAACGCCGCCGTTGGACCATTCGCCGACAAAATAAGGCGCGGGCTTGCCCAGGGAATGGGAATAATCGGTCACGGTGCTGGTGTACCTTGAGACGAACTCAGGAAAAACGAATTTGATCGCGTCCAGCCGGAAGTCATCCACTCCGTTCCTGACCCACTCTTTGCCTGCTCCCAGCAGATAGTTTGCGACTGGCGGGTTCCGCTGATCGTAGCCGCTCAAATCAGCCAGGAGGCAATGGTGCAGTTGCCAGTAGGACCATTGCGAGTCCGGGACAATCTCCTGGTAATCCTTGACGACCTGCTGACAGCGAGGATCGTCATTGTAATGCTTGTAGTACCGCAGACCGGTAGCAGGATTATAGTCATCGAAGTAGCTGTTAATGAAGACCTGATCGCTGCCGCTTGACTTGAATAGCTGCCCGTTTACATGTGCATCGAGCGGATTGGAGTGGTTCAGCGTGATGTCCTGCATGTAGCGCATCCCATTCGCATGGAACAGATCGCTTAATTGTCCGACATCGCCCCAATCGCCGAAATGGGCATTGACCCGGTAGTAGTTTTGGATCCAGTAGCCGTGATAGCCGGTTCCGTACCCTATACCGAATCCATAATCCCTGACGTTCTCCATCATGGGCGTGATCCAGATCGAGGAGACGCCCAGGTGTTTCAAGTAATCGATTTTCTGCATCATTCCCTGAATGTCGCCGCCCCAATAGCTTCTCCACTGCACCTCATCCGTGCAGTCGATGACGAAGCAGTTCACTGAATTGGTCGCCGTAGGATAATCCGGGTCCACGTAGGGCTGATAGGGATCGTGCGCATGGAAACGGTCGGCGAGAAGAAAATAGATCGTCCTTGAACGATAGTCCGTCCAGGTCTGGGAATTATCGCTAGGCTGCTCCGACTGTGCGGCAAAGGCCAGCAGGTAGGATGTGAAAAACAGAAGGCTGAGTCTCATCATTGTGTGTCGTGTATCCTCACGATTCCGCCGACCACTCCGACATAGGCGGTCTTGCCGTCGGGACCGAGATAAAGCCCGGAATAGTTGCTGTTGAAGAAAATACCCGTGCCGGCCAGTTGCTTGAAAACGGTTTTGCCGGTGGCGAAATCGACAGCGGTGAAATACCAGGCGTCGGTGCGATCCGGATTGTAGCTTTTGGTGTAGCTGTATTCAAGGCCCGTGGCCAGGGAAAGCTGTGAAACTATGTTAGGCACGCTTTCCGTCGTATTTGTCCAGACCGTGTGGCAGCCGTTTCCGTCGGTATCCAGGTCAATGCGCGTAATTCCCGGCGCTGTTGTATTGCCGAACAGGGGTAGAGGCCAGATTGAGATTTCCGTAGTTGTTTTCGATGGAAATGGAGTGATCGGTCGCAATGAGCGAGTTGAAGCTGGCGCTGAAACCAGGCTCAAAGACCGGTTGTTTACAAACGAGACGGGAGCCGTCCACCTGCGCGGCGCGGCGATAAACGACCACGTCGATCTGCGAGTCGGCATTATTGTCGATGGTCACATAGTCTGTGCCCATTAAGGTCGGCGTGGTTCCCGATCCTTGCGTGATCTGACCGGGCTTAATGCTGGTTCCGCGGTCATAGGGCTCGTTCCAGGTCAGCGTGGGAGTTCCATCCTCGTCAGCGTCAAACCGGTACATCTGGTGATCGGACACAATGAAGACTCCTCCCCGGGAAGGATCGGGATCAATGGCAAAAGATTTCTGGATGCCTTCACCGGCGGGCAGAGTATAGGTGGAAACAGCACAACGATTTTTGTGTGCCGGGTCCGGCTGTACCGTGCCAATCATCGCGGGCTCTTGCATCTTGTCCGTGCCGCCCCCGGTCGTAAACCAAAGCAGGCCCCTGGCATCCGGCAGCGTTGACTGTATAGATTGATCGCTTGGTATTCGCGAAGGAAGGTCCCGCGCACAAGTATGATCTCTTACGAGGCTGGGCTTGCCGGAAGAGTCTTCCACTGTTTTGATGATCCAGATATCGCGGGTTCGGGTGGGAATCACAGCCCGGTCCAACTGGTCAAGAAAAAAGTACCCGCCGGAGCCAAAAGTAGTGGTGGCGCCCCTTGCCGGAAGAGAGTAGTTTGCAAGGATTCCCAGCGTGTCGGGGTCCAGGAGATACAGGTGCGGCTCCACGAGTCCTATGCACACGACGTTAATTCTTCCTTTACTGTCGAACGTGACGCTGCCGCACTCGGCGGCTAAGAAACTGGAAGTAACAACCGGCTTGTTGCCCAAAGGTCCGGGAGTCGTATAAGTATCGCTCTGGTAACCATCCAAATGGAGGGCGCTCCTGCCGTTTGGGGCCATGAAGGGATGCTCGGGTACGGGTAAAACATCGGTAATGGGATTGGGCACGGCTGGGTCACCGATAAAATCAGGGACAGGCTTGGCAAAGAGCTGCTGCGGAATCGGAATGACCCGCGTTTGCGCCTGTACGTCTCCAATGCTCATCGCGACAAACAGAAATGGAGTCGTCAGGGCGAGCTTCGAGCACGAACGTGTCCGGCTCTTGGAAAGAGAACGCATGGGATGCATCATGTTTTACTCCTGAAAAGTAGGTACTGGTTAACGGGACAGTCCTGACGTTTTCCGGCTGGCCGCTTGGGCTTTTTGCCGTGTGAAGTCATAAGATAAATTGCCTTTTCTGATATCGAATAGGATCGCCTTCAACCAATACGCAACGCGAGCAGCGAAAAACCGTAACGATAATCAAAAAAGTTAAGAACTATTACAAACCGCTGTTTGATTTGAAGTTAGCGATAGTAAGGTTCTGTCCGCCGGCAGACGCTAGACTCAAAATGTGAAAGACACAGCTCGCTTCGTTGAAATACAATCTTCCGTCCGCCCGAAAGTCGGCGTCGTGCTCGGGAGCGGACTGGGCGCATTTGCCGATTCGCTTGCGAATGGAGTGCGCATACCGTATGGTGAATTACCGGACTTTCCCGTTTCTACCGCCATGGGCCATGCCGGTGAGTTGGTGATCGGCACGCTGGGCGTAAATGGGCAAGCGGCGCTCGATGTGGTCGTTATGTCCGGGCGATTCCACTTGTATGAAGGCTATACCGGACAGCAGGTCATTGCGGGTATCCGGCTCTTTCGTGAACTGGGCGTGGAGCGCGTGATCCTCACGAATGCGGCAGGCGGAATCAATTCCGCTTTCCGGCGCGGCTCATTAGTATTGATCTCCGATCACATCAACCTGCAAGGCACAAACCCGCTACTGGGGCCGAATGACTCAATGATCGGTCCGAGATTCCCCGATATGACGGAAGTCTACCCCCAGGCTCTACGTGAGACCGCAAAAGACACAGCCAATGAGCTTGGCACTATTTTGCAGGAGGGGGTTTATGCCGCGGTGCTCGGCCCCAGTTACGAGACTCCGGCGGAGGTGCGCTACCTCAAAACGATAGGCGCCGATCTGGTTGGTATGTCCACGGTCGCGGAAGCGATTGCCGCCACGCACATGGGCATGCAAGTGCTTGGCATTTCCTGCGTGACCAACGTAGCGGCGGGTCTGAGCGGAGAGAAGTTAGATCATCAAGAAGTGCTCGAAACCGGTCAACGCACTTCGCGCACATTCGTGAAACTATTGACGGCGCTTCTGCCAAGGCTATGACGTGGTGAACGAAGCGAAAGCAATTGTTCTTTTCGACATTGATGGAACCCTGGTGCGAGGCGCTGGGCCGCACCATAAGGATGCTTTGGTTACAGGCATCCGGCGCGTGACCGGACTGGAAACCACTCTCGACGGTATCGCAACGGCCGGAACACTCGACCGGGATCTCATTGCGCTGATGCTGCGGGCTGCCGGATATTCGGATGACAAGATCCGCGCTGCTCTCCCTGAAATTGTGGAAGTTTGCCAAGCTGCTTATCTTCAAAACTGCGCGTCTGATTTGCGGACGTTTGTTTGCGTGGGTGTACGGGAATTTCTAGAACAATTGCGCGTACACGAAGCGGTGCTTGGTCTGGTAACCGGAAACCTGAGCCAAATCGGATGGAGGAAAGTGGAGTTGGCAGGATTACGGGACTATTTCTCCGTGGGAGCATTTTCAGAGGATGGTCACACCAGAGCGGAACTCGCCCGCATCGCGGCGGCACGCGCCCAAGCATATTGCGGGGAAGCGCCAGGCTGCCCTGTCATCTTGATTGGCGATCACGCGAACGACGTTGAAGCAGCGAAAGCAAACGGATTCCAGTCTGTTGCGGTCGCCACCGGGGTCAGTTCTCTCGATGAATTGGAAAAATTCTCGCCGGATTTAGCGGTGTGTGATCTTACCGAACTGCCCGTGGCGAAACTGATGAATCGGGCAACGGTCCGAGGGACCCCAGTGCAATCGCGGCCATGAGCATAAAGGCCATTCCTGTGGCGCACACACCAGGCCATTGATACCGGCTCCATACGAATGATGCAAGGAGCGAACCGAGGGACCCGCCCGTAAAATAACCGATCATGTACAAGCTATTGATACGGCTGCGTGCTTCCGGTTTGAGGGCAAAAACACGCGTTTGATTGGCAACCTGCGCGGCCTGCACGCCCGCATCAAGAACGATCACGCCGACCACCAGGCCCCAAAGCCGGAAACCAAAACCCCAGAACAAGGCAAAAGCGCCCAGCACCAGCGCAATCGCGATTCTCACGACAAAACGCGGGCTGCGTTGGTCCGACATGCGGCCCGCCAAGGGAGCAACACCAACACCCACCGCGCCCACTAATCCGAAAAGACCAGCCGCCTGACTTCCGTAGTGATAGGGCGCCTGCTCCAGGAAAAACACAAGCGTCGTCCAGAAAGCGCTGAAGGCCGCAAAGAAGAAACCGGCAACGGTCATGACCTGGCGCAGTTTCGGAAGTTCGGCGAGCAATCGCCAAAGTGATCGCAGGAGCTGACGGTAGCTCATCAAGGCGTCGCGCCGGGGGATGACCGGAAGCGCGAAGCGCAGCACGCCGGCGAAAAGGAGCGCCATAATTGCAGCCAGCAGATACATCGCGCGCCAGCCTAAAAGATGCGATACAAAGCCGCTCAACGTGCGGGCTAACAGAATGCCGAGCAGTACGCCGCCTTGCATGATGCCTACCGTCTTGCCCGCCTGCGAACCCGAACTCAAATCGCTGGCCAGCGGAATGAGTATCTGCGCAATTACCGTGGTGAGTCCAATGCAGAAGCTAGCCGCGACCAGAACCGTCAAACTGGGTGATGCGGCAGCTCCCACGAGCGCTCCCGCCACCAAGAGAAACAATCCGGTCACCAGCTTGCGCCGCTCCACCAAATCGCCGAGCGGAACGAAAAGCGGCATTCCCGTCGCGTATCCGACTTGCGTTGCCGTGGCAGCCAGCCCGATCTCGTGCGCCGATGCGCCGAATGTTCGCGCCATGTCCGCCAGCATCGGCTGGTTGTAATAAATGTTGGCCACCGCGACCGCTGAGGCGATGGCCATTACCGTGATGGGCGGCGCGGAAGCAGACCTCATCCGTTCGCCGTGGGAACTGGAATCCGCTCTCCGGCTGCTTGTCGCTGATGCCAATAGGGATAGGCAAGCGTGGTAGCGCTGGCATCGTCCAGCTTTTTGACTTGTTCAACCGTGAGATTCCATCCCGCAGCGCCGAGGTTTTGCCGCAGTTGCTCCTCGTTGCGCGCGCCAATAATCACAGAGGAAACGGTCGGCCTTTGCAAAAGCCAGTTCAGGGCAATTTGCGGCACGCTCTTTCCGGTTTCTTTTGCTACCTCATCAAGGGCGTCCACCACGCGATAAACATGCTCATCGGAAACCGGCGGTCCCGCTTCCGCTGTTTTGTGCAAACGGCTCCCTTCCGGCAGCGGCTGCCCCCGCCGGATTTTGCCTGTCAACCGGCCCCACCCGAGCGGACTCCAAATCAGCGTGCCTACCCGCTGATCGATGGCGAGAGGCATCAGCTCCCACTCATACTCGCGGCCAACCAGCGAGTAGTACGCCTGATGCGACACATAACGGCTCCAGCCATATCTTTCCGACACCGAAAGCGACTTCATCAAATGCCAGCCCGAAAAGTTGGAGCACCCGATATAGCGCACTTTGCCGTCGCGGACCAGCGTGTCGAGCGCACTCAGCGTCTCCTCAACGGGCGAAATTGCATCGAAGCCGTGCATCTGGTAAAGATCGATGTAGTCCGTGCTTAATCGGCGGAGACTGGCCTCGCACGCTCGAATTAAATGATGGCGGGAATTGCCCAGATCATTCACGCCCGGCCCCATGCGGAAGGACGCTTTCGTGGCAATCAGAACGTCCTGCCGCCGTCCTGCCACGGCTTGACCCAGTATTTGTTCAGAGAGACCCTGGGAGTAAACATCCGCCGTGTCGAACATGTTCACTCCCGCTTCCAGGCAGATGTCCACCAGGCGGGTTGCTTCGGCCACGTCCGTGTTTCCCCAAGCTTTGAAAAATTCCGACCCGCCGCCAAATGTCCCAGTGCCGTAACTAAGCGCAGGCACTTTCAAGCCCGAGTAGCCGAGCTGCCGATATTCCATACTTCCTGTGGATGAGGAAGCATTCCTTGAAGTTACGATCTAACTAATGAACACAAAACGTTTGCTGCTGAGCATTTTCGGAGTTGTTTTTTTATCGGCAGGACCGGTGTGGACCGCTCCCGCTCGCATCCCGGTCGTGCTTTCCACCGATGTCGGCAATGAGATCGACGATCAATGGGCCATTGTTTACCTATTAACGAATCCGCGCTTCGATGTGCGAGGAATTATCTCAGCGCACGCTCCAAGCTTGGTTCCGCCAGCCGCCCACACGTCCTACTTGATTCTGCGGGACGTCGTGGAGAAGCGAATGGGCTTGGCGGTTCATCCGCCGCTTCTGGAGGGATCGAGTCTCCCGTTACGGAGTCAAACCGAACCGCAGATCAATGCCGGCGTGGACTTGCTAATTGAAACCTCGCGGGAATTCAATCCGCAAAATCGATTAACTGTTCTCACCATTGGAGCCGTGACCGATGCTGCGTCAGCCATCCTCAAAGATCCCTCCATTACGGACCGTATCCGCATTATCGACATGGGCTTTAAGTCCTGGCAGGAAGGCGGCGATGAGTTCAACATCTTAAACGATGTAAAAGCCATGCAGGTCCTGCTTCGCTCCGACGTGCCGATGGTTGTGGGATCCGCCGACGTCTGCCGCGCTACTCTGTCGCTTACTCTCGATCAGGCTCGTGAAATGGTTGCCAATCGAGGACCCATTGGCGCTTGGCTTTGGCAGGAATACCAGGATTGGTACTACCGGAATGTGAAGCCCCTGCGCAAAAATGACTTTTCAAAATCGTGGGTCATTTGGGACATCATCACACTCGCTTATGCCCTGGATATGACCACCGCCACGGAACATCCCCGCCCGGTTCTGCGTGATGATGTAACCTTTGATCGCGGAGCAACGGACAAAACCATCACCTGGATCACGAACCTGGATTCTAGCCGTCTATGGGCCGACTTCCTGAGAGATCTCGACAACTTCCAGCGCACTCATGCGATTGGCGAAATTCATTAACGCCGCCAGCACATCGCTATACTGGCGCATTAAACGATGAGCCAACTGCTGAAGACCAAAGACATCGACGCGATGTTGGAAGAAACACACGTCGAGGGGAAACAATTAAAACGTTCGCTCGGGCCTTGGAGCCTGATTGCTTTCGGAATTGGCGCGGTCATCGGCGGCGGGATCTTCACTGTGACCGGCACGGCGGCAGCGGGCCAGCACCTGAGCATCCCTTCCGTCTTTAACGCGCCGCTCCTCGATCTAGCGCTTCATGGCACTCACGCCGCTTCTACCATCGGACGGCCCGGAGCAGGTCCCGGTCTCACATTATCATTCATTCTGGTCGCGATCACGTGCGGGTTCGCGGCGCTCTGCTATGCCGAGCTGGCCTCCATGATTCCGATCGCGGGCAGCGCTTATACATACGCTTACATTACTCTCGGCGAGATCTTCGCATGGATTATCGGCTGGGATTTAATCCTGGAGTACGCCGTTTCCAACATGTCGGTGGCGGTGGGATTTTCCGCTTACTTCAATGTCATGTGCGACTACCTGTTTGGTCGGCATTTGCCGCAGTACCTTTCCGAACCTCCCATTGTGGAGGGCCATTTCACGGGGAGCATTTTCAACTTGCCGGCTCTCCTGATTGTGATGTTCTTGAGCTGGATTCTGGTCAGAGGCGTTAAGGAAAGCGCCGGCGCCAACAATGTGATGGTTGTCATCAAGATCAGCGCCGTCTTATTGTTCGTTCTCGGAGCCGCGCACGCTGTTCAGGCTACCAATCTGCACCCTTTTCTGCCAAACGGATGGCCCGGCGTATTAAGCGGCGCGGCCATTGTCTTTTTTACATTTATCGGGTTTGACTCTGTTTCCACGGCAGCGGAAGAGTGCCGCCAGCCGCAAAAGAACATGCCTATCGGAATCATTGGAACTCTTATCGTTTGCACT
The DNA here is from genome assembly GCA_964249105.1 of uncultured Bryobacteraceae bacterium. Lineage (GTDB taxonomy): Bacteria > Acidobacteriota > Terriglobia > Bryobacterales > Bryobacteraceae > Bog-105. Next base: position 8,702 of record CAXUBB010000003.1, on the reverse strand, counting down.
CTGCTTTACACTTCGGTTGCCCTGGTGCTAACCGGTATTGTCAATTGGAAAACGCTGGACAACGCTTCGCCGGTGGCAAACGCTTTGCAAGCGATTGGCATGAACCGGTTACGGTTTACCGTCACGGTGGGCGCGCTGTTGGGGATGCTTTCTTCCCTGCTCGTTTATCAGTATGGGCAAGCGCGCATCTGGTTTGCGATGTCGCGGGATCGTTTGCTGCCGAACCTGTTTTCGCGCCTGCACAAAAAATACCAAACGCCGCACGTAAGTACCTGGCTGGCGGGATTGGCGGTCGGCATTCCAGCGGGATTGCTGGATATCAGTACGTTTGCCGATTTATCGAACATCGGAACTCTTTTTGCGTTTATCGTTGTATCAGCCAGCGTGATTGTTCTACGTCATAGTCAACCGAACCGGAAGCGCGCTTTCAAAGTGCCGTTAACTCCTTTTTTGCCGATCTGCTCCATCGTTTGCTGCCTTGGGCTGATGCTGGGGCTTCCCTTGATGGCGTGGATGTGCTTTTTAATCTGGTTGCTCATTGGTCTCGTCATTTACGCCAGTTATAGCCGGAAGCGCTCCCCGCTGTGCGAATTAACTTAACTGTGAACAGGCCCAAGCTACAGTACATTGTTTTAGGAGTGCTGCTGTTCTGCGCTCTAAACGCGCAACTGGCATATTCCGGTTTTGCCCTGTACATCCAAGCTCATCGCTCTCAAAATCTGGACCTTCCCTTTTACGCTGCCAATCTGACGACAAGACTCGGCGGAATGCCCGCGCGATACCAGAAGAGCGGCCTTAAGATCAATGACGAAATACTCGCCTTGAACAGCCGCCCGGTCACCGGTTTAAAGGCGCTGGATCAAACTCGATTCACTCTTCATCCCGGCGACACACTAATGGTCAAAGTGAGCCGGACGGAGCGCGGACAACACCGCATTTTGGATATACAGGTACGGATGCAAAGCGCTCCCCCGGATCCCTTGGAGTGGGCGCTTGTTCTAGGCATTAATGTTTTTCTCGCGCTGAGCTGCCTCTTTACGGGATTTTATATCGCCTTTGCGCGACCGCGTGATCCGCTGGCCTGGCTGGCGATGGCTACGCTTTTATCCTTCCCGCAAATTGTCGCCAGCGGAACCTCCTGGGCTTTTCCGTCTCCCTGGCGCGAACTGCTGTTTGTTTACCATCCGATTCTGAGCAATTCCTGGCCGCTCTGGCTGGTGCTGTTCGCTTTGTACTTTCCGGTTCCGTTCGAGTACATCGAGCGGCGGCGTTGGCCGCAGTGGATTCTAGCGCTGCCGTGCATGGTGCTGGCCGTTCTCGACATTTACGGCGATTTTCGCGGCGGCTCGCATATGGGCGAACTCGGCTGGCTTGCGTCCTTGTACCGAACAATCGACCGCCCCGTCACGGTGCTTTTCACCCTGTACATTTTTGCGTTTTTTTATCTGCTGACCGCGAAGAAATATAGGCTGCCAACCAATGACGCCAAGCGCCGGATGAACCTGATGATTGCAGGCTGTACCGCGGCGCTGCTTCCCATTTTCCCGGTTGCTTTGGGAGAAAGCGGAATCATTCCGCACCTTCCGGCGTGGCTCGCCTCCGTTTGTCTGCTCATGCTGGTATTGTTCCCTGTCACCATGGCGTACGTCATTGTGGTGCAGCAGGCCATGGATGTGCGCATGGTGGTTCGCACCGGCGTGCGCTATGCCATCGCGAGTAACGGGTTGAAAGTGGTGCGCCTGCTGCTGCTAGCCGGCCTTGCGGCCCTGACGATTCATTTGACGAACCAAAGCGGGCAGCGATGGCAGGCGGTCATTATCGCGTCAGCGGGAACGGCGGTGATCATCGGTTTCCGCAGTTTGGCAACAAAGACCAGCGCCTGGATGGATCGCCGTTTCTTTCGCGAGGCTTACGATGCCGAAGTGATTTTAACGGAGTTGAGCAACTCTGTCGCCAGTATCCGTGATGTGAAATTGCTGGCCGAAACCGTGGCAAGGCGTATTGCGGTGTCCCTGCACGTGGGCCAAGTGGCCGTTCTGCTGGACCGGAACGGACGTTATCAGCCCGTATATGCCATGGGGTTCAATGAATCGTTGCCCGTTGAATTCACCAGAAGCGCATCCACGATTCGCCTGTTGCGGCAGATGGGCAGCTCACCGACCAAGATCTATTTTGACGATCCGCAGTCCTGGGTTCATGGAACGCCTTCGAGCGAGCAAACAGCTTTACAGAGCTTGGGAGCACAAATCCTGCTGCCTGTTACTTTGCAAAGCCGGATTCTAGGCTTAATCAGCTTGGGCCCGAAGAGATCGGAAGCGCCGTACTCGCGTGAGGACTTGCAATTACTGGGAGCCGTGGCGTCACAGACGGGATTGGCATTGGAGAATGCGGAACTGACCGAAAGCATCCGGCGGGAGATCGCGCAGCGCGAAAGACTGGACCGGGAGTTGGAGATTGCCCGCGAAGTGCAACAGCGGCTTTTTCCGCAGGTCTTGCCGATTGTAAAGGGCTTGGAGTTTGCCGGATATTGCCGGCCGGCGCTGGGCGTAGGCGGGGATTACTACGATTTTATCCGGTTGCAGGAAGGCTGTCTGGGCGTGGCGATTGGGGATGTATCCGGCAAGGGCATTGCGGCGGCGTTGATGATGGCCAGCTTGCAAGCCTCCCTGCGAGGACAAACCATCAAGCCGTGTTCTACCCTGTCCGAAATGATCCAGCATGTGAATCGTCTCGTCTACGAGGCCTCGGCGGCAAACCGGTACGCGACTTTTTTCTACGCGCAGTATGATCCGGCAGATCGATTGCTGCACTATGTCAATGCGGGTCACAATGCGCCCATTGTCTATCGCAAGAATGGAAAGGGCGAAGAAGTCGTCCGCTTGGAAGCGGGTGGAACCGTGGTGGGACTGTTTGCCGAGTTTCCCTACCAAGAAGGCGAGTTGGAATTGCAAGCCGGTGACATGTTTGTCGGCTATACGGACGGCATCAGCGAGGCCATGGACATAGCAGACGCGGAGTTCGGCGAAGACCGCTTGCTTGAAACCCTCAAACATTGCCAGTCCCGTTCAGCAGCTGAGACCATTGCTTGCATTCTGGACCAGGTGGACGCCTTTACCGCCGGAGCGCCGCAGCATGACGACATGACGCTGGTAGTGGTGAGGGTGCAGTAGAGCAAAGCCTAGAACTACTCGCCCGCCTCTTTCAAAAGTGCAAGCTCCAAATCTTTTTTGATGAAGAAATGAGCTTGACTTCACAGGGTCTCAATTTCTTTCTGAAGAGACGTGATTGTTCCCTCCAACTTGGCTTTCAGCAGAATGCCACGAACGCCCGTTACATGCAAACCAACCTGTCGCGCTGTTAAACGGCCATTTCGCTCATCCATCAATAGATAATCTGCTTTCAGTTCTACGGCCAGCGCAAAGGCTTCCGCTTCACCTCCATCCAAATGCCCGGACAGTATCGCGGCCATGGAAAGGTTATCTAACGAGCGCACCTGAAGCCATCCTTCCTCCTGACTCACAAGTAGCCGCTTTTTAGCTTCTGGATGCGTGAAGCGCGCTAATTCCACCCAAACTGCTGGAGGAATCCAAACAGTTTCAAACTGCTCTCTAACAGCTCTAATCGGCCAATAACGGATAAGTTAGAAAGCGGTGAGTTATCGCTAACTACGCGCGTAACCGACCTCCTCGGACAGTTCCTCTGGGCCGTAATGACGGGCAACTTCGTGTTCTTTTAACAACTCACCCAATTGATACCGGTTCACTCCAGCCAATTCAACAGATTTACCAAATGATAGAATCCCTTGCTTGTAGAGCGCAATCGCCAGTTCCATCCGCAAACGAGTTTCGATTTCGCTTTCCGGTAATCGTAAACCGCTTGTTATTGAATCGGGAATATGCAGCGTAACAGACATGATCTAAAATTCCTCCCACACCAGCGCCGGGAATGTGGAGTGCGGGCGAAACCCGGCTGATTCGTAGAGCCGGATCGCGCCGACATTGGTGCAGGTAACGGTGAGACTGACCGTTGCGCAGCCAAGATCCGCCAAACGCACGAGCGAACGGCGCAGGAGTTCGTATCCCAGGCGCTGGCCTCGAATCGCCGGCAGAATGCAAAGCTGCGTAATGTGCCCGGCGCTGCTTGAAATCAGGCTCGTCAGACAGGCGCCGCAAATGCGGCCTGTCTTCTCATCAATGGCAACGGTGGAAGCGTCCGGTGAAAAATTACCGCATCCCGGATATTTGACGATATTGGTTAAGAAATGCCGCGCCCCCGGAACCGTCCGGTACTGGTCATTGATTTCACTATCGACATGGCCTTTGTAGGCGGCAGCAACCAGGTGGGCAATCTCTTCGTGATTCCGTTCCGCCCACGGCAGAAACGCAACCCGGGAGTTGACAGCCGCTTCCGGCAGCTTTGCGGCCGCCGCTGCGTCCGCTTCCATAAACAGCCGGTTATGACGGCTGAGGAAGTGGTTGAAAGGGAGCGAAACCGACTCGTTGCGAAGCAGCATTAACTGAGACTCAATACGCTTCACGCCGGATTTTCCCATAATGCCTCCGACCACGGCAGTCAGGAGGGCTGTTTCATAGGGATCGCCGCCATGGCTGTTGCGAACGTAAAAATCGCCGATCAGACCTTTACGCCCTTCCACCACGAAATAAGCGTAGCCGACAACGTGCTTGCCGACGCGTAAAGCATATCCGAGCAAAGAATGAAGTTGCGTAAACCGGCGCAGCAAATCGGCGGAAGGGCGAAAATCCCAGGAAAAACGCTCCCGCCAAATCTCAATTTCCTCGGCAAGCAGCCCGTCGAGATCGCTCCCGCTCAACGCGGCAAGTTCTGGCGCACGCTGGAATGGAG
>CAXUBB010000003.1:0-3829 GCA_964249105.1 uncultured Bryobacteraceae bacterium | reverse complement strand
TCGCTCCGGCTCTACTGCGACAGTTCGACGATTTCCGGCAGTTGCATTTCGGCAAGGGCTGCCATCTACAAATTCCTTTTGAGACGTGTGAGAAACGCGGCTTTCCTCACCGGATTATCACTTTACTGTTACCGCGCCTGATGCGGCAAGCTGAGTTTCGGACTGCAGCACCGCTCCAATTCGATCCGTCGCCTCACGAGTGCGCCCGAGATCCTCAATCAGGCTAAAACGGACAAAGCCTTCGCCCATCGGTCCGAATCCAATGCCCGGCGAGAGAGCAACCCGCGCCTCCTTCATCAAGAACTTCGTAAACTCAAGCGAACCCATGGCCCTAAACTGCTCCGGTATTTCCGCCCAAACGAACATGGATGCCCTGGGCGGAGGAACGCGCCAGCCGGCGGCGTGCAAGCCGGAAATCAGCACGTCCCGGCGAGTCTGATAAATTTCCCGAATCTGACCCGGAGCGTCATGGCACTCGCGCAAAGCGGTCACGGCGGCAATCTGAATCGGCTGGAAGCTGCCGTAGTCAAGATAGCTCTTGATGCGGGTCAGCGCGGCAATCAGTTTGCGGTTACCCAGACAAAAGGCGACACGCCAGCCCGCCATGTTGTAACTCTTGGTCATCGAATAGATCTCGACCGCATGGTCGGCCGCACCCTCAATCTGTAGAATGCTAGGCGGACGGTAGCCGTCAAAACCGAGTTCGGCATAAGCGAAATCGTGAATGATATAGCTTCCGTACTGCCGCGCCAAGTCTACAATCTCGCGCAGGTAGTCGAGATCCACCGATACCGTGGTGGGGTTATGCGGGAAAGAGATCAGGATGACCTTGGGCTTTTTCTCCGCCGTTCGATACAGATCCTTCAAACCTTGAAGAAAAGTAGCGGCATCCGGCATGGGGAGCATATGCGCCTCGCCTTCGGCCATAATGACGCCATATTGATGGATCGGATAAGCGGGATTGGGCGAAACAACGCCATCACCAGGGCCAAGAATGGCAAACAGCAAATGCGCGAGCGCGTCCTTGGCGCCGATCGTGACGATAGCTTCGCTTTCGCTGTCGAGGTGCACCCCATATTGCTGCCGGTAACGGGCCACAATGGCTTCGCGCAGGGCGGGAATGCCCCGCGACACCGAGTAGCGGTGATTGAGCGGATTGCGCGCCGTCTCGATCAGCTTCTCAACGACCGGCTCAGGGCTGGCTCCGTCCGGATTACCCATGCCCATATCAATAATGTCTTGGCCCGCAGCGCGAGCTTTGTCGCGCAACTCGTTAATCACGGCGAAGACGTATGGGGGCAGTTTCTTGATGCGATAAAACTCTTCGCTGGGTGGCAGCGGCATATCCCCCTAGTGTAGCGGGACCATTACAATAGGCAAGCAGAAACTATGAATCCGCCTTCGATTGCCGTGATTGGCAGTATTAACGTTGACCTGACCACTTTTGTGAACCGGATGCCGCAAGCGGGCGAAACGATCTTCGGACGGAGCTTCCATCTCGGGTTCGGCGGCAAGGGAGCGAATCAAGCGGTGGCGGCGCAACTTTGCGGAGCGCAAGTTTCGATGGTCGGGCGCGTAGGGGATGATCTGTTTGGTCCGGCGGCGCTCCAAGCGCTCCGTTCATACGGCGTCAATACGGAACAGGTCCACACAACCGAAGGCGTTTCCACCGGGGTAGCGCCCATTTTCGTGGAAAGCTCCGGGCAGAACCGTATTTTAGTGGTGAAAGGCGCGAACGAGCGGGTATCGCCCGCCGATATTGATGGAGCGGCGGAAGCGCTTCGCCGCGCGCATTGCATTATTTTGCAACTGGAAATTTCGGTAGAAACGGTGACCTATGCGCTTCGTTTTGCGCGGAAAGTCGGGATTCGCACGATTTTGAATCCGGCTCCCGCGCAGCCGTTAAGCGAGGAAGCGCTCCGCCATGCCGATTACCTGATTCCAAATGAGAGCGAGGCCGCGACTCTGACCGGTATGCCGGTGAACAGTATTGAGGAGGCTCTAGCCGCCAGTGCCCGGCTACAGGAAATGGGCGCGCAATCGGTTATTACGACTTTAGGAGTGAATGGCGCACTGCTCGTTACCGCCGCCGGGCAGTCGAGCCATATTCCCGGCTTTCCGGTGGCAGCGCGCGATACCACAGGAGCGGGCGACGCTTTTATCGGCAGTTTTGCCTACTCCCTGGCCAGCGGCGCTGATGAGGAGACAGCGATTCGAAAGGCCAACTTGTATGCCGCTCTTTCCACGTTAAAAGTAGGAACGCAGCAATCTTTCGTAAACCGGGAAGAGTTTGAACGTGAGTGGTCGGCGCGTACCGCCCATTAAGCAATAGTACGTATGGCGCGGGCCGGGAGCATGATGATGGCGTGAACCAATTCGAGTACGCCGCCCACTGCGAAACCAACAATTCGAAACGGCAGAAGCACGAGCCAGATGAATGGATAAAGGATCAGCGCCAGCAAAGCAAGCGGCCAGGAAAAAATAAACAAAAGACACCAGAGCAGGAAGGTCAACATGGTACTCCTTCCGCTATACGCTTGGATCAGCTCATTTGTTCCGTTTCCCAAGCGCGCGGGTTAGCCCATCGCCGTTTGCGTTTGCAGGGGAGTGGGATGGATCTGCCCGCGATATGGGAGGGAGCTAAGTACTCTGTAAAATAAGTTTTGTTAGGGCTCTTTGTATTGAGCATTCTGCGCGAGTACTCGCTGGTAGTGAGAGTTCATTTTCTCTCCGGCTCCGGCAGAGAGAACTGCCAGTTAATTTTAATTCTCTGGGCATCCCGTTCTTGCATTCTGATCAGCACTTCTTGTTTCAGTTGCTCCGGAGTCGCGATCCTCCGGTCCAGGCATTGCCGGGCGAGAGCCGAGAATTCGATTTCAATCATGTTGAGCCAACTGCCGGACTTCGGCGTGTAGTGAAACTCGAAACGTTGCTGCAAGGCAAAAGCTTCGTGAGCTGGCAAGTTCTCATAAAAAGAGCTCGCATTGTGAGTATTTAAATTATCCTGGACCAGACGAATCTTAATGGCCTCCGGCCAAGCCGCCGTCAGTTGCTGACAAAACTGCGTGTATTCTTTCTTGGTGCGCTGTGGAGACACACTGGCCAGACGCTTTCCCGTCAAAAGTTCTAGGGCCGCCAGTAAGGCACACGAGCCGTTCTTTTCATGGGCATAGTGCTCTTTGCGAACTTGCCCGCTTTGCAGCGCCAACGGTTCCACCGCCTCCCCAATGAGAAAACAGGGGCGCTCATCAAAACACACCACCGGGTAGTGAGAATCATGGGGTTGTGCATACAACCCAAGAATCTGTTCCATGTGAGCGAGGAACTGGGCGTTGATCTTCCCCAGGCACCACGTCTTCTTGAGATGCGGCTTCAGTTCGTTTTTTTGAGAACGTTTCCGACCTGCGTGTGGGAGATGCGGTCGCAATAGCCGAGTTCCACCACGTTCTCCGCCAGCAGCCGTAGGTTCCATCGCGCATAGCCCGGCGGGGCCTCGCTGCAGGCCAGCGCTGTAATCTTGGCTCGCTGTGTCCCATCGATCTGAATAGGTCGGCCCGAACGGGGTGCATCCTCCAGCGACTTTAATCCCTGCCGCCGATAGCTGTCCCGCCATCTCATGACGCTCACCCGGTCAACGTTTAATGTCGCCGCGACCGCCCCCAATGTTTTACCCCGCTCCAACTCTAGGAAAGCCGTGGCTCGCTTAAAAACTTTCGCCCGCAGTGGCCCCTTCTCCAAGAGCTTCTCCAAGTACTCCCGCTCGGAGTTCTTCAAGCGAAGATGCTGTTTCTTCATATCTCTTTTTCGGGGAGTATGGATCGATATAAAT
>CAXUBB010000002.1:16358-38801 GCA_964249105.1 uncultured Bryobacteraceae bacterium | reverse complement strand
CCAGCATGAAGCCCAATTGATCGTCTCCCACGAAGTTACCCGAAAAACTGTTGTTCTGGATCGTCACATTCTGGGCATTCTTCAACTCCAGGTGGTTCTTCGCCCGGATGTGCCTGCCGATATAGTTTGCGCTGCCCCACCACCAGGACATCGGCTTATAAAACTCGTTGTTCTCCACCACGATATTGGACGGAATCAGACCGGAAATGGACGGAACCGCGCCGCCGAAGGCCACGATCTCCGTGCCGGCTTCGAGATGGTTGTTGGTAATGGTGAAGGGACCTGAGCCGTTCCAGCCGCAGATGGCTTGCGTGTCCTGCCAATCACTGGTGAAATCCGCAAAGTAGCTGTTCTCAACCGTAGTGGTCGCGCTGTTTAGCGCCAAGCCGCGCTTGCCGCCGGAGACCGGATCGCCGTGAACATAGTCGCGGTCGAACACGAGATGATGGGGTAATTGACTGACCGAGGATTCGGTTGACGTCCCGGCATCGATCAGATCGTTCACATACACACCAGAAGCAACGGTGAATTCAATGCCTTCGATACGGTAATAGTTCGCGCCGCCTGGTATGGTGAGCACCGCCCCGGCATTCGGAGTGACAATCCTGGGCATGGACAGGGCCTGCGTGGATGACACACGCTTTCCCGCTGCGGGCAGGCTGCTCATAGCAGAGCTTTGGATGGTGATCCATCTATGTGTATTGTTGGCGGGTAATGTAAAGTTCCCCACGAAGGCGGCTCCGGCGGCCAGAATGATGGTGTCTCCGCCTTGCGCCTGATTCAAGGCTCCTTGGAGATCGCCGCCTGCGGAAACAAGCAGGCTGGCAGCGCCGGCCGGCATCACAGCGAGGGCCGAAAGGGCGCAGAAAAAACCGGAGCGCAGGAGACGCGCGGAAAGGACGTTCAGCATGAAGGGAAATCTTTCTCGGTGAAATAAGGCTGTCAGCAGCCGAGGCTTGCGGTCAGCAGCGCCTCTGACTGATCCATCGGGCGAGCTGGCGGAAAGCTGAACGTCAGAAATGCCGGACTTGAGAAGCGTTTAAGCCTTACGAAAGTACCGGCGGAAAATTGCGTCTTAACGAAAAATAAATCGTAGGATTTGCCGGCGAACAGTAAACCTTTTCAGCCTAGATATCGTTATCCGGTACTGCACAAGGTGGATCTTGTGCGGAACTTGACAGGAGAATGCGATCAATGAAGTCTCTATTGACGACGTTACTGTTTCTGGGCGGCATAGGAATCCCGGTCGCCCAAGCTCAAATCCCAAGTTTTCAGCACATTGTGGTCGTCGTGCAGGAAAACCGCACGCCCGACAATCTTTTTCAGGGCTTGTGCCAACCTCCATTTGGCTCCAGCAACTCTTGCAGCACAACCCCTGACTCGTCGCACTATAATATTCAGACCAGCAACTGGTTGGACAACAACTCTTCCGGGGGCGTCACTCGGCCAAGACCCGTAGCGCTCGCCAACAAGTATGATCTGAGTCATGCGCATACAGCCTTTGTGGCCCAATGCAATGCGGACCCGGTCACGGGAGCTTGCCAGATGGATGGGTCCAGTAACGTCCGCTGCTCCGGCACCTGCCCTCCCAAGCCACAATTCCGATTTGTCACGAATGCCAAGCAGGTAGTGGACCCGTACCTGCAACTCGCTACTCAATACGGGTGGGCCAACTACATGTTCCAGACCAACCAGGGACCGAGTTTTCCCGCTCATCAGTTTCTCTTCGGCGGAACTTCAGCGCCGAGCGCAGCCGCTGACGCGGACGGCATCTTTGCGTCGGAGAACATGACGAACGGCAAGACCGCCGGATGCATCGCGCAGGCGGAAACCACGGTGAAACTGATCGATCCCAGCGGCGAGAATCAGAGCATTTATCCTTGCTTTGAGCACGACACGATGGCGGATCTGTTCCCGGCGACCGTCACTTGGCGGTACTACACACCCAGCGCCGGTTCGATCTGGACGGCGCCTAACGCCATTCAGCATCTCTGCCAATCCAGCGGGCCGGGCGGCCAATGCACGGGACCGGACTGGAAAGCGAATGTGGACCTCAAGCCGTCAGACGTGTTGCAGGATATCCAAAGCTGTAACCTTCGGTCGGTCAGTTGGGTGATTCCCACCGGCGCGAATTCGGATCACGCGCGCAGCAATGACGGAGGGGGACCATCTTGGGTCGCATCGATTGTGAATGCCATCGGCAACAGCACGACATGCGACAACAACACCGGTTACTGGAACAATACGGCCATCTTAATTACCTGGGATGACTGGGGCGGCTGGTATGACCACGAGCCGCCAACGATTCTGAAGCAGCCGCAGGGCGATTATCAGTACGGGTTTCGTGTTCCGCTCGTTGTTGTTTCCGCCTACACGCCGCAGGGTTACATCAACAATCATCGTCACGATTTCGGCAGTGTTCTCCGCTTTATCGAACACAACTTCGGCCTTGACGAAGGTGGGCTGCATTTCGCGGATGCGCGCGCCCGGAACGATCTCGCAGGATTCTTCCGGCTCAACCGCGAGCCGCGCGCTTTCCAGAACATCAGCGCCCCGCGGGATGCAAACTTCTTTTTGAATGATAAAAGGGCCGCTACCGACCCGGACGACCAGTAATATGCTCGGCAAGCAGTTCCCGATAGCTTTCGATCACTTGGCGGAGATCTTGCAGATCCTGGGGGCGGCTGCTCATTAAGGGCGGCCGCACCGGTCCCGCAGGCAGGCCAAGCATCTCCATCGCTTCTTTCATCATGGCTACTTCATAACCCCTGGCCCGTTCGCGGAGAGCATACAAGGGGTGGACGTAGCGCTCCATCAGTTGATTGAGCCGATTCCAATCCCGTTGTAAACCAGCTTCCGCGAGCGCGATCGAAAGCTGCGGCGCGATGTTCGAAATGCTGGAGGTGAAGGCCTGAACACCGATAGCAAAGTATCCCGGCACGCAGTCATCGCCTAAACCGCCAAACCAGGCAAGACGGTCGCCGTTGTAGTTCATGATGCGCTGATAGCGTCGAATGTCGCCCTGCCCTTCTTTCCAGGCAACGAGCGTCGGCACACGATCCGCCAGCCTCGCCACCATTTCCGGGGTAAAAACGGCCCAGTCGCGGCTGTAAATCATTAAGGGCAGGCTTGTTGCTCCGCCGATGCTTTCGTAGTAAGCGGACAAGCCGCTTTCGGGCGCGAGAATGTAATACGGCGGCAAGGCCAGAAGAAAGGACGCGCCTGCTCGCTCGGCCCGGCGCGCGATTTCCGTTCCGATGGGGGTATTAAAACCGGTTCCGGCGACTACCGGCATTCTTCCCCTGACGGCTTTCACGGTTGCCGCAATCACTTGCTCGACTTCATCGACGGACAGGGAATATAACTCGCCCGTGCCTCCCGCCGCGACGATTGCGCAGAATGGATATGCGGCCATTTGGTCCACGTTTCTTTCGAGCGCGTCGAGATCAAGAGAAAGATCCTGTTTGAAAGGAGTGACAGGAAATCCAAATACGCCTCGCAGCGAGGCAGCAAATTCACGTCCGTTCATGTGTGTAGTGGAGAGAGTTGAGGTTTAGCGCCCGGCGCGTATTGAGGGCGCACCAGGAAGAGATAGCTTCCAATGCCGAGCAGGAGAAAGAAGAAGTTTGCGGCCATCGGCGCTTCATAGCCGCCCGTTGCCGTCTTCAGCCAGCCGGTAATGAGAGGCGCCATGATACCGGGCAGGCTGGCCGCTAAATTCTGTATGGCTGCGAGTTGCGCGGCGGGCGCATTCGGCAGAATCACCGGACTGAGTGCCCAGTAGTTTCCGGTGGCGAGGCCCAACCCGCTCAGAGAAAAGATTGCGAAAAAAAGCGCGAGGTTGTTCGAAGAGGACGCCGCGCCCAACAGTTCTGTGGAGGCAATCAGAAATCCCGCGATGATAAACGCTTTCCGAGTGGCGACGACGCCATAACCCCGTTCAATCATACGATCCGCTGCCCAGCCGGAAATAATAGCAACGGCTGCCAAACCCCAAAAGCTCCAGCCGGTAAACCAGCCCGTTGAACTCAGCGACAAGCCGCGACGCTCCGCGAAGTAAGCGGGCAGCCAAGTCAAGCAAAAATAGTTGAAGTAGTTATAGCAGAAGGTACCGATGATAATACCCCACATAGCGGGACTCCGCATGAGTTGGGAAAAAGTAGTGGCGCGAGGTCTTGAACTGCTCGTCGCAGCGGGTTCGCGGGAACGGTCATCATCCTGCGTGAGCAGCAGCCATGGAATGAGCCAAAGGAGCGCCCCGAAGCCCAGAATCATGAACATGGCGCGCCAGCCGTACGCAAGCATTAATCCCACCGTCAGCGGCGCGCCGATAGCCGGACCGATTTTCGCGGCAGCTTGATAGAGACCCATCACAAAGCCGTGCCTTTTTGATGGGACATGAGCGCGAATCCACCGCATGCCAGCGGGCGTATTAATCGCTTCGGCGCCGCCGAGCAGGAATCGCAAAAAGAACAGATCCTTCGCCGATCCCGCCCAGGCAGTGCATCCGGCGAGAAAACTCCATAAGGCAAAGCCAATCGCAAATGGTCTTTTTACGCCATAGCGGTCCACGAGCCAGCCTGCGGGGAGTTGCAAAGCGGCGTAGCTCCAGAAGAAAGCGGAGTTCAGGAGACCACGCGCGTTGTCGGAAAGGCCGAAAAATGCTCTAAAACTCCGATCCGTCAGCGCGATGGAGAAGTTTTGCCGGTGAAAATAGGCAATGATGAAAGCGAAGCAAAGCAGCGCGATGATGGCCCAGTTGCGTTTTTCGTCTTCAGCGTAGAGCTTTGCCATGTTAAGCGTTAACAGCTTGCATCAATCCGCGAATGTAGCCGAAAGCAAAGGCAAATGCCTGACGGCCTCCCTCGTCGCCCTGAATGATGGGAACGTGGTCAGGCATCAACATGCCCTCGTAACCTACTTCCTTGTAGACGCGCAGCGCTTGCAGCATATCCACGTCTCCCGCGTCGGGAAAAGTCTCCTGGAAGTTCAAAAAACGGCCATGAATGTTGCGGAAATGCACATTGAAGATCTTCTTGCGAACGCCGAAATACCGGATCACCTCAAAGATCTGTCCGGCTGGATCTTCCAGCATTTCCGAGACTGTGCCCTGGCAGAAATTCAAGCCGTGATACGGACTGGGATTAATGGCGATGAATCGCTTGAGGCCGTCCACGCTGCCCAGCACGCGATGTACTCCGCGATACCCTTCCCGTTCCGGCATGCCGGGATCGTGCGGATGACAGGCCATCTTGACTTTGTACTGCTCCGCTACTGGAATGACACGCTTCAGGAAATAGGTGATGCGTTCCCACATCTCTTCGCGGGAGACCGGCCCGGCTTCGGTGAGCGGCGGCTCCTGTTTCGCTTGTTGGTAAACGAAAGTGCTGTAACTGGAGCCTCCCCGTCCCGGCGTTCGGTCCGTGCGCACGACGCCCAGGATCGTCAAGTTGTATTTCACAGCGGGAATTCCGGCGCGGGAGCAGTTTTCAATCATCTTGCAGATGTTGTCGATTTCGCGGTCACGCTCGGGGTTTTTGCCGAGCATGATATCCGGGCTTTCCGATTTTGTGATGTAGTTGGAACTGAGCGGCAGCGGTACAGACTCCAGCTTAATGCCAAAGGACTCGACACGCTCGCGCAATCGCGTGAGTCCTTCAAGGGACCAATTTTCGTCGAACTTCGCGGAAGGAAGGCTGCTGCAAATGTGCGTCACCCCGAGCGCGGCCACGGTGCGCAGGATCTCGTCGGTTGAGCCGTGCTGCGTTCCCAATTTCATGCGGCCAGGCGGCGCGGATGCCGCCCCGCCTGGCAGAGGCGAGCCCATCAGGGAAGCGGCGGCTATTTTCGTGAAAGATCGTCGATTCATGGCTGTTCAGGTGACAGGACCGGGATTGAATGGTATCAGAGCGTTGCCCAACCCCCAATGCTCGGCCCATGTTTTTTTGCGCCCGCTTGCTACCTCCAGGATGAAATGGAAAATTTCCCATCCAACTTCCTCGACCGACGCTTTGCCGGTCGCAATGCGTCCCGCGTCAATGTCGATAAGATCATGCCACTTCTCCGCAAGAGCGGTGCGCGACGACACTTTGATCACAGGCACCAACGATAATCCGTACGGACTGCCTTCGCCAGTGGTAAAAATGTGAAGGTTCATGGAAGCGAGTTGTTGCGTTCCGCAGATAAAATCGCTGGCGGGCGTGGCTGCGAAGACCAAGCCCTTTGTCCTTACTTTCTCGCCGTGACCCGCAACAGCATGGATCGCGCCCCTTCCGGCCTTGGCAATAGAGCCCAGCGCCTTTTCAACGACGTTAGCGAGTCCTCCACGTTTGTTGCCCGGAGTCGGATTGGCGCTCCTGTCAGCGGAGCCTCCGGCGAGATACTCGTCATACCATCGCATTTCATGAACAAGAGCTTTGCCGACTTCTTCATTGACAGCCCGAGGCGTTAACAAATGGATGGCATCGCGGACTTCCGTTACTTCAGAGAAGAGAACGGTCGCTCCTGCTCTTACCAGCAGGTCGGCAGCGTACCCGACGGCAGGGTTGCAGGTCACGCCGGAAAAGGCATCGCTGCCGCCGCATTGCAGCCCGACAATCAATTCCGAGGCCGGACAGGTTTGACGACGCCGTTCGTTCAACAAGCGTAATCTTTGCTCTGCCGCCCTCATAATAGCGCTGATGGTTTCTCCAAAACCGCCTTGGTCCTGCAAACGAATGATCTCGGAATTTTGCAGGATAGGCAGTTCTGAGCGAAACAGGCGCTGAGGTTGCAGTTTCTCACAGCCTAGACTCACAACCAGCGGTTGCGCCGCGATATTCGGGTGCAGACTGATATTCCGTAGGGTTTGAATGGGAATGGCCGCGCCGGGAGCGTCAATCGCTACTCCGCAACCGTAGGGATGCGTGACGGCAACAACGTCGTCAACGCAAGGGAAACGCGGCAGGATTTCGGCTTTAATGCGCCTTACCGCAAAATCAACAGTGGGGGCGACGCATTGCACGGTTGTGGCAATCCCCAATATGTTCTTTGTTCCCACGCTGCCGTCAGCGTTGCGAAAGCCTTCGAAAGCGTAGTGGGAAAGCGCCGGAAGCGGAGCGGGCACGGCGGTTGCCAGCGGCAGTTGATCGAGGCGAGGCGGCTGAGGGAGATCAATAAATTCTTCCCGAACCCACGCTCCGGCTTCAACAGGCCGGTTGGCATGTCCGATAATCTGACCGTAACGTAAAACGGGTTCGCCTTCCGCTATCGCATGAAGAGCAATCTTGTGAGATTGTGGAATCCATTCACGCGCAACAGCGCCTTCAGGATTGACAATGATGCCTACGTTGTCAGACTCGTGAACGCGTAGATACAGCGGGGCCACACAACGATTTAATCATTACCCATCGCCGCTTTCATAGTGTGACTGCCGTCGGGGATGTCATCCGCGGCGCGGCCCGTGATGAGACGCGCTCCGCGATTATGGGTCAGGTATTGGAAGCCCCACTGGATAAAGACCAGAATCCGGCTTTGGAATTCCACAATATACATAAGATGGATAAACAGCCAGATGAGCCAGGCCAGCAGTCCCGACAGGTCCACGCCAAAGACATGAGCAATGGCAGACCCTCGGCCGATGACAGCCAAGCTGCCTTTGTCAAAGTAACTGAACGGCTTGAGGGGAGATTGATTTGAAATTTTACGCTGAATTGACTTGGCCGCATACGTGCCTTCCTGCATGGCCACTTGAGCGACTCCCGGCAGCGGTTTCCCTTTCGAGTCGAGATACCATGCCTGATCGCCAACCACGTAGATGTCAGGGTAGTTGGGGATTGTCAGGCCTGGAGTGACCTTGATGAGACCTCCTTTCACCGTCTCGGCGCCCGTGGCTTTCGCGACGATATTTGTGACCCCGCTGGAAGTGACACCGGCAGCCCATATGACGGTTTTCGCTTGGATGCGGCCTAGTTTGGGTTGTCCTCCCTCGCCCATGGTTGTGAATGTCACGCCCTCCGCATCCACTCCCGTCACACGCAAATTGGGACGGAAGCGAACGCCCAGTTTCAGCAGCGACTTTTCGGCTTTACGGGAAAGCTTTTCGGAGTAGGCGGGCAGGATGCGGGAAGAGCCGTCCACCAGAAAAATTTGCGCTTCCTCGGGGCGAATGAAGCGAAAATCGCGCTTCAGCGTTTCATTGGCGATTTCTCCCAAAGCTCCCGCCAGTTCAACACCGGTAGCTCCCGCGCCGACAATAACAAAGGTCAGCCACTCGCGGCGCTCCTCCCGATGCTCGTGTACGCGCTCCGCCGCCTCGAAAGCGAACAGAATCTTGTGGCGAATGGTTATAGCGTCTTCAATGGATTTTAAGCTGGGCGCCCACTCACGCCAAGCGTCGTTGCCGAAATAGCTGCTCTGTGAACCTGTGGACATGATGAGCGAATCATACGGAACGTGAGCGCCATCTTTCAAAACAACGAATTTTGCCGCTGGATCAACGTCCACCACCTCTCCAAGCAGCACGCTGCAGTTCTCCTGATTGCGAAGAATCGAACGGAGCGGGGCGGATATTTCTCCGGGCGACAGAGAGCCGGTAGCAATCTGGTACAGCAGCGGCTGGAACAGGTGAAAATTCCGCTTGTCGATAAGGGTGACTTCGACAGGAGCCTTTTTCAATGCTTGCGCGGCGTTCAGACCGCCAAAACCGCCTCCTACGATAACTACTTTATGCTTGTCCGGCATGAAAATGTCCTTTCTTTTCAGATGGCGTAATTGCCTCTCACGATCCGGCATTTACCGCTTCTTCAGATCAGGCAAAAAGGCCGTTAAGAGACCGATGGCGGGAAGAAATGAACACACGTGATAGACGAAATTGATGTTTGTTGCGTCGGCCAACTTACCCAGCAGCGCCGCTCCGATGCCGCCCATTCCGAAAGCGAGTCCGAAGAAGATGCCGGAGATAAGCCCGATTCGTCCTGGAACCAGTTCTTGCGCGTAAACCAGAATGGCCGAAAAAGCCGAGGCAAGAACCACCCCGATCACCACGTTCAAAACAGCGGTCCAGAACAGATTTGCGTAAGGAAGTATCAGCGTGAAAGGCAGAATGCCGAGAATGGAGCACCAGATGACGTACTTGCGGCCAATGCGGTCTCCCACTGGTCCGCCGATCAGTGTTCCCGCCGCCACTGCTCCCAAAAACAGAAACAGGTGCAGTTGAGCGCTTTGCACGGAAACGTGGAATTTGGAAATGAGATAGAACGTGTAGTAACTCGTCAGGCTCGCCAGGTAAAAATACTTCGAAAAAACCAGCGCGACCAGCACCACGATGGAGACCAAAACTTTTCTCGAAGGAAGATTTGATTTAGTCTCTGCATACGTTTGTTTCAACTGCTTTTGTAAAACGATCCGCTGTTTGTACCAGGAGCCGATGATTGTCAGCACGGCCATGCCGAGCAGCGCCGCCGCAGAGAACCAGGCAATGCTGCGCTGCCCGCGCGGAAGCACGATGAAAGCAGCCAGCAAAGGTCCCAGCGACGCACCGGCATTTCCGCCTACTTGAAACACGGATTGGGCCAATCCGTGCTGCCCGCCTGATGCCATGCGCGCCACTCGCGCCGACTCCGGGTGAAATACAGACGATCCCATGCCAACGAGCGCGGCAGCCAATAAGAGCGCTCCGAAGCTAGGGGCTACCGAGAGCAGAAGGAGGCCGATCAAAGTGAATCCCATACCGGCAGCCAAGGAGTATGGCTGCGATTTCTTGTCAGTGTAAAGTCCGACTACGGGCTGCAGCAGTGACGCAGTGATCTGGAATGTAAGTGTAATCAATCCGATTTGCCCGAAATCGAGATGGAACGCATCTTTCAAGATGGGGTAGATGGCAGGAATCAGCGACTGCACCATGTCATTCAGGAGATGGCAAAAGCTAATCGCTCCGAGAACAGCGAAAACAGTTTTCTCCCTGACGGTCACTTGAGCTTTAGAATTGAGATCGCTTAGGTTTGATGCGGCGGACACTTCTTTCAGGGTAGCCGCAGCCATCGCCAATTATGCGGTTAGCAGGGTTTTATATTTGCGCAAAAGCTCATACATAACGATTGCGCCCGCGCTGGCAACGTTCAAGGAATGCTTCAATCCAAGCATGGGAATGCGCACGTGCGTATCACAGAGTTCGAGCAGATTTTTGCTCAGACCATCCACTTCATGGCCGAAGAGCACGCATATGGGGAAATGCGGCTGCCATTCGAAGATGTCAAGGGCGCGGTCGCTGGTTTCAATTGCCGCGATCTCGTAACCAGTCGAGCGTAAGAGATCAATCTCGGATTTTGGATCGGCCACGGACTGCCAGGGGACACGGTTCTCGGCTCCTAAAGCTGTTTTGGTGATGGCGCTTTTGGGCGGACGGGCGGTGATTCCGCTAAGCAAAAGCCGTTCAATGCCGGCGCCGTCGGCGGTGCGGAAAAATGCTCCCACGTTATACATGCTGCGGATGTTGTCGAGCAGCAGCGCAACGGGAAGCCGTAACTCGGCATAAGGCGAAGCGGCGATAGTGGCGCGAAACGGGATGCGTTCCATGCAACTTCATCGTAATCGGCGGAGGTTAGGCTGAAGAAATGGCGTCGCAGAACTTTCGCCGGGCAATTGCAAACTACATTGCCGGACAAGCCAAGCCTCGGGAGAAATTTGGACATCAGCCGCGCCTTTATGAACTGACGCTTCAGGTCGGCAAGGGGCAGGCTTATGATGACGATGTTGTCTATGCGGCGGCATGGATGCACGATCTTGGCGTGTTTACCGGACATCGACCGGAAGACCTCCAGGCGCTCCAGCATTGGGACAATACGGCCTACGCGATGGAGCGGACGCCGGAGCTGCTCGCGGGCTTCGGGTTTCCCGCGGAAAAGATTGCGCCGGTACTCGAAACAATTCGAACGCATCAGCCCGCGAAGCAGCCGACCAGCGTCGAAGGCCAGATTCTTCGAGATGCGGACATCCTCGAACAACTCGGAGCCATCGGCATACTGCGGACCGTCTGTAAAATCGGGCGCGACACGCGCTTTCCGGATTTCACCGCCGCCATTGAATCGCTCCAAAAAGCGCTTTCGACGCTACCGAAGCAACTGCATTTTGAAACCGCACGGGCGTTAGCGGAACCGAGAGTGGAAATTCTAAGCAACTTTCTCCTCAGTGTTCGTCAAGAAGCTGGTTCCGCTTTGCATTGATCTCAGCACGCCCGTTTTTCCTAGTCCGTCCAAACCAGCGCGGCACTTCACGTCGGTATCGTTCAAATGATTTCGGATCGCGGGCCTTCAAATGCGGCTCTTCAATGAAGATTACGGTCAGGTGAAACAACAGGAATACGGTGATGCCATAGACGGCGAGCAAGCCCGAGGCGTAAAGAAGCGCCTGACCCAAGATGGCGGTCACGACACCGAGATACATGGGATTACGCGAGAACTGATAAAGGTCGCCGCGAACCAGCGCGGGCGGCTCGCGGCCAATGATGTTCTTCAGATGACGAGTGAAAAAAATGGCCGGTGTTCCGTTGGCAAACAAAAAGCTGAGCAGACAGCGGAAATAGATGGCGCTTCCGGTAGCTATCAATATCCATCCAAGTCGCCACAACCCTCCTTGCCGAAGGCGGGAGACAATTATGAGATACGGCAGATAGAAAGCGATCAGTCCTGGAACCAGCAGAGTAAAAAGCAATCCCCGCAGCCACAACATGCCTTACAGCCAATCCAATTTCTCGTTGTAGCGTTCGGCGCCCACAAGATCCACGAAGATTTCTTCGAGCGTCCCTGATTCTCCCGTTGCGGCCTGCCTGCGCAACTCAGCCATCGTGCCTTGGGCAACAATTTTGCCACGGTTAATGATGGCAACCTGATCACACAGACGCTCGACGACTTCCAGCACGTGGGATGTTAAGAAAACAGTAGCGCCGTGCCGCACTTGTTCAAGCAGGATATCTTTCATCAGGCGGGCGCCCACGGCATCCACTCCTTCAAACGGCTCGTCCATGAGGAACAGGCGCGGCTGGTGGATCAGGGCGGCGGCCATGGCCACGCGCTTTCGCATGCCTTTCGAATACTCGCCGATGAGCTTGCGGCGGTTCTCGTAAAGCTGAAAGAGCTGGAGTAGTTCGCCGGCGCGTTCCCTGGCGAGCGGACGCGGCAGCGCATACAGGCGAGCCACAAATTCGAGGTATTCCGCGCCGGTTAAATAGTCAAAGAGCAGCGTATCATCCGGGACGAGACCAATTTGTTTCCGGATCTCCAGCGACTGTTCCGGCATGGAGAAGCCGAGCACACGAATCGTTCCGGCGTTGGGCTGGGCCAGACCCATGAGCATTTTAATCGTGGTTGTCTTCCCCGCTCCGTTCGGACCGAGGAAGCCGAAAAAGACGCCTTGCGGAACAGAGATGCTCAAGCCGTCCACGGCATGAAATCCGTTATAAATTTTTTGCAGATCGTGAATTTCCAATGCCGGAACGGCCTTGGCCGCATCCGGCGCAACCGGCTCCATCTCCGGAATTGGATCGGAGGCGGGAAAGGTCATGGCTGCGATGTTCCCTGGCCGCTATTGCGAATTGCCGCCAAAAGGTTTCCGGTTTGCCGTAAAATGGCGAGCTTGGCGCGAAGTTCCTGCACGTCGGCTTCATAGAAGACCATTGACTTATTGCTCTCCTCCAGCCGTGCTTGTTCCACTCTGCTAATCGGGATGCGGCCTTCTCCATTCTGAGCCAACAGCACGGTTAGTTCTTCGCGGGCAAAGTCCAACTGCATACGCGCCAGATTACGCATATTCTGCGCGTTCTGCCAGATCTGATAACTGCGCCGCGTTTCCGTTAGGATGCGGTTGCGGGTTTGATCCATCTGGATACGCAACTTCTGCATATCGGTGTAAGCTTCCTGCGCCAGTCCGTTGGAAGCGGAGCCGATCAGGATGGGTATCGCCACCGATGCGCCCAGTTGGAAGTTGTTGTGCTGGAACTTCTGAAAATACTGCTCGTAGTTGTACTTCGCGAAGAAAGCGTACTGCGCCACTAAATCGACTTGCGGCAAGCGCGCGGCTTTGAAGGAACGAACGTCCAGGGCTTTCGCCAGGATGTTTGATTGCATTTGCCGGAGTTCTTTGTTGCCGCGCATCGCGGTATCGGCCGCTTCGGTCTCGGAAGGAGGAGCGGCAATGGTGGAGAGATCGGAGTCAACCGGCTGCACGCGATCATTCGCGGAGTAGCCCAGCGCCACGGCCAGCATCATCTCGTAATAATCGCTGTCCATTTTGTTGGAGCTGAGGCGCTGCTCCGACATGGCAAGATTAACTCGCGCGCGCTTCAACTCCAACGGCAACTCGACGCCTTCCGAAACTGAAGCGGCCATGGTTCCCACAACCCTTTGCAAGCTCGGCAGTTGATTGTTGAGCGTTTGGCCTTCGTGCTCAAGCTGGCTGGCCCTTAAGAAAAGGTCTGCCGCCTGATAGGCGACGTCTTCCGCCTTGGATTGGGTTCCTAATTCGGCTCCGCGGGCAATCTCACGGGCAGAAGCTACGTTATAACTTTTGGAGCGGTTAAAAATCGCCATATCTGTCCGTACCTGGAAGAGACTGGGCGCATTGCCTTCGATACTGTTGGGATAGCCGTAGGTATAAGCAAGTCCGCTACCCGCGTAAACTTTGGGCCGGAACGGGTCCTGAGCCACTCGGACACCGTACTCGGCGTGCTGGCGATCCAGACGGGCTAGGACAACATCAGGATTTTGGCGGGCCGCTACTTCCAAAGCCTGCTGCAAAGTCAGATTGTGAACCTCGGCGCAAGCGCAGGGCACAAGAGCCAGAAAGAAAACATGTTTACAGGAAAACACGTCTTTATGCTAACTCCGATGCGATGCGCACGGCGGAAAGTCATTGCAGAGAACCTGCATTTTCACGCCTGCCATAATCTCTTCTGACGTCCGACAATATTGATAAGATGTCAGACAGAAATGAAAGACTATCGAATTACGGTACGGCTCCCCGCTGAACTGCGCCGACGCATTAAAGATGCCGCTTATCGGAGCGGCACACGCGAGTCCGACATCGTTCGAGGAGCAATCGAACAGCAGTTCGCAGCCGAGGACAAGGGAGTTACTGCTTACGAACACGCCAAAAAATCGGGTTTGATTGGCGCTGTACGGGGCGCGAGCCGGGATCTTAGCACTAACCCAAGACATTTCGACGGCTTTGGTGACTCTTGAATAGTGGAATACTGGTAGATACCGGCCCGATTGCCGCTATCCTCTCGGCATCTGATGAGCATCATGAAGCTTGCGTGGAGCAACTTCGGAAACTTCGAGGGCCGTTACTGACCTGTTGGCCCGTTATCACTGAAACAGCTTGGCTTTTGCGAGGGTACCCACAGGCGCTCGGAATCCTGCTATCCTCTTTCAACGCTCGTCCTTTTAAACTTGCTTCCCTGGACGAGGCGGATCTCCCCAGCATTGCAGCGATTCTAGCGCGGTATAGGGACTTAGGCATACAGCTTGCCGATGCCTCCCTAGTGCATCTGGCAAACCGTGAAGAGATTGAAACGATTTTCACTCTGGATCGGCGCGACTTCGGTGTACTTCGGATGACGCGTGGAAAGAAATTTCGCATTATTCCATGAACATTTCGTTTGTTCTCCATCTTCAACGGTTCCTGTCCGAGGCAAATCGGGCATGGGCTTCTGAAAAAAGCGCAATGGGCGTTGGAGTTGGCCAGTTCATCCAGCCGGTCGAATAACTGTCCGTGCAACCGGCGATGAGGCTAAGACTTGCACATTTTCAAGATAACGAGAGTCATGTCGTCATGCTGGGGCGCGCCGGAAGCAAAGCGGTCGGCCTCCGCCATCAGGCTCGGAATGATGTCGGCGGCGCTTCTTCCGGCGTTGGCCTCGGCGGCAGGAATTAACCGCTCTTCTCCCCACTCTTCCTCTTGAATATTCATTGCTTCGCTGATCCCGTCCGTAAAGCCGATAAAAAGATCTCCAGGTTCCAGCGCTAGCGATCCTTGTTGGTAGGGCGTATTGGGAAAAAGGCCGACGACCGATCCACCCGTTTCCAGGCGTATGACGTGAATCGTTCCATCCGCGGCGCGGCGCAAGATGATCGGCGGATTATGGCCAGCGTTCACATAAGTAAAAACTCGGCTTTCCCCGTTGTACTGGCCATAAAAGAAAGTGGCATAGCGATTCACTGGCGTCGCGTCGTAAACCAGTTGATTCACGTTGCACATTAATCGCGCCAAGTCGCCTCCGCCCATCATGGCCTGCCCGCGTAGCGACGCCTGCAGGGAAGCCATCAATAGCGCTGCGGCAATTCCCTTCCCCGACACGTCTCCGATTGCAATTCCGAGATCGCCGTTGGCCAGTTTCAAAAAGTCATAGTAATCGCCTCCGACTCCCAAAGCCGGGCGACAGGCGCCGGAGTAATCGATTCCCGCAATGGCCGGCAGACGCTGCGGGAAAAGACGTTCCTGCACTTCCCGCGCGATTTCGATCTCACGATTCAACCGTTCGCGTTGCGCCATCTCTTCGGCAACGGCGGTCATCAAACGGCTGTTTTCCAGAGCCAGTCCCGTTTGCAAGGTCACGGAGCGGAGGAGTTGAATATCGGTTCGCGAGTAAGGCTCTTCAGAGAGCTTGGGACCAAGGCTGAAAATGCCGAGCAGCTTATTCTTCAATCCAATCGGCAACAGCAGTTGCGCATGGATCGTCTTCAGAGTAACCAGTTCCGTCTCGGGCGCTGTGTGAACCCAGTTATCATCCCGGTCAAAATAGATGCGTGGAGGATCTTCGGCTTCCTTGACCAAATTAACTGTTTCACCATCCTCCGGCAGAGATAATTGCGGCGGAGGATCAAAGCCCAGGCAATAAACGGGACGAAACGCGCCCTCGCCGTTGAGCAGAATGGAAACGTGCGGCACGTGCAGCGATTCGGAGATGCGACGCGCCACGGTGTTCAGCAGCGCGTTCTGATCCACCATGGAACGGACCGTATCGCTCAAATCCTCCAGTAAGAGTTCCGCGTTATAAGCCTCGCGAAAGTACTTCTTATCTACCCACACCATCAGCCGATTCCGGGTCTTGCGGACCACGATCACCATGGCAATAACCACAACAGCAACAACGGTGAATTTCGCGGTTGAACTCAACATCGATCCGATGATGAGAACGTTTATCCCCCACATCACCATCACTGCTACCAGAGCTAACAGCGCCCGCATGCCGCCCCGGGCCAGCGTGTAACGCACGCCTTGACGGATCACCATGCGCAGATCCATGGCGCGCTCCGTCACAATGACGTAAGCGAGCGTTAAAGGGAAGAGGCAGAACAACAAGCAGATAGCAATGATAATCGGCTGCGCAGTCTCATCAAACATGCCTTTGTGGCCTACAACTCGGTATAAAATCGACAACCCGAGCGGACTAAGACCTATCACTGACCCAGCCATAAGAATGCGCAAGCGACGGCATGCATCCCGGTTTCGGGACGTCCCGATTTTGATGCCAAGACTGGCAAAAAAGAACGTGATTGCGCCAGCAATAGCCAGACCGATAATGGGACCCTTAAGCAGCCGGTCCAACGCAGCGGGAAATGCGTGAAAATCGAATTGCCCGCTGACCGCGTAGGTCGTTATGAGAAGGCTCCACAGAACGTATGGGCCAAGAAACAGCCACTTCAGCCAAGGTCGCCGCAAGTCCCACTGAAATCTCTCCGGGAAGTAGAGTCCGAAGCATACAAGCCATACGCTCCAGCTCAAACTCGTGAGTAGACTCCAAGCTTCAGCGAAGGTCCAAAGAGGCGCTGGAAAGTTGTACCAGTTTGAGATCCGCACCACTTGCGAGAGGGCCAGCATGAGGCCGAAAAAGATAAGGGCGCGGATATCGTTGGGCAGAATGGCCGCTACGTAAATGCCGACAAGCACACAAAACAGCGCCATGGCAATTAGCACTCCTGTAAAAACCAGGTCCCAAGCCATTGCGGATTTGGCGCCGGCTGCGCGCACAGGCACTCGCAACGTTTTCGTGCCGGATTGTCCTTTGGGAATAACCGTAAGTGTTAACAGTTCTTTCGGCTTGTGTTGGCGGATCTGCTGCACAAGTATTTTCGAGTTTTTGAGTTCTCTTCCATCCACTGTCAGAATTTGATCCCCTGGGCGAAGACCTGCCTTCTCAGCGTCTTTGCTGAGGGAATCTACGGTCCCGTTATCCGTATCAAAAGGAAAATCAGAGATAGTCGCACCATGAAGGACCTCATTAAAAGCGGTGACCGAATAGGTAATCTGGTATAGCAATGCTGCCGCAAAGAGCGGAATCAGGAAAGTGTAATTCCGGTAACGGCGCCAGGAACGGTTTTGCATCGAATAGGCTGGCTACTTTATTCGCCCATCAATTCTTCCAAACTCTTGGCATCCAGCAAACGCAAACCCAGATCGCTCAGCATCGGTTCTCTCATTTTTTCCAGACCCTGACTGGCCCACTCCGGCAGCGCGCCGAATCGCTTCTCCAGCATCTGCCGCAACAGGTGGCGTTCACCCCGCATGTATTCGCGGCCCAACACTTTGTTTTCTAAAGTGTCAATAAAAACCGGCATTTTCTCTACCTCCTCTTTGACTTGCTCTTCTAAATCCCGCAGCCCCGCTAAAATCAGCAACGATTCCAGATAGAACTTCCGCCGCTCGGCATCCGGTTCCGCGGCCACTCTTCGCACAATCTGCTCTACATTCTGGCGCTGATCGGACAGGCGCGTCAGGATACTAACTACAGTATCACTCGTTTCCGCGCTTGCCAGCAACGGCGTGCCATCCATCTCGCGCAGATCGACCAGCGTGTAGCGAAATCCGCTAAATGGTCCGTCCAGGTGGTCTTTCATACGTAGAGGCTCGCGCCCGACGTATAGAACGATTTGAATGGGAAACTCGCCCTGCATACGATACACGACGAGACTGTATTCGGCCATGCGCACGGGCATCAAGGCATCGTTCGTACTCTGGCACTCCACATGCAGAAACTTGCCGTTGCCAGCCCGCCCGAGTGGATCCAGATAGCGTTTTTGCAAGCGCGGCAGTTCGGTCGGCAGCCAGTCCACGACTTTGATTCCGGCTAAATGCGGCAACAGTTCTTTCGATTGCTGCAGGAGCAGCTTGAGAACTGCGTCAAAGGTTTGCATCGTTCTATTTATTTTCCACTGATTCGTTCCGGCTTGCCGGATAACATAATGGGACATCTTCCATGAGTGCAGAAACGCCATTTGCCATTCGCGCAGCGTCCGGGAAAGAGCAACTATTCCTGCTGCTTTGTCCGGCGACGGTTTTTCTGAGCGCCTTTCTGCTGTTTCTGATCGAACCGATGATTGCGAAGATGATTCTGCCGTGGTTTGGCGGAGCAGCCGCCGTTTGGGCGACGTGCCTTGTCTTTTTTCAATCGGCGCTGCTGATTGGCTACTACTACGCGGACCGGATAAACAGATGGCTATCGTCGAAGCGGCAGGCGGAAACGCACATCGTACTGCTGGTTCTCAGTTTCAGCTTTCTTCCCTTGCTGCCCTCGGCGGGGTGGAGCACGCATTCCGGAGCGGATCCCGCCTGGAGAGTTCTCGGGCTGTTAACGGCAACCATCGGCCTTCCGTTCGTCTTGTTAAGCGCGACGAGCCCCTTGATGCAAATCTGGTTTCGTCGTATGCGCCCGCAAGCAGATGCGTATTATCTGTTCTCGTTATCCAACTTTGCTTCGTTTCTCGCTTTGCCGGCATATCCGTTTCTGATCGAGCCGCGAATGCCCACAAGCATGCAAGCGGGAGCGTGGTCGTTTTTATTCGCCCTCTTTGTTCCCCTTTGCGCGACTACGACCTTTCTCAGCCGCACAGGCGGCAATGGGTCGGAATCTTTGGCGGAACGCAGAGAGGAACCTTCGCCACGGCGGAAATTGCACTGGCTGGCGCTGTCGGCTTGCGGATCGATGCTGCTGTTGACCGTAACTGATCATCTAACGCAGAACGTCGCGCCTGTGCCGTTATTGTGGGTGCTGCCTTTGGCGTGTTATCTGCTGACTTTTACGCTGGTGTTCAGCCGGAAACGGTTCTACTATCGCTGGTTTTTCGTTCGGTTATCAGCCGTTTTCCTTTTCGCCATGGGCTATGAAGTCTATGATTCACGGGGAATCGGCGCGGTGCAGATCAGTGTACCGCTCTTTTGCCTCGGGCTTTTTGTCTGCTGCATGTTCTGCCACGGCGAACTCAATCGGTTAAAGCCGGAAGCAGGAGCGCTGACCTCGTTTTACCTGATGCTGTCGCTCGGCGGAGCGCTGGGAGCAATGTTTGTGGCGCTGGCAGCGCCAAGGCTCTTCTCCAACCTATACGAATTTCCGCTCACTCTGCTTTTAACGGCACTGCTGGCGCTAGGGACGCTGTGGCGGAACGGATGGGCTTGGCGGGCGCTGTGGTGCTCGATTTCAGTCTTGATGGCGTGCGTGCTGGTTCTGAATGTTCAGAGCTTGCGGCATCAATCGATTGCCATGGTTCGCAACTTTTATGGAGCGCTGCGGGTGACCGAATCGAGCGACTGCGGGCATCTACCGGCTCGTGTGCTCTATCACGGCACAATCCAGCATGGCGCTCAGTACCTCAG
Organism: uncultured Bryobacteraceae bacterium; assembly: GCA_964249105.1. Lineage (GTDB taxonomy): Bacteria > Acidobacteriota > Terriglobia > Bryobacterales > Bryobacteraceae > Bog-105. The sequence continues at coordinate 19,178 of CAXUBB010000002.1, read as the reverse complement.
TCTGCCGTGGCGGAAATTCCCAGTGACCTATTATGGTTTCAACTCCGGGATTGGACTCGCGCTACAGTTTTGCTGTGAAAACTCCAAGCGGGTCGGCGTGATCGGATTAGGCACGGGCACGCTCGCCGCTTACGGCAGGCCAAGCGATTTCTTTCACTTTTACGAAATCAATCCGGATGTAGTGCAGATTGCCAATTCGCTGTTTACTTATCTGCGGGAGAGTCCGGCACGGAAAGAAATTACATTGGGAGACGCCCGGCTTTCACTGCAATCGGAAGCGCCGCAGCAGTTTGACGTGCTGGCCGTGGATGCTTTTTCGGGAGACGCCATCCCCGTCCATCTGCTGACCGAGGAGGCAATCGAGTTATATCTGCGGCATCTCAAGCCTAACGGAATTCTTGCGATTCATACGTCCAACACGTTTTTGGATCTGGATGCGGTTGTGAAACAACTGGCCGACCGATTCGGCTATCCCGCGAAGCGGATCGAAAATGAAGGCAATGACAAATTGTGCATAGCGCCCTCCGATTGGATGCTGTTGTCGAGAAACAGCCGGTTCATGAAATCTTCGTTGGTTACTAAACAGGAAGAGCCGATCCACATCCCTGTAGGGCTGCGGCCCTGGACCGACAACCATAACAATTTATTTCAGATTTTGCGGCCTTTAGATTTCTTCTCAAATAACTGATCAACTTGCGCCGTTTATTGCTGCGGCGGATTTGTCGAAGTACCGCTGGATGCTCCTGCCGGTGAGTTGCCAAAACTGTTTGGAGTGCTTGTTCCTGAATTTCCAAAACCGCCGAAGCCGCTGTTTGCGCCGCCCTGTTGACCGAATCCGCTATTTGTGCTGCCCTGTTGACCGAAGCCGCCGCGTGGTGAGTTCTGCGTTCCGCTCAAGCCTCCGCCAAAATTGCCAAAGCCGGAAGTCGAATTCGTCCCCGAGTTGAACCCGGTGTTGGACGGCTGACCGGTTCCAGTTTGTTGCCCGCCTCCCATTTGCGCCAGAGCGCCTGCTGCCGATCGCATGGCGTCCTTGCTGGGATCGTAGTAGAACTCCCACAAGGAATAGTTTTCTTGGTCGTTCACGGTTTTAATGCTGTGACCCTCCGCCTTGCTGGCTACTCCCGCGATTCCCACTCCGCCGCCGCCCTGCATAACGCCCAGTCCTGATGACGAGGAAGAAGACCCAGTGCTAAAAGGGCTTGATCGAAAAGGAGATGCTCCCGGAGCCGCCCCGGCCGGATTGGTCCCTGGAGTTTGCGGCGTTGTCGGATTCTGATTCGGCACCTGTCCGTTGGCCGCTGTTTGAATGGCGTTGGTCGGCGCATTGGGCCCTGCGCTGCCGACAGCCGGGACTGGCGGCGAACCCGCATTGAAAGAGGCATTATCCATAGGCAGAGGCGCTCCCGGACCCAGTGGACCATTTGATAAATCCTGATTAACGGCTCCATTGGCCGCAATCGCCGGGCGACGCTGCGGAATTGCGGGCACTACCACTTCCGCCGAGTTTGCCCCCGTTGAATTGGAGTTGCTTGAGTTAAAACCGCTGAATATGGAACTGGACGAAGGAGAGTTAGAACCGCCAAATGGGGAGTTGGACGAAGCAGAATTGGAGCCGCCGAATGGAGAAGAGTTGCCGGCGCTTGTATTATTCGCGTTGAGGTTGCTGTTTCCCGCCCCGGTCACGTTATTGTTGATGGGATTCACCTTGGAATCAGTCAGCATCCCGTTGGGCGCGGCGTGCAGCAGACGCCAATCGTCTTTGCCGGTGAAAGGATCCTTGTACCGCTTCCGCAGAAAACGCATCCGGTTCGTATTTTCCATCGCGTCGATCGTCGGCGGATACTGGCCGACCTTGCGAAGATACAGCTTCGCCGCGTGCGCGTACTCGTTGCCTCGGTCAATCAAGAGTTGTTCCTTGTTGCGCTGGGCCTCAAAAACAGCGACCGGCATTTCCATGTAGAGCATGATCGCCACGGCTGCGGCGAACACGAAAACAATCAGCAGTGCTGAGCCACGCTCCCCGGTGGATTTCGAATGTTTTTTCATTGTTGTTGCAGCGCGGCGGGCATCACCGGCAAAGTTTGGCCCTGCTTCATCTGAATATCTTCCATTTTGGCCGTGTTGGGGCCTAATTCCACCACCAGATATCGTTGTTTCAACATCTGGCCTTCGCTCGCCATCAGCACATTATCGCCATCCAGAAAGAATCCGTGATTGACTTGCCCCGGCTCCATGGGTTTTACAAAGCCGTAGTACTTCAATGGGATGTTCACGGGCGGCGGGCCAGTCACAGGCGGCGGTGACGGCGTCGTAAGCGGCTTCGGGTTGATAATCGGCTTGTTCTTCATGGCCGCGAGCGCCGCTGCCTCCGGCGTCGCCACGGCTCCGATTTCAAACAAGCTACGGCGAGCCGGTTCAAACTTAACAGCGCTCAACCGGCTTAACAGATCCAGTCTCAGCGTTGGATCAACGTCTCCCCGAGTGGCATCAATCGGCTGCAGCCGCAATCGGCTGCGATCATTCGCCGGATTGTTGGCGCGACGGGCCGCTGGTGTTCGCGATAATGTCGAAGAAGCGGGCGGCGCGGTTTGCGCCGCTTCCACAGGCGGCGTCCGTGCCGGAGCGGTTTCCCCCTCATCGGAACGCGAGTTGTACCAGAACAGAACAACCGCGAGGACGACTAAGCCGCCAATGAGAATCTTTGGATCGATCCCCATGCGGATTCCGAAGATCCTTGTTGCCTTCGCCGCGCTCACGGTTGTCCTCTCATCGGGCCGCTCGCATCGTCGCGAACGACGGCCTGAAAGCGAATACTCG
>CAXUBB010000002.1:4583-16348 GCA_964249105.1 uncultured Bryobacteraceae bacterium | reverse complement strand
ATACTCGTGTTAATCTGATTCCCCTTCTGTTGCGGCGCGGCCGTCACGTTATCCACCATGAGCAGCGCCGGCGAATGATCGATTTCATATAAGAATTTTTTCAAATTCTCGTATGTGCCTTCATAGTTGGCGGTGCTTGTCAGCAGGGTCAAATCCGCCGTGCCCTCAATCGGCTCTCTGCTGTATACAGCATCCCGCTCCTGCAAGCCCGACTCTTTTACCATTCTCTGAATTTCAGTAATCAAAATTCCGTAAGCGAGACGGTCGGGAAGCATGTATCTGGCCTGAAAGTCATAGGATTGCGAACTGCCGGTTTGCACCTTGCCGGACACCGTTCTTAAACGCACCGCTTTGGTCCGCGCTGCCGCGATTTCCTTACGCACCTGTTGGCTTTCAGCCATAAGATCCCGGCGCGACCCGCCGGGTGGAATCAGGTACAGATAAAGCGCGACGGCATTCATCAGCGCCAACGCGCCGATGGCGATTTGAAGCCAGAAGCGGGGCTGGCGCTCCGCGCTGTTTCCTTTGGATAACCAGTTAAAGTTTCTGGGCATACGTCACTGTCACGCGGTACTTGTAAAGCGGATCGTTTTGTGTGGGCGGTTGTTGACCAAGCACCTGGGCCGATCCAAAAAGATCCGATCCCGCCAGTCTCTTTAACAGCTCAATCAAGGCTTCCGGCCGGTCCGCCCCGAGAACCATGTCGAGTTGCACCCGATCGGTTCCATGGGCATCCGTTCCCGCGACTTGCGGAAGCCGTATCCCAATCAGCCGCATGTTGGGAGGCAGAGTTTTTTCAAGATCCCGGAATACCACCGTCCAACTCACCGCGCGTCTGGCGATCAACTCATTCAGAAAAACGCTGCGGGCAAAGACGTCCGCGTTTTGAGGTTTTGCCAGCACGGTGGAAAACTGCGCTCCCTCCCGCTGAAAACGTTGCAGTTCGGTCCGTTGGATTGCAATGGTGCGCCGCAAACCCTCGGCCTGTTTCCGTTCACCCATCACAAGGATCGTTAACGCCAAAAGGGAACACAGCAGAACGGCGCACACGCCAGCCAAAACCGCGTTTTGCGCGCGTTCCCGCCGGAATGGCTGCGAAGCAAGGTTGATCGCGCCCAGCAAATGATGGTTCATAAGGCGTACTGCTCCAACAGACCTAATAATCCGGCTTTTGCCTGCGAGGGAGCGCCAAATTTGGACCGGAGCGGCGCATAGCTGATGCCGAGCTCTTTCTGCGCGAGAGACCCGAGCGGATCGGTATCGGTTCCGAATCCACAGAGTAATAATCTGGTGACCGGCTGCCCGATTTGATCTTCCGCATAAGCCAATGTTTGTTGCAGCACCGGCAGAACTGTTTCGTTATCCCGCGGCGCTTCTTCGCCTTCGGCCACGGCCAGATCCAGGCAGCGAACCAGGCGCACGCGTCCCGACTCCAGCAAGAGAATCGTCAGGATTGCGCCCGCCGCCTTGGCCAGCACCGTTAAGCCTCGTTCCACGCCCGTGCAGAGCGGCAGGGCGGCAAGGGATGAGGGCACCACCGTCCCCACCCGGTATCCGGCTGAAGTCAGCAGAGTTTCATATTCATCCAGAATGGGGCGGGCGATCACCACGGCGAGCACCTCAATGCGTTTGGGCTGATTGAGTTGCACCGAATAGGCAAGCTGCGCTTCCTCAATCGGAAACGGCACGGTTTTGCGCAGGCGAAAGCGCAGCAGCGCCAAGCGATCCTCCTCACGCGGCGGAAACTCTTCCAGGTCAATCATGGCCATGCGAACCGCATAATCAGGAATAATCAAGGCGGTAGCCGCCCGTTTTGTCCCCCGCACGGGCGTTACCCGTCCGAGCGCGTCCCGGTAGAGTTGCGGCTTCAGTAAATTGGGAGTGGCCGGAGAAGCCACCGCGCCCCGCTCCGGCAGGACTTCCTGTTTCTGCTGGGCCGGCGCGCGAGGAGAAACGGCGGCCAGGGAGTTCTCCGTGATTTCAAAGAGATGGTCCGGCGGCGGCTCGGCTATATATTGTTGAATGCGGTGGAGAAACGACAGACTACAGTACCTACCCTATTCGATAAACGTCACTTTATTGGCTTCGCGCAGCGTGGTAATGCCCTCCCGCATGCGATCCAGCGCGGATTGCCGCAAAAAGGTCATGCCGTCTTCACGCGCAACGCGTTTGATTTCCGATGTAGGCCGGCGTTCCAGAATCATTTCACGAATTTTTTCCGTCAGATCCAGCAACTCGTGAATGGCGGTACGCCCGCGGAACCCGGTCCCGCTGCATTCCATACAACCCCGGCCTTCGAAGAAAAGAAAAGAACGCCACTCGTCCGGGTTCAGTCCGCTTTCCACCAGATAGTCGTCGTCGTATTTGACGGGCCGGCGGCAGTGCGGGCAGATCACGCGCACCAAGCGTTGGGCCAGAATGCAGTTCAAGGAAGAGACAAAGTTGTAAGGCTCCACGCCCATATTCAGGAAGCGGCCTAAAACGTCCAACACATTATTGGCGTGGACGGTGGTGAATACTAAATGCCCGGTGAGCGCGGCGTTAATGGCGATTTGCGCGGTTTCCTGGTCGCGGATTTCGCCGACCAGGATTTTATCGGGGTCATGGCGCAGGATGGAGCGCAAACCGCGCGCGAAGGTTAGGCCCTTCTTTTCATTCACTGGAATTTGCGTGATGCCCTTAATTTGGTATTCAACCGGATCTTCAATGGTGATGATCTTGTCTTCGTCGTTTTTGATCTCGCTCAGGGCCGCGTAGAGCGTGGTGGTTTTGCCTGATCCGGTGGGACCCGTCACCAGCACCATGCCGTACGGCTCCTTGATGTAGCGGCGGAACTTGACGACATCGCTGTCCGCAAAGCCAACCACGTCCAGGGTGAGTTTCGAGAACTTCTCGCTCATCGACTCTTTGTCCAGGACGCGAAGCACGGCATCTTCGCCGTGAATCGTGGGCATAATGGACACGCGGAAATCGATTAGGCGGCCTTTGTAGCGCACGCGGAAACGTCCGTCCTGCGGCACGCGCCGTTCCGCGATGTCCAGTTCGCTCATGACCTTGATACGCGAGATGACCGCCGAGTACCACTCTTTGGCAATCGGACTCATGGCGTATTGCAGAACGCCGTCGATGCGGTACTTGATGGCAAGTTCCTGGTCGCGGGTTTCGATATGGATGTCGCTGGCGCGCCGCTCCAGGGCATTAAAGATGGTGGTGTCCACCAGCTTAATAACCGGCGCGATGTTGCCTTCGTCCGAGGTCAGCCGGTCAATCGAAAGGTTTTCGTCCGCATTTTCGTCATCGCCCACGACGTCGAGCGTGAACCCTTCGGTGACTTCTTCCAGAACGCGCTGGGATTGCTCTGTTTTCTTCAGCAGATCCGTGATCTGCGAATAGGTGGCGACCTTGATCTTGAGTTTTTTCGAGAGGAGAACAGCGAGTTCGTCGATGGAAACGATCTGGCGCGGATCGGAAAGCGCAATCTCCAATGTTCCGTTGTACGCCTGCAAGGGCACGAAGTGGTAACGGAACATCAGGTCCACCGGTACGGTGCGGAACAGTTCGTGATCGATTTTGGTTAATTTGAGATCTACAAAGTCGCAGCAATACCGGCGCGCGATGGCCTGCGCCTGCTCGGTTTCCTGATTTGCTTCCTTGAGCGGGAACGTGATTGTATCTGTTGCCATGAAAAGCTACCTGATGGTGTCCGCGAGAGAAAAGATAGGCAAATAAAGGGCCACCAGCACAAAGGCGACAAAAATGCCCATTAAGATCATGATGGCCGGTTCAATCAAGGAAAGAAGCGCGGTCATGCGGGTAGAGACATCTTCTTCGTAAAATTCGGCTACGCTGCTCAACATTTGCGGCAATGCCCCGGTGGACTCGCCTACTTCCATCATGTCAACGGCCAGTTCGGGGATCAACCCGGTTTTAGCCAGCGAGGAGGAGAGCGGTTTGCCTTCCCGCACCAGCAGCGCGGCATTATCAAGAAGCTTTTTTAACAGCAGACTTCCCAGCGAACGGCCAGCGGTTTCCATCGCCTGCATCAGCGGAATACCGCCCACCAGCAAGGTTCCGAGCACACGCGATAGCTGCGCCACCTGGTACTTGGTCCAGACTTCGCCGACCAGCGGCAATTTCATCTTGATACGGTCAAGCGTTTCCTGGGAGGAGGGTCGCTTCGCCCATAAATAGGTTGCGCCAACGGCCAGCAGCAAGGCTCCAAAACCGGCGAGCACGTAACTCCGGGCGGTGGTGCCGACCGCAATCAGAATGCTGGTTGCCAAGGGCAAAGTTGCCCCCATGCTGTTGTACAAGGACGCAAAGTTTGGCACCACGTAGGTCACCAGGAACACGATCAGGCAAACCACCAGCACAATCAGGACAGCAGGGTAGATGAGCGAGGCCAGCAGCTTCTTTCGCAGGGCCAGCGTGAGCCGTTGATACGTAATGAAACGATCCAGCACCTCGACCAGCGAGCCGCTTTTTTCGCCAGCCAGAACAGAGGAGACGTAAATAGGAGGAAAGACGTTCTGGTGCGCGAAAGCGTCCGAAAGAACGGTTCCGGTTCGAACCTCGTCGCGCACGGCCTGGATGTGCCGCCCCAATTTTTCGTCCGTGAGCCGGTCGGCTAAAAGATCCAGACCTTGCAAGATGGGCAGTCCGGCGCGAATCAAAGTGACAAACTGCTGATTGAAGATGAGGAATTTTTCAAGATTAACGACTTTCTTGCGTCCGCCGACTCCGCCCAGACGCGCGCCCAGGTCCTTGGCGCGCACGGAATACACCAGGTAGCCTTGGTGCGATAAACGCTCGCGGGCTTCGCGCTCGCTCGCCGCGTCCGTTACCTGTTCGTGCATCTGCCCACGCCCGTCGGCATAGCGCAGTAGAAACTCAGCCATAGTTACTCTTGCGTTTCGGATCGGAATTCAACTGCGTCCACCACTTGCGCTCCCGGCGGGATGGTAAAGCGGAAAACGGTGTCTGCCACCGGCGGATTTAGCTTTTCATCCCCAAAAGCGTAAGCCAGCAGGGACCCGTCACGCCCCGCCACCTTCAGTTGCCGTACTGATCCATTTAAGCCTATCAGCATTTCCACGGTTTTGTACGGTACCCGGTCGCTTTTGGCAGCCGCCTTCAACCAGCTTCCACCCTCGCCCTCGCTGGTAGTGAAATCACGAAATTCTTTTTTCATGTCCAGCTTTCCCAGGAGAAAAGCTAAAGGCGCCCGCATATCTTCAGTGTCTTTCAGCGGGACTTTTTCTACCCGATTATCCCCAGCGGTATAGAGGTAAACAGTTTTGCCGTCCGAAATGAATAACTTACCCGCCGGCCGGGTGTAGTCCCAGCGCATTTTGCCCTGTTTTCGTAAGAGGAGCGTCCCTGTTTCCGGCGAACGGGGATGACCTAGCAGGCTGTAGTTCTCGACAAAGTTCACGGACAGCGTTCGGACGCTGTTATACCGGTCCTGCACTTGTCTGATGATCCCGTCAGCGGATGCCACCGCCGCTTGCAGGCAAACTGAGCCCAACAGCAAAGCGTAAAGAAGTCGACACACAAGGTTGGGACGTATGGAGGGGCCGCTTCGTTTAATCATTGGCAAAACGGCCTAGTCCTACAGTTGTACATAGATTATCCTGCTCTGTGACGCCGGTAGTGGCAGCGCTGTGCCTGTGCTTGGTAGCGACGCCGCCAGTGACTCCAGTGCATCACCAAGTCGGCCGGTGGCACCTCGTGCCAGACCAGTTGCCACAATAACACTCGCACCTCCGGTACGGTTAGGGGAATGAGCTCCTCTTTCGGCTGCTTCGGCTTTTTTTGTGCGGCTCGCTGGGGACCGTCTGCGCCCGCACCACCGTTAAGTAGGCATGCGCGAGCAGCGACAATGTGATATGCCGGTGCCAGCCGGCCCAACTACGCACCTCGTACTCATCCAGGCCACACTCGCCCTTGGCGGTTTCAAAGCACTCCTCGATTGCCCAGCGCTTCCCGGCCACCGCCACCATTTGTTCGAGTGTGGTGTCGGCAGGGGCAAACACCCGATAGTAGGCCCGTTCCTGCCGCTTTTCGATCCGCCGGCGAATGAGCAACTAATGACCCCAGCCCGTTTCATCCAGATACATCCGGTGCAGCGCCCACTCATACCGGCGTGGCCCCTTGCTGCCGGCTCCGGCGCTGCGCCGCTTCCAGGCGTTCCGAGGCAGTGCGTCGGCCAGCGAGCCCACGGTGTAGGGACGTACGGTGTAGTCGCTGGTGATGCCCAGCACATAAGAGATGCCGCGCCCCTGGAGAAAGCGCCGGAAGTGGCTGTCGCTGCCGTACACCGAGTCGCCCGTTACCCAACGGGCGGGCACGCCGTGGTCCAGGGCAGGCTCGATCATCTGACGAGCCAGCGTCAGTTTCGTGGCAAACCGCACGGTGCCCGGCACTTCCGCCGCTTGACAGCGCTCCGGGTCCTCGCTCCAGGAGCGTGGCAAATACAGCGCCCGGTCTAAAAACGTGCGCCCGCCGGAAGCATGGTAGGCGAGAAAGACCCCGATCCGGCAGTTCTCGACGCCGCCCGCCGTGCCCGAATACTGACGCTGCACGCCCACGCTCTGCTTGCCCTTTTTGAGGAACCCGGTCTCATCGACAATCAGCACCCCCTCGGGGTCGCCGAGGTGATCGACGACGTATGTCTGCAAATCATCCCGCACCTCATCGGCGTTCCAGGCGGCACGACCCAGGAAGTGCTGAATCCCGTACGGAGACACATCTCCGGCTTGCTCGGCCAACTGCCAGCCGTTCTTGCGCCCGATGGGGCTGAGGAGTCCCTGCAAGTAGTTCACCGCGCGCTGGCGCGGTTCCGAGCGAGAGAAACGCGTTCCGATTCGCTGGGCGACTTCCTCCAGACCACCCGTCCATCGGGTCACAGGAGTGGGGGCAATACAACTCACAGGCATCAGGACCACCTCGTCTGCCCTCAGCATAGCTCTCCAGTAAGTACAACTGTAGGACTAGGGGGATAATCTTTCAACCGCCCAATTGTTTTCGTTCGTTCTTCGGTACAGCAGACGGTCGTGAAGTCTGTTCTCGCGGCCTTGCCAGAATTCAACGGCTTCGGGCCGGACGCAATACCCGCCCCACCAGCCCGGGGCAGGCACATCATCGGTATCGGCGTATTTCGATTGTAACTCTTCGAGTTTTGCTTCCAACGGCTTGCGGCTGGGCAGAATTTCGCTTTGATGAGAAACTAAAGCACCTAAACGGCTGCCCTTGGGCCGGCCCCGGAAATAGGCTTCGGACTTCTCCCGCGAGACCTTCGAAATCCGGCCTTCCACCCGCACTTGGCGTTCCAGTTCCGCCCAGTAAAAGGTCAGGGCCACGTGCGGATTGGCTCCGATTTCATGACCTTTGCGACTAGTGTAATTGGTGTAAAAAACGAACCCGTCCGCCAGCAGTTCCTTGAGGAGCACGATCCGTCCGGAAGGGCGTCCATCAGGCGTGGCGGTGGCGAGCGTCATGGCGTTTGGCTCCTTTAATTGAGCGGCTCGCGCTTCCTCCATCCAGCGCCGGAACTGCCCCATCGGGTTCGGATCGCAGTTCACCTCATCGAGCGCCCCGCGCCGGTATTCTTCCCGCAAGTGTTCGAGCGATAAGGAGACAGCGGATTGGACGGGAGGACCGTTCATGGCTCCAGTTTGGCATTATCCTTTTGACTGATATACTAAGAGGCGGCATGGTGTATCTCTTAACAACCTTGCACATCCTGGTGTGTTTCTTCCTGATTGTGGTTGTCCTGCTGCAAAGCGGCAAGGCAGCGGATCTGGCGGGCGCATTCGGCGGCATGGGTTCCCAGACGGTTTTTGGCCCTCGCGGCACGGCGACGGTGCTTTCCAAGGCGACCGAAGTAGCGGCGGCTCTGTTTATGATTACCGCCTTGTCGCTGGCGATTTTGTCGGATCGCAGCGCCCCATCGAGCGGCAGCGTATTGGAAAACCGCAAGCCGTCAACGGTGCAAAAGAGTACGCAGCCGCCGGTCAAAACGAATCCTGCTCCAAAGAGGTAAGTCCGGCGCAATGCGGAGATGGCGGAATTGGCAGACGCACTAGCTTGAGGTGCTAGCGGGTAACACCGTGGGGGTTCAAGTCCCCCTCTCCGCACCATAATCACTTTATAGTTATAAGAAATTTGCTCGACCTCGCCAACTCCTGATGCCAGCGTGCCCTCTTTACTTGGTAGCGCCTTGAAAGCCTATAGTGCCTGGGTTTAGACGTTCTCAGCTTCGGTCAGGATCAGTGTGGCGAGATTTACTTGCTGGCGAACGCCACGGGAACAGTGAATGTCAAGACCGGCCAAGTATTTAAGATCATCAGTTCTCGTCCCCAGAATGACGATGATTATGACGACTATCAGGAAGTCCGGGTGAAGCAGAGTAAGCACGATCCCGATAGTCTTACTTACTCATCGAACCTCTTGGCCCCGATGGTGACTGGATAGTCTCTCCGATCAGCGTCTCAGCGGGTCTCTTCCGCTCGGCAAGCGCCTGGTCCCAGGCCGGCGGCCCAGGCCACCCCTTGTCCGATCAGTCGGTTAGTGTTCGGCTCGCTATAGCTTTCCGGGCGATGGCCGATCGCGGTGTAGAAGGAGCGACCTTTGCCGAGGCATTGCGTCCAGGCAATCGGATGGTCGCCCATGCGGAGATCCAGCTTTCCGGCTCTGGGTTGGTAGGTGGTCTCGTCCAGGGTGATGAGCACATCAGCGCCGTTCTGACGCGGACTGGTTTGGAAAGAGTACCACTCGTCCGTCATGGTCCATTCCGCCGGGAGGCCCCGCACGATGGGGTTGTTCCGTTCGTCTACTTTCAGTTTGGCTGCCTGAAATTGGGGCGACATGGGATGGCTCTTAAACCGCGCTCCGACGAGACGGTCGGCATACCAGTCCCAATCGTAGAAAAAATCACCGCCCGAGCCATGCAATCCGACGTACCCTCCTCCTCCTTCGATGTAGGATTGAAAATCGCGGCGTTGCGCCAGAGTCAGCACGTCACCGCTTACGTTATTCCAGACTACGGCGTCGAATCGCCGGAGATCGGCGGCATTAAATACAGCGGCGTTTTCGGTCGAGAACATGCTCCAGCGCTCACGCGCGGCGATGGTTTTTAAGGCGGCAGCGGCGGCGTTTACCGAGGGATCATCCTTAAATCCGTTGCTTTTCGAAAAGACCAGGATCGCCGGATGACTTAGGTTTACCGGCAAGACGGGCGGGGTGTGGTCATAGCGGGCGCATCGAGCGACTGCCGCTTCCCGCGTTACGGGTACGCGGGCCAGATCCACATCCAGTTTATCGAGCGTCGAAGCAGGGATGGGAAAGAACTCGGAGGCCATCGTGCGGATCGTCAGGATGTCCGCGAGAGTGGGAGGAGCCGGCTTGGTCAGCATGGGAGGCAGTTGGGCAAGAAAGCCCGGCAAGTCACGATCAACCACCGCCTTTGCCGCCGGGTTCATCAGGAGATCGAGAAGGGGCGTTCCTCCCGTGGAGTAGGCGCGGAAGGCAGCGGGACAGTCAACTTCCTGGTCTTCCACTTTGCTTGCGGCAAAACCGAGGCGCACCGGGGCGAACAGAGCGAGGGCCAATAAGAACAAGATTAACCTTTGGCTGAGGATTGCAAGGGACATACTAAAACTCCTAACCGGTATTATTGACCGGGGGCTAAAGCGAAGGCGAACAGCGAGTCACCGGCTCCCACGACCACGTATTGCTTGCCGTCGAGTTGATAGGTAATGGCTCCGTTGGCCTGGTTGGCTCCGACCGTGGTGTGCCAGAGCGTTTTGCCGGTTTTCGAGTCGAGGGCCAGAATGTGCCCGGAGTTATCGCCGGCGAAGAGTAGGTTTCCAGCCGTGGTCAACAGGCCGGTGCCCATGCTTCCCAGATCGTGCGTCCAGCGGATCTCGCCGGTTTTGTAGTCGATGGCTTTGATGGCGCCCGGAAAGTTCAGGAAGTCATCGCGCCCGGCAAAGCCCTCGGCCTTTCCTTCAGCCGTCAAATAAAAGACGCTGTAGCTCTGGGAAGCCACCACGTAGAACAGGCCGGTGGCAGGATCAAAGCTGGGAGCGAACCAGTTGGCAGCGCCGTTGGAACTGGGAGAAACGAGCGTGCCGTTGCGGGATGGCTCTTTCTGGGGATCGGGAATCGGCTGACCTTTGGCGTTGATGCCGAGAGACCAGTTGCTTTTGATGAAGGGTGCCGTCAGGAGATGTTCGCCATTGGTGCGGTCGAGAAGGAAGAAGTATCCGTTCCGGCTGGCTTGGGCGAGGAGCTTGCGCGGCCTTCCTCCGAAGTCTCCATCGAACAGGATCGGCGTTTGCACGGCGTCCCAGTCGTGGGTGTCGTGCGGGGAGACCTGATAGCCCCAGGCCATTTTTCCCGTGTCGACGTTCAGCGCCACAATGGAACAGGTCCAGAGATTATCTCCTTTGCGCGCTTCCCCCGCGTGCACGGGATTGGGATTACCGGTTCCCCAGTAGATCAGATGCAAGTCGGGATCGTAGGTGCCTGTCATCCAGGTCATGCCGCCGCCATGCCCGCGAGCGTCGGCGTCCGGCCAGCTTTCCGCGCCGGGTTCGCCCGCTTGCGGCTCGGTATTCCAGTGCCATTGCACCGCGCCGGTTTCGGGATCGCGGGATTCGAGATAGCCTGGGTTATCGAGCGAATCGCCGCCGACGCCCGCCACGATGTGGTTGCCGACGACGAGCGGCGACACGGTGCAGAAGTATTCCAGCTTAACGTCGGCAATCTGTTTGCGCCAGCGCTCCTTGCCGTCTTTCGCGTTCAAAGAGATGAGATTGCAGTCCGGCGTTTCGAAGTACAGCCAGTTGCCCCACATGGCCACGCCGCGCTGGCCGATGTGGCCGCCTTCGTTGGGCGGATATTTGTAGTGCCAGATTTCCCGGCCGCTGCGGGCATCAACAGCCCAGACGTTGTCGGGCATGGTGAAGTAAAGAACGCCGTTCACCAGGAGTGGAGTCGATTTGACCACAGAACCGAAACCGCCCGCGCCGTAGTTCGTGGCGCGATAGGTCCAGGCTGTCGATAAGGAGTTAACGTCCGACGCATTGATCTGCGTGAGGGGGCTATGGCGACGTCCCGAGTAGTCGCCGTTATACGTCGGCCAACTATCAGCGGCAGGCTTCAACAGCGATTGCGGATTCAACTCCTGCGCCCAATACGGAGCGGGAATCAGCAGAAGGGCGAGTAGGACAGACCGAATTTTCATTTCAATGTCTCCAAATAAGCAAGCACATTGTGCATGTCGGCATCGGTGTACTTCGGCAAGAGCGCCTCATGGGCGGCGCGCGGGTCCTGTACCTCAACTTGCGCGTTTTCACGCGAAAACGAGCGGTACCAGCCTGAAGCGTCGTGCAGGGAGACGGTGAACTCGTCGAGATGGTCGAGAGTGCCCGAAACTTTCTCGCCCGAAGGAAGGCGGACGGTGACTTGAGAGGGAGCGGGAGGCTTCACTGCCTTTCCCATAAACATATCGATCAGGTTGGGCGCTGGATACAGCATGCGGCGTTGCAACTCGACGGGTTCGTACTTGCCGGCGATATGCGCCAGATCGCCGGTCGGCGAGTGACAACTATCGCAATGCCCTTCACCGCCGAAGAAGGCCGCGCCTTTTTGCGGATCACCCGTGATGAGGTCCCCGATTTTGTAAGAGAAACGGTTCGAAACATCGGCGGCGCGGGAATGCAGGAAGACGGAGATATCGGCAATCTGCTCGGGGGCAA
>CAXUBB010000002.1:3810-4573 GCA_964249105.1 uncultured Bryobacteraceae bacterium | reverse complement strand
GGGCAAGAGAGGAAAAGGCGGGCATGCCGCGATCCGGGCGGCCATTGCGGATCACGGGCCCGATGGTGTCGCCTTTATTATCGTGTAGGACGAGAGCGGAGCGGACGAGATCAGGTCCGCTCTTGCCATGAGCGTCGTTACCGTGGCAGAAGCCGCAGGTCGGGACGAAGATCTTGCGGCCTCGTTCCGCCGCCGCCTGGTCGAGATGCGGACCGCCCATAAGGTCAGCTAACGCGTCCTTCGTTTTCTCCTTTTGTGTCGGGTCTTTCTTCTGCTGCTCGGCGTTTCTTTCCTTTTGTGCGCCAGCCACCTGATCGGCCTGATGAGCGCTGAGCGAGACCACGAAAAGCAACGCGGCAGTCGCGTGGAGGCAATAATTACTCATTCTGTTTCTTCTTCAGGCTCAGGCCTGCAGGTTTCGGAGATAGTTGTAGTCTACTTTGATCGCTTCGAGAGCCGGCATCTCCGTAAACGGCGGCTCTTGTTCAACATACAGAGCGCGGATCTGCGCTTTCCGTGCGGCGTCAAAGATCCTCCGGTAGTCGATTGCGCCTCTTCCGAGTTCGGTAGGCACCGGCGCGCCAGGGCCTTGGTCCATCAATGTCGTGCGCGGCGTAAAGCCCTTGTGAAAGTCTTTGATGTGCAGTAATTGATAGCGGTTTGGATATTTGGTCAGGTAAGCGACCGGGTCTTGACCTGCGACCGTCATCCAGCCGCAATCGAGTTCCGGATTGACCAGGTCCGGGTCAGTCAGGCGCAGAAA
>CAXUBB010000002.1:0-3800 GCA_964249105.1 uncultured Bryobacteraceae bacterium | reverse complement strand
TCGTAGCCCGTCGTGGAGCCAAGCGGTTTGAACTCGAAATTGTGATTGTGATAGCCGAGCTGCAAGCCAGCTTTCTTCGTCTGCTCTCCGAGTTTGTTGAACTGCTCGGCATTCCACTTCCAGTCATCCAGCGTTAAGCCTCGAATGATGGCGAGAAACATTCCCATCTCACCCTCAGCGGGAGTGCTCTTGAAGCGTGAAGGATCAGCGACCCAGGGGACGGTCACAATCAGGTATTGCTGCCCAAGTTGCTTCGCGGCATCAATTTTCTGTTGGAGATTGCCCAGGAGATCGGGAAGCATGTAGTGTCCTGAGGTGCTTTTGAGGCCCGCATCATCCAGCGCTTTCTTTGTGTCTGTCACAGAGGTCTTCGCCAGCGGAGACGTTTCGACGTCCTTGTAGCCGATAGCCGCCACTTGCTTGAGCGTACCGAACGGATCGGCGTCCATTTCCTTGCCCACGGTATAGAGTTGCAGGCCAATCGACAGATTTAACGGATTTGCATTCATAAGTCGAGTTTGAAACAACTGCGTGGCTGCTCCCAAAGCAATGGCTGTGTTCAGAAAACCTCGACGGGAGATCTCTTTCGTCATTCCTTAAAGTTAATTGCGGGAAATTTAGCCGGAAGGCTCACCTTTCGCCGTACGAGAATGGGAGCATGGACCGCGTGAGGATGGATAAGTGGCTCTGGGCCGCTCGGTTCTTTAAGACACGCGCTTTCGCGGCGCGAGCTTGTGAACTCGGACGGATTGAGTGCCAGGGCCAGCCGGTGAAGGCTTCGCGCGAGGTGCGCATCGGCGACAGACTGCAAGTGAAAAATGATTCAGGCGACTTTCAATTACAGGTCTTGCTTCTCAGCGACCGGCGCGGACCGGCGACCGTGGCGCAAACACTGTATTTCGAAACCGAGGAGAGCCGGACGCTGCGGCTGAAAGCAGCGGAGGAACGGAAAGCGATGCCGCGTTTCGAAGCAGCGTGGCAGGACGGCAGACCTTCAAAACGCAATCGCCGTGAACTCAATCGTCTGCGCGGGAGAGCGTGAAGCAGAGCGGCGATCCCCAGCTTGGCCTGCTTCCCGCGCTCTCGGCGAATGTGCTGAACATGGTGGGGGTTGGGCCTTTCGTTACCATTCCCCTCGTGATCGGCGCGATGGGCGGCCCGCAGGCGATGATCGGCTGGGCTGTGGGGGCGCTGATTGCGGTCTGCGACGGGCTGGTCTGGGCAGAGTTAGGAGCATCCTTGCCGTATTCCGGAGGATCTTACAGCTACCTGCGCGAAGCGTACGGTCCCGCCAAGTGGGGCCGTTTCATGAGCTTTCTTTTCCTGGGTCAGATTCTGATCTCCGCGCCCCTTACCGCGGCGTCGGGAGCGGTCGGTTTTGCCGAATACGCCACTTATCTCTTTCCGTCCCTGTCGCTTTGGCAAGCCAGAGCAGTCGCCATAGCCGTTTGTCTGCTCGCCACGTTTCTTCTGTACCGAAACATTCACGCCATCGGCAGGATTTCCATGATCCTGACAACCGCGCTGGCAGGTACGATGGGCTGGATTATTTTTGCCGGTGCCGCTCACTTTCAGGCGCGGCTCGCATTCGACTTTCCTCCCGCCGCCTTTCATCTCTCCCGCGCGTTTTTCCTTGGTCTGGGTTCCGCCACCCTGCTTGCCATGTACGACTACAGCGGGTACTTCAACGTCTGCCTGATCGGGGCTGAAGTAAAAAACCCGAGCCGCAACATTCCGCGCTGTATTCTGCTTTCCATTGTGCTGCTGGGCTGCTGTTATGCCGCCATGAGCATCTCGATCATCGGCGTTTTGCCCTGGCGCGAAGCGGCACAGTCGAAGACGGTGGTTTCGGATTTTATCCAGCGCCTTTCCGGGCCGGGGGCGGCGCGCCTGATGACGATTCTCATTTTGATCGCCGCCTTCGGGTCCGTATACAGCGTCCTGCTGGGCTACTCGCGCGTTCCCTACGCGGCGGCTCTCGACGGCCAGTTCTTTTCCGCTTTTGCGAGAGTCCATCGCACAAAGCGGTTCCCTTCCTTCTCTGTCTTGACAATGGGAATTACGGCAGCGGCGGCCTGCCTGCTTTCGCTCGGCGCCCTGATTCAATTTCTGATCGTGATTCAGATCCTGACCCAGTTCATAGCGCAATGCCTGGGATTGCTGCTGATTCGCCGGTACCGGACGGATATCCCCAGACCCTTTTCCATGTGGCTGTATCCCGTGCCGGTGCTGTTTGCCTGCTTTGGCTGGGTGTTTATTCTAGCTTCAAGCGGCATGGCATACATCACAGCAGGACTGGCGAGCGTGGTGCTCGGCTGGGCGGCGTTTCTCCTCTGGACCCGCAAGCAAGGAAGGACACGAGCGCGCTCAGCGCCGGAAGCGATAGGATAGGCTCAATCAGTATGCCGTTTGATCCGAATATCCCAAGGCTCGACAAACGCGCTGTTGTTATTTGCATTGTCGTTCTGCTAACCCTGATCGTGGGAATCTGGCTAATGCACGCCTATGTCATGACTGATTACACCCATCCCACCCAGCAATTTTCGCCGCCTCAGCCGAAGTAGTCAGTTTCCATAGGGTGTTTTTCGCGCTCCGACCCGCTATCATGATGATATTGCAGGATTAAGGATTTCACATTGTATCCGGCTTCTGCTTTGCGCATAAATTTATGAGTGTTCCCGCTTCTCAGATGTGGACAACCGCGTCCTACGTAATCAGGCAAAGGCTCGCGGGCCGTAAACGTTATCCATTTGTTCTCATGCTGGAACCGTTGTTCCGCTGCAATCTGGCCTGCGCGGGCTGCGGCAAAATTCAGTATCCGGCGCATGTTCTAAAAAGGCAGCTTACGCCGGAAGAGTGCTTCCGGGCCGTGGAGGAGTGCGGCGCGCCGACAGTCGCGATTCCGGGCGGCGAGCCTCTCATGCACCCGCAAATTCAAGAAATCGTGCAGGGTTTGATCGCTCGCAAGAAGTACATTTACCTTTGCACAAACGCGTTGCTGCTCGAAGAGAAGCTGTCTTTATTTACGCCCAGCAAGTACCTCAGCTTTTCCGTTCATATGGATGGCGAACGGGAACACCATGATTTTTCGGTGTGCCGGGAGGGCGGCTATGATGCGGCGCTGCAAGGCATTAAAGCGGCTCTCGCTCGCGGTTTCCGCGTGACCACTAATACAACTTTATTCGACGGCGCGGATCCGAACAGCGTGCGCCGGTTTTTTGACGAGATGATGAATTTGGGCGTTGAGAGCATGATGCTGTCGCCGGGCTACTCCTACGACAAGGCTCCCGACCAGCAGCATTTTCTGGGACGCGCCCGTACTCGCCGCCTCTTTCGCGCCATTCTTTCCAATCGCAAGCGGTCATGGAAGTTCAATATGTCGCCTTTGTTCGGCGAGTTCCTGATGGGACGACGCGAGTTTGCCTGCACGCCTTGGGGTATGCCGACGTACAACGTGTTTGGATGGCAGAAGCCTTGCTACTTACTGCAGGACGGCTATGCGGATACGTTTGAAGAACTGATGCGCGAGACAGGGTGGTCGGACTACGGCACGGAATCCGGCAATCCGAAGTGCGCCAACTGCATGGTTCATAGCGGGTATGAGTCATCGGCGGTTGATTACGGCTTTACCAGCGTTCGCGGCTTTTTCGGGATGGCGAAGGCATTTCTGTTTTCCCGCTATAAGGATGATTATGCCCAGGCTTTGCTGAATGAGCCGACAAAGCCCGTGCATTCTTACCATCCGCTGGTACAAATTCAGAAGAATAGAGGAACAGAAGCTTGAGCGAAGAGCTTAACCC
>CAXUBB010000001.1:38436-41731 GCA_964249105.1 uncultured Bryobacteraceae bacterium | reverse complement strand
TAAGCTCTGGACAATCCAGTGAAAGCTGATGTCGAGGAGCAGGAGCCGCTTGATATCTGGTCTCTTTATCCCGAGAAAGAGGATCTTCCGGTTGATCTGCTTGAAGACGATGAGCGCCTGCAACTGCTTCAGACGGCGAGCGCTTCCACGGTTCGCGCCGCTGCCGCCGCGTCGTTCTTCAACAGCCCGCTCACGAATGAGCAGCGAGGCAAGTTACTCCTTGCTGCGAGGGTTGACGAATCACCTGTCGTCCGTGCCCGCCTTTGGGAAGCGCTCATGAACGAGACGGAAGAGCCAAGTGTGGTGGAAGCTATGCTGAAGGCTTTACGCAATCCTGAGACCACGATTGAAGAGCGCAGCGGGCTTTTGGTCGGATTAGCGCCGGAAGCGGACCGCAACGAGGTGCGGAAAGCGATTGCCGATCTGTACGAATCCGGCGAGCATCGCGCCAAGGCACTTGAGGCGATGTGGAGATCCATGCATCCTAGCTTTCGCGACTACTTTCCTAGGCATCTGGACGACCCGGATCTCGAAACCCGGCGTGGAGCGATTTGGGGTATTGGCTATTACGGACTGAAAAGCGAATTGGACCGGCTGCGTAAATTATTCGACCACGAAGAACTCCGCTCCGATGCCCTGTTTGCTTACGCTCTATCCATTCCGTCCGAGGTGTCTCGAGGACGCATGAAAGGCTTGCTGGCGCGTATCGAAAAAGACGCTCACGGCCTCTCTTTTCTCGAAGAAGACCTGGTGAAAGCCGCGCTCGATGAGCGATTGATGCTGGCCGGCAAGGAGCCTTTCTTCAGCGGTCAGCAGGATTAATTCCCTTTTGGGCGTAGCGCTCTAACATGGGGTTAGAATTTCAAAACTGGTCGGCTAGTGGCCGCCCCGGTTGGCGCATTACGGTTCCGGAGGCAGCGCTTCTTGTAATAGCAATGATCCATCCAGAAATCTCGAAAATTGACTTTATTCATCTTAATTTTATGAAATATCAGAGTTTTACCACCGGAATACGCCGGAAAAGATCGGTCCTTTCAGGCGCGCGGTGAGGCCGTTCGGTCCGCTGCTGTTATTGACGTAAATGGAGGTGTTGACGGCGCGGTAGCCAGCCAGCACAGCGAATGCGCCAAAGTTCAGGCCGCCACTGGCGGTCGCTTCCGCATAGTAGCCATAATCGCTAAAAGCCATCCCTCGAATTCCCCCTTCTATGTCGAGAATTTTGTGATGGGGAATGGGGAAAACGCGGAAGTCTACTCCCGCGAGCGGCAGACCAATAGTCTGTGATTTGCTGGTCGTCGTTTGCGCGGCTGATAAGTTACCTGTCGCGTTCAAATAAGCGCCGCCGACCGAAAAGCCGAGATGACCCTTTGGTCCGCTTAAAACATCGTATTGATAGCCTACGAAAAGGTAATCAAGCGTAGCCGAGGATTGCACAGTCTGGCTGACGGTAAAGGTCCGGCCCCGGTATTCAATAGTGCGGTCCACGGTGTTCAGGCCATTGAGCCGGAAAGGCGTGCCTTCGACCACGATTCTGTGCTTGCGGCCCGGTTTGAAAACAAACTGACTGTAAAAAGTTCCTTTTTCCTGGAACACGCCTAGATCGTTCACCAGATCAATGGGCGCTCCGCTCGCCTGAATCTGGCCGCCGGAATTGACCAGCCATCCCCCGGCGGTTATTTCGATTTTAAAGGTTTCCGGGTCTTCGCTTCCATGAAATGATTGTCCGTAACAGGCCAAATTCAAGGTAAGGGCGATTAGAAATCCTGCACAATTACTACGATTTAACAGCAAAATAATCCCTAATAACTACCATAATACCCTCGATCCCCTACTTTGCTATTCTCACGAATGCATGAGCGGCATCATCCTTGACGGCAAGCGAATCAGAGATGAAATTTTAGGTGAACTGCGTCCTCGTATTGAGGCGCTGACCGTCAAGCGACGGGCTCCCGCGCTGGCCGTCTTGCTGGTGGGCGACAACCCGGCTTCCAAAATCTATGTCGGCAGCAAGATCAAAACTTGCGAAGAGATCGGTATCCGCAGTGTGAAAATGACTGCGCCGGAAGATATCTCAACGGATGAGTTGTATCGTCAATTGAAACCGTTGACGGAAGACCAATCCATTGACGCTATTCTGATTCAGATGCCGCTTCCGAAGGGGATTGATGCTGAGGGAATCGTGTCCCGCATTGTTGATCCCCTGCGCGATGTGGATGGATTTGGGGCTTACGCGCTAGGTCAGTTGGTGCTGAACCGGCCTTGGGTGCGGGCATGTACTCCGGCCGGGATCATGGAGATGCTGAAGCGGTATCGGATTCCAATCGCGGGAAAAAAGGCGGTGGTGGTGGGCCGCAGCGATATTGTCGGCAAGCCGATGGCGTTGATGCTGCTGCACGAAAACGCGACAGTGACGGTTTGTCATTCGCGTACTGAGAATCTCGCTGAAGAGTGCCGGACAGCGGACATTCTGGTGGCGGCGATTGGGCGAACTGCTCTGCTGACAGTCGATCACATCAAGCCGGGCGCGGTGGTGGTCGATGTCGGCATGAATCGCGTGACTGACGGAACGGAAGCGCAGCGCTTGTTCGCCCATGATCCGGCACGTTTGGCGGCTTTCAAAAAAAATGGAAGCGTTCTGGTAGGAGATGTGGAGCCGAGGGCGATGCGCGAGCTTTCTTCCGCTTATACTCCTGTTCCAGGCGGCGTGGGGCCGTTGACGATCGCCATGCTGATGGCAAACACGGTGAAACTGGCAGAGCATCGTCTATCCGAATGATCAAAGTAGGACTGACGGGCGGTTATGCGAGCGGCAAATCGTTTGTGGCTTCGGAACTGGAGCGGCTGGGCTGTTACCTGATCTATGCGGATCGATTAGGCCATCAGGTGTTGGAGCCGGATGGTGAGGCATATGCTCCCACGGTGGAGGCGTTTGGCCGGGAGATCCTCGGCAGCGATGGCCGAATTGACCGCAAGAAACTGGGAGAAGTCGTTTTCCGCGCGCCCGAGTTGCTTCAAACGCTTACAAATTTTGTGCATCCGGCGGTGTTCCGGCTGGAAGAACAGATGCTAAACCACTTTCAAGCGGAACATCCGCGCGGAATCGCGGTCATGGAAGCAGCCATCTTGATAGAGACTGGGCGATACCGGATGTTTGACCGGCTGATCTTGACAGTTTGTGATGAGGCTATGCAAATTCAGCGGGGAATGAAGCGTGACGGCCTGACAGCGGAGCAGGTCTGCCAGCGTATGGGCCAGCAAATGACGGTTGAGGAAAAAACCGCCTATGCTGATTATG
>CAXUBB010000001.1:37257-38426 GCA_964249105.1 uncultured Bryobacteraceae bacterium | reverse complement strand
GATTATGTGGTGAATACCAGCGGCGAGAAACAGGAGACGATCCGGCAGGTGGGAGCGATTTACCGGAATTTACAAGCGTTAGCTGAAAGCAAATCAGAATGAGATTCCGAATTCCTTTCTTTGTTCTGGCCCTGACACTCGGGTTTATCTGGGCGACATCCCGTTTGAACTGGAATTTGGGGCCATGGACAGCGCCTCTGTTGCACGGCGCGTCCCGATGGTCGGAGGCGGCCTCCGTCCATGGCGCGGGCCTTTCGCCGGAAGAGCAGAATAACATTGATATCTATAAAGCTGCGCGCTTGGCGACGGTCTATATCACGAGCACGACGGTTCGACGAGATTTCTTCTATCAGCCTGTCGCTTCGCAGAGTTTGGGGTCGGGATTCCTGATTAATGAGAGCGGCTTTATTCTGACCAATTTTCACGTGATTTCGGGCAGCAGCCGGATTCAAGTTACTTTGTCGGACCAGACACAGTACTACGCGACGGCTTTGGATACGGATCGCTCGGACGATCTGGCTCTCATTAAGATCAATCCAAAACGGAAAGTCGAGTTCCTGCGCTTAGGTGATTCGGAGCATCTGCAAGTGGGTCAGAAGGTGCTTGCGATCGGCGATCCTTTTGGGCTGGAAGGCACGTTGACGGTGGGTGTCGTCAGTTCGATTGGCAGAACCATTGAGGGCGAGAACGAGCGGCGGCTGGAAGGCATGGTTCAGACTGATGCGGCAATTAATGGCGGGAATAGCGGGGGGCCGCTGCTGGATTCGAGCGGGTCTGTGATCGGCATCAACACAGCGATCCTGGGACAGACTAATATCGGAATCGGCTTTGCCCTGCCGATTAATCGGGCAAAGGCTTTGTTGGCGGACTATGGAGCGGGGCGCGTGACGGAGCGCCCGAAGATCGGTGTGACGACCGAATACGTAGCGGGTGATCTGGCGGAGGCTCTGGGGCTACCAAGACGAGGCGGGTTATTAATACAAACCGTAGTGCGCGGCTCTTCGGAGGAAGCGGCGGGAGTGCGCGGAGCCCGCGAGGTGGTGGCGATCGGTAATGTAGAACTAGGCATTGGCGGCGATTTGATTGTGGCGGTGGACGGCCAACCCGCGGAACGCGAAGATGCGCTGGTACGGGCAGTATCAAATAAGCGCGTGGGCGTTGTCGTGACG
>CAXUBB010000001.1:0-37247 GCA_964249105.1 uncultured Bryobacteraceae bacterium | reverse complement strand
GGCGAAGGACCATCCGAACTTGTCCCTTGGCAGTTATCCCTTTTTTGGACCGGAAGGCTTCGGATCCAACCTCGTTGTGCGCGGGCGCGATCCTGTTGAGGTAGAGACAACCGTCGACGCGCTGGTGCGGGCGGTGTCGAAGAAACGCGTCGGTGAGGTTGTGACTTTAACAGTGGTTCGCAACGGGCGGAATGCCACGGTGCCGGTGAAGCTATTGCGCCCACCGGCGGATTTGGGGTGAGCAAAGCTAAAACTGCCTGAATTAGCTGACGTGGATACAAGGCCGATGCTTTTCGTCAGCAATAGCGCGCCGAATAACCTCGTGCGTAAGCGGGGCAACATCGCCCTCGCCAAGAAACAGAAAACGGAAGAGATTGCCAACAGGATTGCCTTCGGTCCATTGGAAGTAGGCATGGGGATTGTGGCCGGTTGTTTGCTCCAGATGGATGAGCACCGCAGCAATAGCATTCGCCACTACTGGACTTCTTCCACGTAGAACGTCGTGCCTTCCGATATGTTCACCGGTTATTTTCAACCTATCCTCAAACTCCGAGGCATCACCACGTTCCAACTCGAGAAAGTAGAGGCGCTCATTAGGGTCAAGATTATGACCGGTGCGAATACTTTTATCGATGCGATCAAGATCCTCCTCTGTTCCTTTAATTGCTCTACGGGCAACAATACGGATTACTTGATCTTCGTCCTCCGCCAGCATGGCTTGAGCACTCGAGTCCAGGTCAACACCCGTAATGCGGAGTTCAGTGGAGCGCATGGCCCTTGAAATCAGCGAGATTGCCACAATCGAAATGATAAAGAAGAAGGATATTTTGAGACCTTCCGGGCGCTCGTAGATGTTCAGTATCGTTGTGTATACGAAAACTAGCGCGATAAAGAGAAAGGGCCATCGCAGGCGAGTGTTCCAAATAGCGATAGTTACGGCCATGGCGGCTGACGTAATCAGGACGAGAACACCCGTAGCATAGGCGCCGCCCTGGGCATCAACGTTGGCATGAAAAAGAATTGTCACAACAACAGAGATGGCTAGAAAGACGAGCACTAAGGGGCGAGACGCACGAGCCCATTCAGGAGCCATGCCAAAACGCGGGAGATAGCGTGGAATAAGATTCAGCAAGCCAGCCATAGCGGAAGCGCCAGCAAACGCGAGAATGAGAATCGTACTGAAGTCGTAAACGGTTCCAAAGGCGTTACCGAGATACTTATGAGCTAAGTACGCGAGCGCGCGCCCGTTCGCTTCACCACCATCCTTAAACTTGTCCGGCTCAATCAGCAGAGTTGTGACGATGCTGGTTGCGATCAGGAAAACGCTCATAATCAAGGCTGCCGTAACGAGGAGCTTGCGGGTGTTTCGGACACGATCGTTCAGGTCGGTACCCTCAATTAGCGGCATGACGGCAACTCCCGTTTCAAATCCCGATAGACCCAGGGCCAGTTTCGGGAATAGGACAAGCGAAATGCCTAGCATTACAAAGGCATTGCTGTAATGAGTGGAGAGGGAATTCATCCAGTCTGGAAAGACATGCGGGTGCCGCAGGACTTCCCAAAGCCCGACAGCCGTTACTATTGTGTTCAGGCTAAGGTACAAAGCGACCAAAATAACAGCGACTCCAATGGCTTCCTTAAAACCCTTGAGGAAAATAGTTCCTAGGAGGCCGAGTAAACAAAGCGTGATTACCAGTTGGTTTTTCATCCAGACAGGCGTGAACGGATTTTGGACGAAATGAGCAGCGGCGTCGGCAGCTGAAAGGGTAATAGTAATTACGAAGTCCGTTGTTGCAAACCCGAGCAACACTAGAACGAAGGTTTTACCACTCCACTGGGGAAATAAGTTCTGGAGCATCGCTATACTTCCCTGTCCATTAGGACTTGCTTCGGCGACACGGTTGTAAACAGGGAGAGCGCCGAATAAAGTCACCAGTACCAGAATTAAAGTGGCAAGAGGGGAAAGAGCACCTGCTGCTAAGAAGGCAATACCAGGCTGGTAGCCCAAAGTGGAGAAGTAGTCGACACCTGTAAGGCACATTACACGCCACCAGGAATGATGCTTTTCCGGTTCGCTCCTTACACCTTTCGGTAAACGTAATTCAGATAACAACCAATCAGAAATCGTCACAGGTTAATATGAACAGTCTTTAGGGAGGTAGTAACGCGATCAGGATTATAAATTTAAGGGCGCTATTGCCCGCAGTTTTGTTTTAAACAGAGCTGCGTCCCCGAACGAAATGTATGACTAACGAGATTACTGCAATGACGAGGATAATATGTATGAGACCGCCTGCCAGGTGGAATGCAGTCCAACCCAGTAGCCACACAATCAGAAGAACAAAGAAGATCACGAGAAATAGTGAATTGCGTAACATGCTGGTTTGAGACATCTATCGTGCTCAATGTTACATACTAGCTGTAACAGTTGAAAGAGCCTTGGATTTCACCACCATTGGGCGGGAAAGGGTTGCAAATTTGCTTGCGGTCCTACTGAAAATATGTCTTCGGGACGGCACAGCCAACAGAGCCAATCATTCAACTGAAAAATTGTGTCAGGGTGGATTTTGACAGGAATTCGGTCGATGGTGAATCCAGCTAGTATCAACAGACCAGCCGACCTTATGATGCGGTGAAGTTCGTGGGTAAGCAGATCAATCGTGTTAGCGCTGATATTTACGATGACTACATCAGCGACAGCAGGAGCGAGGGCGTCGATGCTGCCAACAAAAAAGTGCGATTTGACTGAGTGCTTCCGGGCAGAATGAACAGCTCCAGTGTGGATGTCGCAAGCAAAAACCCGAGCCGCGCCTAGTTCCTGTGCTACTACCGACAAAATACCGGAGCCACATCCCACATCGAGAACAATGGCGTTTGGCGGCAAACGTTTTTCCAATGCCTGAATGACGAGCTGGGTGCTTTCGTGACTCCCGCTTCCGAAAGCATCGTTAGCATCTATAACTAAACGCTTCCGATCAGGAGGTGCTGGATCATTCATGGCAGAAGACACAATGAAAAAGCGCTGGCCAGCGTATATCGGATCGTGGTTTGGGAAAAATCCGGATAAGCTGGCTTGGTTCGTTTCGTCGGTTACTTCGAGTACCGGGCAACTTAGCTGATTCAGCATCTGCAGCAGAGAACCGTCATTCTCAAAGAACGCCCGTACGGTATCCAAGTTTTCGATAATTCCAGCAGTGCCGTATTCCCAGAGCTCCGCGATGAGAGCTTCTCGATTGTTAATCTCAGACTGAATTAGGACTGACCGCAAACTTCAGTTTACTGATCCAGTCCGGGAACCTGTTCACAAAAGCTTAAAAAAATCTATCTTTTCTGTAATCAATAGGATGAGCTGACTTTCACGCCTTGGGCGGGAAGGGTGGCGTTACTGTCATGAGCGGATAAGGTTGGTTGAGAGCAGCGTTGCATGATTGATATAGACCGAGAACACCCAGACTTTAAAAAGCAGCAACATACACTTCGGACCTACCGCGATCTGTACGCGGGCGGTTTGCAGTTCAAACACCGAGCCGGTGAGTATTTGCTGCGGCGGCAAAAAGAGCCTCTAGATGTCTATAGCGAGCGCCTGCAACGTGCGTTCTATCAGAACTATGTGGGGTCAATTGTTGATTGGTATGCATCAACGCTCTTCCGTCGCGAACCTTCGGTCCAATTCCAAGGTTTCCTTGAAGCTGGTGATAAATTCTTTCCTGCTTTCTTAGATGATTGCGACCGTAAGGGCACCAGACTCGCCACGTTTTTCAGGCAGTGTTTCACAGATGTGCTTGTCGCGGGCCGAACCCACATTCTGATTGACTTTCCGCGCGCTGCGACGACTCCCACCAACAGAGCTGAAGAGGATGCAGTGGGATTATCACGCGCTTACCTGGTCCAGTATCAAGCCGAAAATCTAATCAACTGGAGTCTTGACGAGCATGGCGAGTATGAGTGGATTGTTCTTCGCCAGAAGATACGCCGTCAACCGAATGTGAACTCGCCGGATCTTGTTGAAGAAACTTATTGGAGATACTACGATCGCTCGGGATTCCAAATCTATCGGCGGTTCGAGCGTGAAGGCAGCGAAAGTGTCATTTCTTTGGTCGATAGCGGTCCTCACGCTTATAGTCGCGAAAACCGAGTTCCGCTGATCACCATGCAAGTTACTGATGGGCTTTGGCTGACGAACAAGGCGGCACATCTTCAGCTCGAACATTTCAATAAATCAAATGCGCTGGCCTGGGCCATCACCATGGGCCTATTCGCAATGCCCGTGATTTACTCTGACCGCGAGTGGAACCAGATTGTTGGAGAAAGCTACTACATTCAACTCGGGCCAACAGATAAATTTGGCTGGACTGAGCCAGACGGCAAAGTTTATCAAATCGCCGCAACTAATCTTGAGTCGCTGAAAGAAGAGATCTACCGAGTTTGCTATCTTTCACAAGCGTCCGGAGAGATGGTAAGCGGCCATGCACAGTCGGCCTTGAGTAAGCAGATGGATTTTGTAATTACTCAGGAAGTGCTGCGAGCTTACGGCACGACCATCAAAGACTGCATTAGGAAGGTACTAAACGGGATCTGCAAGGCTCGTCAAGACGAAACCACCGTTTGTGTCACGGGACTTGACGAAGTAGACATAAGTGATTTTGGCACCGAATTACAAGATGCTAAAAATCTTCTTCAGTTAGGGATTGAGTCTCCAACGCTGAAGCGACAAATTTATCAGCGATTGGCGACCAAATATCTGGATGATGCCAATCAGGAAACAAAGGATCAAATTACACACGAGATTAACGTGCAGTTTGCTTAAGAGGAGTGAAAGCTGAGTGTCATATCAAGAACCGATTGAAAACCAGACGTCTGCCAGCGTTGACGTGAAGGAAATTGTCAAGCAGGCTATCAGTGAGTTTGTGCGCAGTGAACAGCAGAAAGCCGAACCTGCCTACAAAGCCGAGCTACAGGATGAGCGCAAACGACGGGAGTCTCTGGAATTGCGGCTTAATCAACTGGTTGACGAAAATCGAAAAGCACGTGCGCTGGCGGAGGAGGCTGACCGAAGTTCACAAGTTCGAGCTGAACTGCAGCGGCTGGGAGTCGCAAAAGTCGATCTGGCATTCCGCGCCGTAAAGGACGACGTGGTTCGGGCAGAGGATGGCCGGTTAATGGGCCGGGGCATGGAGAACAAGTCGCTGCAGGAATACCTTGCTGGTTTTGTGCAAGAAAATCCTGAATTATTGCCAGCACGGATCGCTGGCGGTAGCGGAGCGCAAACAGCCAAAAACAACACCTCGACGCCAGCGCCGATTGACCTTAATGCAATCAGACCTGGGATGAGTAAAGAGGAGCTTGACCAAGTCAGGAAAGAAATCTCTCGGTTGGCGTCGCAATCCGTATACGGCTCGTAGTAGCTGTTTTTCAGAATACTTATCAGTCATCACTAATCACCTATAGCTCGCGAATCCACAGGGGCTTAAGGAGAGAGCGGCAGAAACTTGCCGCACCAATCATTTAGGAGAATTATGTCAACTATTACTTCCGCCAATCTGGCGAATGCAATTGTAAAGCTCGTCGCTGCCGATGCTTTACCAGCCCTGATGGGAAATCTCATTATGGGCAATTTAGTGAATCGCGACTATGAACCTGTGCTGGCGCATGCAGGCGACACTGTTAACGTGCCGATTCCACCAGTTCTGGTTGCGAACAACATTGCTGAAGGCGGTACAGTTACCCCCCAGAACCCGAGCTTGGGAAACGCTCAAATTGTTTTGAATACGCATGCTGAAGCGACTTTTCAGATTCCGGATGTTACCAAGGCGTTGGCCTTCCCCGAATTGTTGAAGGCATACATGCAGCCAGCAGTGATCGCCATTGCTGAAAGAGTGGAGCGGGATCTTCTCAACCTGTACGGGCAGTTTTCCGCGAATGCGCCTGTTGGCTCGGCCGGTTCGCCCATCACGGAGGGCACCATCGATATGGCTGAAACCGCTTTGTTTGCCGCAAAAGTTCCCGCTACTGCTCCGAAGTACCTAGTGGTCGATTCCAACGCTTATTCCCAGATTCGTCAAATTCCGCGCTTCAGTGAGTACTACTCATCCGGCGATGCTGGCCTTAAAGCATTGGTTGAGGGTAATGTCGGCAAGATGAAGGACTTTTTTATCTTCCGTTCACAGTACGTTGCCGCTACGGGCTCCTCTACAATTAATACGCATAATCTTGCGTTTACGCGTGATGCCCTCGGGTTAGTTGTGCGCCGTCTTCCCCAACCGCTACCGGGCACGGGAGCTGTCGCTGAATATGCCGAAATGGGGAATTTCGGCATTCGAGTGGTGATGAGCTATCAACCGAACACCTTATCGCAGCAGTTTACAGTAGACATTCTTTACGGTTGCGGCGTTCTCCGGAACAACTTTGCCGTACAGGTCAATAGCTAATAATTATTAGTTGTTAGTGTCAGTAGTTTCCTGGGGGCTGCGATGCAGCTCCCATTTCATTTTAGGAGATACCTGTGGACGTAAAACAATACTTTCGAAAAGTGCGAGAGATTGAAGAAAGCTTAACAGAGCCGCATCCGTTGGTTGTCAGTCTTGAGACCTCAGACGGCGGGAAAGCCGGTACCGTGTGCGAAGTGCCGCGTTTCGTAGCCGCCAAGATGATTCTCGAACGAAGAGCAACTCTTGCGAGCGTCGAGCAGAAAGAGCTTTTCCACCAACAGCAAGAAGCTGCTAAGAAAGTAGCGGAAAAAGCGGAGTTGGCGCGCCGAGTACAAGTGGCAATCATAGCCGATTCTGATCTACAGACGACTAAGACGGTCAGCAAAAAGTAGGAGTAGAACTCATGGCGCTTTTCACCGATCCGGACGTTGTCACGCTGGATGATCTTTTGCCGTTTGAGGGATCTCTCGTACAAGTATCATCGACCCATAGTATTGACGTTCAGGCAAAGATACAGCTTGCAACCAATGAGATCAGCGACAAGCTCATGCTTAATCTCTTGAGAGCAGGATTATCAGACCCGCAGTGGCTCAACCGAGCAAGAATTGGTTTGTCAACGGTCGTCGTAACCCCTACTCTATTCCGTTGGTTGTGTTTTGATTCGCTGGCACGAGTTTATGCAGAGGCGTACAACGTTCAGCTTAATACTCGCTTTCAGGGAAAGTGGAACGAATATCAACAGCAATCTGATGCTGTCGGTGAACTATGCTTGGCGAGCGGTATTGGGGTGGTGCTGAACCCTTTGCCAAAGCCTGCTCTCCCAGCAATTTCCAACGGAACTGGATCATTTCAGGCTTCATCGATCTTTGTTCAGGTGACTTGGGTGGATCGGCTCGGCAACGAGAGTGCGATGAGTCCAATTAACGGAATGATTCTCAACGGTTCCGCAAGCATACAGGTGAGCATGGTTGAGGCCAGCAGCCAGGCGCCAATCACGGCTACTGGCTGGAATGGTTACGCCAGCACGTCGCAGGGAGGCTTAAGCCTTCAAAATAGTTCCCCAATTGTCATCGGATCTCCGTGGCAGATGCCAAGTAGTGGTCTCGTTTCGGGGGCCAGCCCGAAAAACGGACAGATACCAGATGTGACCGTCGCCTGTATCCGGCGATGGCAACGAGGTTAAACGCTATGCCACCTCTGACAATACTTGCAGTTCAAAAAGTGTTTGACCTGTTGACTGGAGAAACAGCTTTGCAGCAGGAGATTACCGCGCTTAACAACTCCTGCAACGCGAATGTGCCGATGATTAACCCGACACAAATCATACTTAGCTCCGCTTCGCAGGACATGGGCGACCGGGATATCCAATTTAGCTATCCTAGAATTTGTCTTTATAGCGCGGGAATTAAAAATACTCAAATAGAAAAATTCATGTCATTGTCCGGAGGATTGGCCGTCGTTGCAGACGTATGGACGAGCGGAAACCTACTCAGCGACGTTGATCAATGGATTCACTTCTACGTCGAAGCAATAACTAACGTTTTGCGGAGCAACATCGGCGACTGGGGAGATGGGATTTTCTTTCCAGGCGTTTATGATGTCCAATTTCAATCGCCTAAAGTTGGCGGTTTGGGGTTTGTGCAATTGGCACGAATCACTTTCGATCTGAGTGTCAGCCGGAATTAGCTCTTACAAATGCCACGCTACATACCCTCCAATGCGAACCGCTTTTATACAGCGGTCGAATCGTCGTATGCGCAAGCAGCAGCAATCACGTCTACTAACCGCTTTCCCGCAATGCGATTACAGGCTCAACAGGCGATGGAGCAGAGCCGAAGGCTCGACAAAACTGGAACTCGCACATTTTTAGGCGCATCACAAAACGGGAGGCGGAAAACAGCTTTTCAAGTGCGAACATACTTGACCTCCTGGAGCGGAGCCGGGCAGCCGTGTTATGGTCCCTTATTTCAAGGAGCGCTAGGCGCACCGCCAAAGATTTCTACAGGACTTATGGTCAGTTCCACGGTGAACCCTACAACAATACAGACGACAAGTCCTCATGGTGTGTCTTTGGGATCAGCTGTTTCTTATGCCGGCGAAATACGGTTTGTCATCAGTGTTCCAGATGCTTCGATTCTCACCATTAATGCGCCGTTCTCACAGGCGCCTGCAGTTGGTAGCTATCTTTGCCCGACACTCACATATTCCCTATCAACCATTCTGCCCAGCGTCACTCTTTACGACTACTGGGATGCGGCTTCGCCCATCAGTAGAGTCGTTACTGGCGCGGCAATCGATAGCTTGGAAATTTCCGTAAATGGTGATTATCATGATTTAGTTTTCGCCGGACCTGCTGCAAATATTCTGGATGCAGGCAGCTTTCAGCCGGGAATGGCGGCCCTTAGCAGCTACCCAGTCGAGCCGACCATTGGCGCTTTCAATTACCAGGGCGTACCCGGACACCTGGGACAAGTCTGGCTGGGACAGCCTGCGAGCCAATTCTTTACACTCACAGCCGCTAAGGTTCGGATCAAAAATAATCTTGAGACTCGTCAGCATGAATTTGGGGCCTGCTTTCCCACAGCGGTTGTTCCCGGTGAGAGACAGGTGAGCTCAGAATTCAGCCTCCTCGTGCAAGACGATGCCGAAACAAGCGCCTTGTATGCTGCGGCTAAACAGAGAAACTGCATTTCAGTCATGCTTCAGTTGGGCCAGCAGCAGGGACAACTGATGGGCATCTATATGCCGAACGTTACACCAGAAATGCCAGCCTATGTTGACTCCGAGCCGCGGTTAGCATGGGCTTTCAACAACAATTTTGCTCAAGGAACAATTGATGACGAAATTTACATCGCCTTTGCATAAACAAGCTGAGTACTCCAGTGTTGTTTGGCGGAATAGCGATACGTACAAAGGCATTCGGTATGCGGTACGGAAGATGTCACTCGCTCAACGAATTGAGCTGGTAGAGCGCATACAACTCCTGAGTTCAAGGTACGAATTCTTGAAGGCAGGCGACGCACTGGAAAAAAACGAGGCGCACTTGGCGGATCTGCTAGTTCGTAAACTGTACCTTGAATGGGGCCTTGTGGTTGTTGAGGGATTAGCCATTGATGGGGAAAAGGCCTCAGCCGAGCTTTTGATCGAAAAAGGCCCAGAAGTGCTCTGTGACGAAATTATCTCGGCTGTCCGGGCGGAGCTTGAGCTTTCCGACGAAGAAAGAAAAAACTCCTAATCGCATTCCATTTTCAGTTTTCCTCACCAGCCGCGTGGGAATGCGAGACTTGCCGATCAAGCGGATTGGTGGCTGTGCGCAATTGTGCATGGATGGACAAATCAGGGCCGATCAATAAAAGAGTGGTCTGGGCTCGCAAGGACACAGTATCACTTCAGTGTCCGAAATCAATCATCTCGGCACAAAGCAAAACATTTCTCCAGCACTTCCGATGGTGGAAGCAATTCGGAGGCGGATTTCCTTGGTGGGTAGATGCAAAAACCGCCGATGCTCTCCTGATTTTGGACGAAGTGTGGCGGACGGAGGAGCAAAATGGCAAAACTTAGAAAATCAACGACTGGCAATTTGGTTGGGAGCCAGAAATCAAATAATGCGTTTACGCCAGCGAACTTGGTCACTCAAATACACGCAGCAGTTCGACAGACTACAAAGATCAGTGCTGCAACAGATTTGAAGAGACTCTCAAGCAACAACGTGTCTACTGTTAAAGGCATTCAGTTTGGTTCACCGTCCAACGCTGGCGTGAAATCGCGCTCTTCGTCTAGCACAAATAATGAGTGGACAAGCTTAATAAAGACTGCCTCTGACGGTGCGGCCAGCCTGATTGGAGGAAATCTTCTGGAATCAGGAATTAATTCTCTAATCTCGGGCCTAACTAATTTATTTGATGGTGGCGGAAAGAGCGAGGCGCCGCTAGTGCGATTTGCGCTTCCCGACTCTCAGCAGCAAACAATGTTTGTAACTTCTGGAGGGCTTTCGGCAAGCGTCAACTCCCGAGGGGCTTCCCAAAATGCGCCAGCACAAGAGCCAGTATACAAGCAATCTGAAATCGTGCAGGCTGTCAAGAACGCACTTTTGACCTCATCCAGCTTAAATGACGTGATCGCGGAGATTTAGATGCTTACGTTCCCTCCTCTCAGTTCCGGCGCTGTGACGCAGTACCCAATCAGTGTTGTGTTGGGCCAGAGCGTACAAGTAATGCGATTCTTGGACGGTTCCGACCAGCGCTTTTTGAATCAAGGGCGGCAATATCGGCGCTGGCAAGTTCACCTTCAGCTACTGAACGAGTCAGAGATGAATCAGCTTGAGGCTTTTTTCCTGGAGCAACAGGGTGAATACTCGCTTTTTGAATTTCCAGACCCTTTCAGTAATCAGAATGTGCCGAATTGCAGGCTAGGCGTTGCAAGCATGGCAAATGATTTCGTTGGAGTCGATAACGGCTCCAGTACTTTGTGGGTGATCGAAACGAATGGCTAACCTTTTCTACCCGCAACTTACCAGTGGCGCTTTAGCACAATATCCGCTACGCAAAACGAGGATTACACGCACGATTAAAAACATTCTATCGGACGGCAACATGATTCTGCTGGCAGATTCCGGAGCGAAGCGTACACTGTGGCAATTAGAATATGCTAACTTGTCGCTTACTGACGTTCAGTCTTTGCAATCGCATTTTACAGCTTGCAAAGGTCCTTTAAGTGCATTTACTTTTATTGACCCAACCGGAAACATGTTGGTGTCGAGCACGGACCTAACAACTGCATCTTGGCAGAAAGCGAGCTCTTTACAGATTCGGGCGGGTATAATTGATCCGCTCGGCGGCACAGCGGCCCAAAGCATTACTAACAATGGGCAGAGTGCACAGGAATTATTGCAAGTGCTGGAAGTTCCAGCTAATTACCAGTATTGCTTCTCTTTATATGCAGCAGCTACTCAACAAACTCCTATTACGGTATTTCAACGCGGTCCAAATTCTCAGCAATCAAAGCAGATGATTTTGACTTCAGGCTGGAACCGGTTGATTTTGAGCAGTCGGCTGAGTGATGGCGGGTCTACTATAGCTGTGGGCCTTAGCCTGGAGGCCGGAGCACAAGCAAATGTCTTCGGAATGCAGTTAGAGTCTCAGATCTCTCCCTCGCGCTACCTGCCCACTACCACCGCCGGTGGAGTATATGCAAACGCTTACTGGGCCATTGAACAGCTCCAGATCATCGCAGAAGACGTTAACTCATACGCCACAACCGTAAGTATCGAGGCAGCAGCCTAGGACGACAATCATGCTAACCATCAACCAAGCGAAACAGCAAGCAGAAACAGATACTCCATTGCTGTTTTTTGAGTGCACTCTGCCTTCCGGCGATGTGGAGCGATGGTGTTCGCACAACGCCATTCTCAATTCGCAGATCTATGCAGCAAGAGTTGTAAAGCATAATCTGTTCGACTTGCAGTTGTCCAGCGACGACGCGATGGACGGCGTATCTCAATTATCTATCACCTTAGCCAATGCTGACTCGGCACTCTCCGAGCTCAATGCAGCAATTGGCTTCAAGGGTTCACAACTGACGGTCTACTTTGCATTCGCGGATCTTCCTAGCCGATTGACAACGACTGAAAGCACGGTGTTGTTCCGAGGGATTGCCGGAGATCCCGATGAGATTACCGAAAACCTTTTTACAATCAGCTTTCTGAATAAACTCAGCTTACAACGTATCTCCTTGCCCGATGTGCGCATCCAGCGTACCTGTCCTTGGAACTTTCCTAGCAGTCCTGATCAGCGGCAAGAAGCTAAGGATGGCGGATCAAACGGGATATTCTCGCGATTCTACCGATGCGGATACTCGCCT
The DNA here is from genome assembly GCA_964249105.1 of uncultured Bryobacteraceae bacterium. Lineage (GTDB taxonomy): Bacteria > Acidobacteriota > Terriglobia > Bryobacterales > Bryobacteraceae > Bog-105. The sequence goes on along the minus strand of CAXUBB010000001.1, from coordinate 24,960 downwards.
GATGTGGCGGGAGGAGTTGGTAATTTCGGCTCCGGCCAGGTTTTTACAAGCTGCGACAAGTCACGCTTGAATTGCGAACAGCGCGGAATGTTTAATAAAGATGCATCAGGAAATTTAACCCGGCGTTTCGGCGGTTTTGAATTTGTCCCCTCGGTAGTTAACGTTAGAACGTCTGGTGATAAAGCTACTCACTTATCGCCATTGCTGAGTAACTCTGCCAAATACAACGATTCAGTTCCCGTGGTATATGGGGCTGGATGGCTCAAATCACCAGTTATTTTTGCCAGAAATGATGGAAATTTGACCCATATGGAAGTGCTGACTGGGTTGGGACCGATCACAAACATTTTGAAGGTCGTCGTAAACGATATCGAAATTCCGCAAGCGTCTGCTGGCACAGATATGACCAGCACGGGCTGGTACAACATTATTACGACGGGCACCCGAACAGGCAACTTCAATTTAGACTTTTCAGATGCGAATGGAAACCCGCTTGGGGACCCATATGGGAGCCTGACAGTTCTGGCTGTTGTGGTTCCAAACAGAATTAGCAGTGGTAGTGCTTTGCCGAACGTGGAAGTGCTGCTGCAAGGCATGCAAGTGAATGTCTACGACGCCAATGCAAGTTTACAAGGGACTGAATACTCGAATAATCCTGCTTGGGTGTTGTTAGATATTCTAAACCGCTGTGGGTGGACTCTGGCCGACTTGAATGTTGCCTCATTTGCCTCGTCCGCAGCTTTTTGCAGCGCCGTCATCAACACGACAGATTTCAATGGAAACATAATCCAAGTTCCCCGTTACGAGTGCAACTTGATTCTGACGAAACGACAGAGTGTAGCTGCTGTGGTCCGCGGTATTCGGACCGCCTCAAGTCTGATGCTGCGTTACGGTGCGAACGGCTTGCTTGAGTTGTTGCCTGAAACGACATTAGCCGCACAACAATCAGCGCTGCCTGATGGCGGGAATAGCACCATTCCCCTAGCGGGAGGGTGGCCAGCTTATGAATTTAGCGATGCTTCAGCGCCATTTTCGGGTATTATGCGGAACTCGGACGGAAGCTCTTCGGTGCGGCTCTTATCACGTACAGTCGCCGAAACCTCAAACCGGTTGAGTGTTGAGTTCCAAGATAAGACAAACGAGTACCAACAGGATAGTCTCTCAATCGCCGATTCCGAAGATTCAGCACTGATTGGGTATGAGATTAGTAGTCAGTCAACGGCAATTGGGATATCAAATTTTAATCAAGCTACGCGAGTACTTCTCCGACAATTGGATAAATCAACAAAAGGTAACTTATTTGTTGAGTTTCAGACAAGCTTTCGAGCTCTAAAGGTACGTCCGGGAGACATTATTGCGCTTACATACCTCAAAGAGGGATTCGAGCGCGTGCCATTTCGGGTTGTCAAGCTCTCACCGTCTCTAAACTTCCAAGCCGTTACTGTGTTGGCCCAAGTTCACAATGACGACTGGTATAGTGATGATCCCTCTATATTAGCTGGAGCAGGCAGGCAGCCGGGATCTCAAGTAGGTACTCCCCGTCCACTAATTGGTTTAATTGCGCATAACAGCTCAAACGGGGGCTTTGAATACTTCGATTTCAAGACGGAAGAATCTATTCAGACTCTCAATGATGGAACAGCCACAGACAAAATAACCGTCAATTTTGCTCAACCGCGAAAGCCGAGTGCGACAACAACCAACATACCGCTGCTTAGCTTAGCAGCACAGTTCCAGACTACCGGCGGTTCCTTAGCTGGAGGAAGCACCTACTATTACGCTGTGAGCGCGGTGGATGGAGCCAATCAGGAAGGCCCGCTCTCTTTTACTGTTCCGGCAGTGGTGCCAGTGGGAACCAACACAAATTGTGTGACCATCGCGGAGATCAGTTTGCCTGCTTATGCAAGTTCGTTTAATGTGTACCGTGGCATCAGCCCGCAAATGCTGTACTGTATCGGCACAGGACTGCCAATTAGCTCAAATTTCACTGATAACGGCTTACTTAATTTACCGATAGGTCCTCCAGACGCGAGCTTTGATCACGTTAACCTGTACTACCGGTTTGAGTATTCCTCACTATTACAGGCTACAGGTGCGTCTTCGAATACCCTGAGCTGCCTTGACATGGGTGCGACCAATCTAGCATATGCCGGTAAGGTGGTGCGAATTATCGAGGGCTCCGGGGCTGGTCAAGAGCGCTTGATTTCAAACAACAATAGTTCAACATTAACCGTCGCATCACCTTGGTCGGTTCTGCCCGATCTTACAAGCGAATTTGTCGTTTGCGAACCATCATGGAGATTTGCCGCAGTATCTCCTGTAAGCCCTGTCCAGTTTGAAATTGCATATCAAGCAGGTACAGTCATACAAATATCCGGTAGGGCAGCTAACGTTTACAACCAGGAAGGTGTCCCGGACCTTTGTCCGTTGACACGCCTAGCACTTGGAAAAGGGCAAGCTGATTTTGGAGTTCCTGCCATTCCTGCTTTCTCGCTCGATGCTCCAGGAGGCGGGAACCTTGTTATTTCTCAAGTCGGCTTTAGCAATCTGGCAAATATTGCTTCCGTTGCAAGCGGTACTCTTCAACTTTTCTACTGGAATGAATTAGCGAATGCGAGTTCGTGTGTGCTCGCCGCAGGGCTTGATTCGACTACCGCTACTATCCAGGTCAATTCGCTTCCAGCAGCGCAGACAGGTGATTTTATCCAAATCGATACTGAAGTGATGGGTATCGTCTCGATTGACACTTCCACCAAAAAACTGTCAGTCGTACGAGGCGCTTACGGCTCCCCTGCAATAAATCATTCCGCAGGCGCGCCAGTTTTGCAACTAGATACAAAAGTCATTATTGTCCCGTTTGCATCGGGATTCTTTGAAAATCGAGCTTCTATTAATTTCCTACATACCTTTAGCTTGCCCGATGCTCGCGTCAGCGCGGCTGAGTTTTTTGTAACCAACGCTTTCGGCAATAGCCAAGCACAGCAAGTCTGTTTTACACAAACTAACGATGGGGGGCTACGCACTCTCTCAGGCGGTCAATTTTCATTGCAGGTCAGCGGGTATTTGGGAACACAGCAAAATGCCGCACCACCGCTGGTAATTGAGTCTTCACATGCCGTGAGAGATGTCCGGGCCGGCCTGAACCAGGCAGCTTCAGGCTATGACACAGCAATTCAGCTCCTGCAAAACGGCGTTGAATATTGCAGCCTTGCGATTCCGTCCGATTCAAGCAATTCCACCCTTCTCAACGGCGTGAGCTTACCGCCGTTACAGGTAGAGGGTGCTATCACGATGAATGTTTCGCTGACGCTATCAGGCACCGCAGCAGGGGCGCTGATCCCTGGCCGGGATTTAACCGTTACTATTCGGCTTTAGCCGTGTGTCGATCCGATCTGCTTTAAGATAGTCCCGTAATGATCTACGCTGTGACTGTTTCACTGCTAGTTGTGCTGCTTGTCAGCATTACGCTGTTCAAAGCTGCGCAGGTGAAGAACAAAACTGATTTTCTGGTTGCCGGAAGATCACTCAGTTGGCCTGTTTTAGTGTTTACGCTTCTTTCGTCCTGGATCGGTGCCGGAAGTCTGCTGGCGGGAGCCGAAAATGCCTATAGAAACGGTTTCGTTGCATTATGGCAGCCCCTGGGAGGATGGATAGGACTTCTTCTGATCAGTCTGATTGCGGGGCGCGCCCGGCAGTTTGCGCAGTTTACGGTTCCAGATCTGCTTGAAGCGCGGTATAACTCAGTCGCGCGAGTGCTCGCGACCATTGCTATTGTTATTTCTTATACCATCATCACTAGCTATCAATTCATCGGCGGAGGCGACATCCTCCACCTCATCTTTCCGCAGATTGACAGGACAACAGGTCTTTACATCCTGGCAGGCTTCGTAATCTTCTTTACCGCTGCGGCAGGTATGGCTTCGATTGCTTATCTCGATTTATTCATTGGTTCTTTGGTTACGGTAACAGTTATTGTTGCCGTGCCAATTTTGCTTTCTCGAACAGGAGGATGGGCCGTTGTTCACCAGGCGCTTCCCAAAACGCACTTTCAACCGCTTGGCAACTACTCACTTTCCGGGGCAATTGGACTCATGTTGCCCACCATGCTTCTGCTCATTGGGAATCAGGGGATGTATCAAAAGTTTTTTTCGGCTCGCTCCGAGAGCGATGCGCGCAAATCCGTAATTGGTTGGATCGTTGGGACGGTAACCCTCGAAACCTTGCTGATTATGCTTGCCGTCATAGCCAGCGCAAAACTGCACACCGATCGTCCCCGCGAAATCATTCCATTAACTGCTAAGACCGCTCTGCCCTCTTGGTTGGGGGCCATTCTGCTGGGAGGTGTTTTTGCAAAAGTAATATCGACGGCTAATAACTATCTGTTTTCTCCCGCTACTAATCTGATTCATGATGTTTATGAGCGCTTTATTGACAAAAATACAAGCCAGAAGAAAACTCTGATTGTATCCAGATTCATTGTCGTTTTACTCGGTATTTTCGCTGTTCTGCAAGCTACGCAGTTTGAATCCGTGCTGAAGGCATCCTTGTACGCTTACACTGTTTATGGGGCGGCCGTTACCCCCGCAGTCTTAGCAGTATTCTTCTGGCAACGAGCGACAACACCCGGCGCAATTACATCCATCTTCTTTGGAACAGTGGTTACGGTCGCTTGGCAAATCGTACAGCAGCATGGACCGAGCTGGGTTCATGGCTATGTAGATAGTGTTGACGCCATTTATCCGGCCCTATTTGTTTCCGTGGCAAGCTTAATTCTGGTAAGCTTAGCAACTTCTCCTGTTCGGCCGACAGCGGCTCAGACCGTTACAATCGTCAACAATGATTGTTGAGCGCATACAAGCAGCCCTCTCCGAACATCAACTGGACGGATGGCTTTTTTTCGATCACCACCGGCGAGATCCACTCGCCTATCGGATTCTGCAACTACCAGATGAGATCGGAGCCACAAGGCGCTGGTATTTTTTTATCCCAGCACAGGGCATTCCAAGAAAGCTTGTCCATCGCATCGAAAGCGGCGCTCTCGACACTTTGCCAGGTCGTAAAGACAGTTATGTCAGTTGGCCGGATCAGCAAAGCAAATTACAAGAAATCCTTTCCGGCAGCCAACGCATCGCAATGCAGTACTCGCCGAACTGCGCTATTCCGTACATTTCCCTGGTTGACGGAGGCACGCTTGAACTGGTGCGGCAGTGCAGAGTAGATGTAGTTAGCTCCGCTGATCTCGTTCAGGAGTTTGAAGCATGCTGGACTCAGGAACAGTTTGATTCCCACTGGCAAGCTGGAAGGTTAGTGGATCAAATTCGCAGTGAGGCCTTTGCTTTGATTGGGGAGCGCCTTCGGTCAAAAACACGGGTTACCGAGTATGACGTGCAGCAGTTTATCCTTCAGCGGTTTGGTCAACATAATTTAACGACGAATCACGGACCGATTGTCGCGACGAATGCGAACGCCTCAGATCCACACTATGAGCCGACGATTGAAAAGAACAGCGAAATTCGGCAGAATGATGTTGTCCTGATTGACCTTTGGGCGAAACAAGATAAACATCATGCGGTTTACTACGACGTGACATGGACGGGTTTTTGCGGAGAAACAATTCCTGAAGAGGTTCAAACTTTATTTGGAATTGTCCGGGATGCCCGCAAGAAAGCCTGTGAATTTGTATCGGCTAGGATGGAAGCTCGTCAGCCTACGGCAGGCTGGGAGGTGGATGATGTCGCACGCGAGTACATCACCTCTCATAACTACGGCGACTTTTTTTTCCATCGTACTGGCCATAACATCGGTACTGAAGTACATGGTGCCGGGGCGAACATGGACAACTTGGAATCCCACGATGAGCGTCGGATTATTGCAAATACCTGCTTTTCAATTGAACCTGGAATCTATTTGCCGAATTTTGGGATTCGCTCTGAGGTGAACGTCTTCGTTGGCCATGACTTTGCCAAAGTTACGGGAGCCGAACAAGAGCAGCTCATCCGTATATAGCGCCTCTCCAGCGGGGTGTTACATTGTTGTTTCTTCGTCAAGCGTTTGAAAACAGGAGACTTGCCGTTCAATGATCGATATCAATAATTTTGATTGGTGAATCAGTGCAGCTATGTTCTACAGTCGAGTATGGCGACAGCAACTCTGTTAGAGCCGCCGACCTCTCAGGTCACGCTCCTACATCGAATCAGCAATATAGTCAGTTCAGAGCTTTCCCTTGATGAAATGCTCGGCGAGATTGTAGGATTAACCGTTCAAGTGACACAGTGTGACGCTTGTCTCGTTTATCTGATCGAACGCGAGACCAACGAAATTGTCCTTCGTGCGTCGCAAGTGCCTCATCAGGTTGATCTTGGAAACATTCGCCTGAAAGTGGGCGAGGGTGTTACCGGATGGGTAGTTGAGCATCATTCCGTGGTGGCTCTGCCGGAAAACGCTTCTTCTGACCGCCGGTTTAAACGCTTTCAAGCGCTCGTGGAAGACACTTACGAAGCTTTTCTTTCTGTTCCTCTGGTGAGTGGCGGCGAGGTGATCGGCGTTATCAACGTGCATCACCGTGAGCCTTATTTCCACAGCCCTGACGAAATTTCCTTGTTGACGTTCGTCGGTGAGCAGATGGGCGGAGCCATCTCAAAATCTGTTCTGGCCGAAGAGAATCTTCGACTGCAGGAAGAAACTGCCGAAATGCGCCGCCAATTGGAAACGCGCAAGATTGTTGAGCGGGCCAAGGGTATTCTGCAGCATCGGCATAGTTTGACCGAAGAAGAAGCATATTTGCGATTACGTAACGAAAGCCGGCGTTTGCGGCGGCCCATGCGCGACCTGGCCGAGGCCATTATCCTGTCAGAAGACTTGAGCAGAAAAAGCGAAGCATCACAATAAAGCAGATCCGGGCTGCAATATATCGAAGATACAGGCCCGCTACAATCGGACTTGCGCCCGGATTTCATACCTTTACTTCGAAATCCACATCTATTGACCGTTGCAGGAAACTTCTGGCGGCGAACTCTGGATGAGCAGCAGTATCCAGTTACGCGAAAACTGTACAAAATAGATAGTCAGACAACGGTTGTTTCCTTGCAGCAGCAGCCGTCCGCTGCTCCTCGCGGGCAGATTGCCTTCCTGCATGGCCTGGAAGGTTCTGCTGAAGCTGGCTACATAAGAAGTTTTTCCCAAACGGCGCTGGAGCGAGGATTTGGTGTCCATCGGCTCAATTTGCGAACCTGTGGTGGAACCGAGGATCTCTGTGAGACCATGTATCACTCCGGTCTCACAAGCGACACTCATGTTGTACTGCAAGCCATCAAAGATTGCTGGCGGCAACCTGTCTTCGCTGTTGGTTTTTCGCTAGGCGGCAACGTTGTCCTGAAACTGGCTGGCGAACTGGGTGAAACGCAACTTTTGCAAGGTGTTTGCGCGGTATCGCCGCCCATTGATCTTGCCGCTTGCGTGCGGGCCATCGATAAGCGATCCAATATTTTCTATGCCCGCCGTTTCCTTGACCGACTCCGTAAACGCATTGAGCGGAAAAGCCGTTTAGCTCCCCATCTGTATCGTTCTGACGGTCTGCATGCCGTCAAAACAATTTGGCAGTTTGACGACCGCTACACGGCGCCGTTGTTTGGATTCGGTACTGCGGCCAATTATTATGCCACCCAATCAGCAACCAATTATTTGGATGCGATTTGCGTGCCGACCCTCGTGATTACCGCTGAGGATGACCCACTAGTTCCTTTCGAGATCTTCCGCCATCAGGCGTTTCAGCAAAACCCATCACTTCGCTTGATGGCGACGAAATATGGTGGTCATCTTGGATTTCTGTCCCGTTATCAACCGAGGTTTTGGATTGACTCTTTCGCTCTCAACTGGGTAGAGGAAGTCATGTCGAATTGCGCATACGCTTCGTCCAACACCTCCACGACATGCGCCACTCGCTGCCCGTTTCCATAAAGCCTCGCTCCTGCCGCTAATTGCAGCATGCAGCCGGGGTTGGCGGTTACAATCAGCGATGCCTTCGTGGCCGCAACAGAAGCCATCTTGTGCTCTAAAATCTTCATTGCCATCTGATTTTGCACGATGTTGTAGATCCCGGCGCTGCCGCAGCAAAGATCAGCCATCGGCATTTCACGAAAAGTTAAACCAGGAATAGCCTTCAGCAGTTTGCGAGGCGCAACTTTGATTTTTTGCCCATGCGCAAGATGGCACGAATCTTGATAAGTAACAACCGTGTCAAGCGGACCCATGTTCCGGTTCAGTTCAAGAGAGGCGAGAAACTCTGTGACATCCTTCATGCGCGCTACAAATTTCTTGGCTCTCTCGCGATACGCGCCATCATGCTTCAGCAACTCGTCATACTCTTTCAAAGTGGAGCCGCACCCTGCCGCGTTGGTGATAATGGCGTCGAAATTACTCGTCTCGACAGCATCTATATTCACGCGCGCCAAAGCTTCTGCTTCGACATATAGTCCGGAATGAACGTGCAGCGCGCCACAGCAGCCTTGCGAGCCGGGCAGAACCACTTCACAGCCGTTGTGTTGAAGCACTCGAACTGTGGCTTCGTTTAGCCGCGCGAAGGCGACATTGGCAACGCACCCTGCCAGGAAAGCAACCCGGTATCGACGTTCACCAATAGCCGGAAAAGTTTTTCCCAATTTGGAAAAGAAAAAAGGCGCTTCGGCATGGGGCGCAAGCGCCTCGATCTGGGCGAGTCTCCCGAACGGCTTCAGTATGCCGGTAGCGCGTACCAGCCGTTGCAACCCCGATGACTGATAGGCAAACAATGCTCCGCCTGCGATTTGCAACCCAGCACGCGATTGCAGCAGGCTTTCAAACATAAACTTCTTCATCGCATGCGCGATGGAGCTTTGCTTGCGGGAAGCCTCAATTTGGGCTCGCGCTGCCTCAATCATCCGCCCATAAGGGACACCGGACGGACAAGCCGTTTCACAGCCGCGGCACGCCAAGCAGCAGTCCAGGTGCTCGATGTACGAATCGGTAATAGGCGCGCCATTTACCACCTCGTTCATCTGATAAATACGGCCGCGGGGCGAATCTAATTCAATGCCCAGTTCGCGATAGGTCGGACACGCATTCAGGCATAAACCGCAATGCACGCACTTGTCGAGGTCTGCTTGGCTGGGCCCTCCGCCTGGCTCGGTTTTAATTTCCAACAGCTCAGATCCTGCCATAGAGTCGCGACCGGTTCAGAAGTTTATCAGGATCGAACATTTGTTTTATCTTCTCCATTATGCTAAAACCGCTTGCCTCGGGAAGTGACCGCGCCGACAGCCATAGTTCATTTGCCAACCGGATCTCGTCCGGCGCAAACTCAACAACGGCGCTCCAATTATGCTCTTTGGCTGCGTTCCAGATGGGGGCGGCAGCCTGCCAGGAACTCAGGTAAAGGTAGGTTGTTCCGGAAGCGCTGCGTGAGATGCTCGGAACCGGGAGCAGTTTGAGCAGCAGAGAGGAATCGCTCAGACGGGTTCCGATACGCAACACCACGCCACTCGGTTGATTATTCAAAAACTCAGGCGTGAATTCAGTAATTTGCTTCCAGAAGGCAGTCTCGTTTTCTTCTTCCAGGATATCTGCTCCTTCCAGTTCACGTGCATAGCGTTGGAGAACCGCACTGGTGCCGCCTGCTCTGATCGCCAGCAGCCACCCGTTCCTGCCAAAGCGAACCGCTATCGGTTCGGATAACAAGTCCATTGCCATTGGTCTGAGAGGCCCCTGCAAAATCTTTCTGCGCTTTTCAATAATCTCATCGAGTTTAGGCGCGGAAAAGAGAAAAGTTTGCGTTGCTTCAGGCAGGGAATGCACGCGGAAATTGACGCTGGTGATGACCGCTAGGGTTCCGAAGCTGCCGATCAATAACTTACCCATATCCAGCCCGGCGACGTTCTTGACCACCATGCCTCCGGTTTTGATGAGCTTTCCTTCAGGCGTGGCGAACGTCATTCCAATTACCAGGTCGCGCGCCGTGCCGTACCGCCGCCGCATGGAGCCGCTACAGTTCGCGGCGAGCACGCCTCCCACGGTTGATTCCGCGAAAAAGGGAGGATCAAGGGCAATCATTTGTCTATTGCGATGCAGAAGTTCCTGTAGTTGCGCGAAGGACAAACCCGCTTCTACACTGATGGTCAGATCGTTACGCTCGTACTGTAATACTTGGTTTAAGCCTGTAGTTGCAATATTCACATCGGCGGGAAGAACAGGACCTGCCATGAGCCGTTTTGAGCGATTACCGAAAACATTAATCGTTCGCGCGGACTCTGACGCATCACGAAGGGCCATTGCCAGATCGCTTGCCGACGAGGGTTTCAAAACAGTCATGTTCGACATCACTATACGACTGTCGGGTTCCAGGTGAGAATAACAATAATTGAAATGGTCTACTTGTAAATGCGGGCCTAACCGGGACGCACTTTGTAATAACTATGGATTTTGAATTTACGCCGGAGCAAAACCAGCTCCGTAAAGCGATCCGCGACTTTGCGGAAGCAGAAATGGGTCCGCACGTTCTGGAGTGGGATGAAAACCAAACATTTCCGCTGGACGTGATCAAAAAGGCTGGCGAGATGGGCTTGTTGGGGGCTATCTTTCCAGAAGAACTCGGCGGCGCCGGGTATGGCTATATTGAATACTCCATCATCATTGAAGAACTGGCGAGGGTAGACCCAAGCGTCGCTTTAATTGTCGCGGCGCATAATTCGTTGTGTACGAATCATATTTATCTGGCGGGCAATGAGGAGCAGCGCAAGAAATATATTCCGAAGCTGGCGACCGGCGAGTGGATTGGCTGCTGGTCGTTGACGGAGCCCGAAGCGGGTTCAGATGCGGCGGGAACGCGTTCCACGGCGGTCCTGAATGACGACCACTGGATTTTGAATGGCGGTAAAACGTTTACCACCAACGCGCATTATGCCGATGTCTGCGTAGCAATGGCCGTGACGGACCGTTCCGCGTCGCAACACGGAATTTCAGCTTTCATTTTGGAAAAGGACACGCCAGGGTACCGGGTCGGCAAGAAGGAAAATAAGCTCGGCATGCGGGCCAGCGCCACGGGCGAGGTTCTATTTTAAAATTGCCGTCTGCCGCAGTCGCAGTTATTGGGAAAAGCCGGTGAAGGCTTTGTCGATAGCTTGCGAATTTTGGATGGTGGTAGGATCTCCATTGCGGCGCTTTCGATTGGCATCGCACAGGGCGCTTTCGAACAGGCTTTGAAATACTCGAAACAACGGAAACAGTTTGGGCGCTTCATTTCGGAGTTTCAGGCGATTCAGGACAAACTGGCGAATATGGCTACTTCGATTGAGGCGGCACGTTGGCTCACTTACTGCTCGGGTGCGCGGAAAGATGCCGGTAAGCGCGTCACCAGGGAATCGGCCATGGCAAAGCTTTTTGCTTCCGAGATGGCGGTTTCTGTAGCCGACCAGGCGCTTCAGATCCACGGCGGTTACGGTTTCATCAAGGACTATCCGGTGGAAAAGTTCTACCGTGACGTGAAACTTTGCACAATCGGCGAAGGAACAAGCGAGATCCAGCGTTTGGTCATCGCGCGGCAATTGCTAAAAGAGTAAGTTGACTGCGGCTTCGAAGACGGAACAATGGGCGCAATCGATTCTCGGGGGAGATCTCCGGGCCTTGGCGCGTGCCGCCACCCTGATCGAAAGGCAAACGGTGGAGGGACGGGCGCTGATTGCTTCACTCTTTCCTCGTACGGGTCGAGCCGTAACGGTCGGCATCACAGGTCCGCCCGGAGCAGGGAAGAGCACGCTCGTCGATCAGCTCATCAAGGTTCTACGGCTCCAAGGTAAAACCGTGGGTGTGATTGCGGTGGATCCGAGCAGTCCTTTTTCGGGGGGCGCGATCTTAGGTGACCGAATACGCATGGGAGATCATTACCGTGACGAGGGCGTATTTATCCGGTCCGTGGCGACCCGAGGACAACTCGGCGGCATCACCCGGGGCACGCTGGAACTGGCGCTTCTGCTGGATGCTGCCGGCCGTAACGTTGTTTTGATTGAAACTGTGGGCGTCGGCCAAGATGAGATTGCCATCGCGCAACTGGCGGATGTCACCGTCGTGGTGCTGGTACCGGGACTGGGCGACGATGTGCAGGCTCTCAAAGCCGGTATTCTGGAGATTGCCGACCTGTTTGCCATTAATAAAGCGGACTTGGCGGGAGCGGAGCGACTGGAGCAGGAAATCCGGGCCATGCAAAGCCTTGGCAGCGCCTCTGAGCGGGAAAACGCTGCTCCTGTGCGGCGCGTGGTAGCTAACAGCGGTACCGGCATCGAAGAGCTTTGGTCGGTGGTTACGGACGTTTCCAGGAAACGTAGCCGGAAGAATGCACAGGCAGAAACATGGACTATTCGGCTGCGCGAACTGTTGCGGGAACGCTTGGATTCTGAGTTGTCAGAGAGTTTATTGAGCAATCACGCGCAGCAAGTAGCCAACAAAAAGGAAGATCCTTATCAGGCGCTCGATGTGCTTAGGGCAAGTCTACGATAAAAGCAAAACCGACCGCGCATGGTCAAGGGCAATTACATAACCTCCATTAACTAACCAAATGGTTAATGCGTTAATTGTTTAGGATAATGCCTATGTTAGAAAGCAAACACTACTCCCCTTTGAGGACGCCCAGCGAGAGCAATGTGATTCTGATAGCTCGTGTAAGCCGAGCAGGTATGCTCGTTCCTGTTCAAGCAAAGATCGCAATCTAACATATGCCCCAAGAGTTCATCGCAAAGTTCGTCAGCGGAACGAGAAGTGATAGAAAGCTCCTCTACAGGTGAGCAAGTAGCTGGACTTTGTATGAAATAAGAGATTGCTGGACTGGTAGCGGCCATATCTTTAGTGTTCACTTAAAAGCCTTGCAATCTAAAGTCCAATGCTAAAAAAATTCCTGACATCGTAAAATCAAGAAGTTCTAACGCAAGGGCCAGTGTGGGGGAAGAGAATCACTCGGTTAAATCTGCGGGTTAGTAGATATTACTATGTATTTGATTCCTAAGGATTTATCCTATTACTAAACTTTAGTAAGGGGTGCGACAAGACTATGAATTTTGAAATCGATCATATTGGAATTGCGGTACGTGGCCTGGAAGACGCTTTACATTTCTATCGGGAAACGCTTGGCCTTTCTGTGATCGCCATAGAGACAATAGAAACGGAGCGAGTCCAGGCGGCGATGCTGCCGGTTGGGAGTGCTGAGTCAAATTCAAGAATCGAGTTGCTCCAGGCAACAGACAGCGAATCGGTAATCGCTCGTTTTCTTGAGAAGCGCGGACCGGGCTTGCACCATATTGCCCTGCGTGTGGATAATCTGGCTGTGGTAGCAGGACGTTTGAAAGAGCAGGGATGCCGGTTGTTGAACGAGCCGCGCCGGGGAGCAGGAGGGCACACTTATGTATTTGTTCATCCTGGTTCGACCGGCGGAGTCTTATTGGAACTGATTCAGAAATAAGGAAGACAAGGAAGTGAGTTTGGAACGTAAAGCAAAGGTGGGAATCATTGGCGGCAGCGGTTTGTATGCCATGCCCGGTTTTGAAGCGTATGAGGAGGTAACGCTCACTACTCCATTCGGAGATCCTTCCGACGCATATATTATGGGGCAATTGGAAGGGGTTGATGTCGCTTTTTTGGCAAGACATGGCCGCGGACATCGCCTTTCCCCTTCGGAGTTGAATTTTCGCGCCAACATCTATGGCATGAAAAGTCTCGGAGTCGAGCAGATTCTATCTCTAAGCGCGGTGGGGTCTTTGAAAGAGGAACACAAACCGCTGGATTTCGTGATTCCCGATCAGTTCTTTGATCGCACTCGCGGACGAATCTCGACATTTTTTGGCGACGGCGTGGTAGCGCACATCAGCTTTGCTGATCCGGTGTGCCCCCAACTGGCGGAGATCGCTCATCAGTCGGCCCAGGAGATCGGTATCAGCAGCAAGGTAGGCGGCACGTATCTGTGCATGGAAGGTCCGGCTTTTTCAACGCGCGCGGAATCGAATCTCTACCGCAGTTGGGGTATGGATGTGATCGGTATGACAAATTTGCAGGAAGCAAAGCTGGCTCGCGAGGCCGAGCTTTGCTATGTCACGATGGCGATGGTAACGGATTACGATTGCTGGCATGAAGAGCACGACGCGGTTACGGTAGACCAGATCGTCGAGGTGTTGAAAAAGAACGCAGCCAATGCTTGTCAACTGGTTCGGCATGTTGTCGGCCGGCTCCCGGCGGAGAGAACCTGTAAATGCGCTTCTGCCTTAAAACATTCGATTCTGACAGACCGTGCGGCAATTCCCCCGGCAGCGAAGGACAGATTGGGACTTTTGATTGGCAAATATATCGGCGGTTGAACTAGCGCGGGAAATCATTGACGATTGCCTGACCTACGGCACCTGGTCCAATCGCGCTTTGGACGCTCTCGTGGAGCGGGCCTTGGATGAAACGGACGAACTGGTAGCGGCGGCCGCCACGCGGGCCTTGTTTTCGATTATCATCGAGCGCCTTGCCGATCTGTTCGAGCCTTCATTATGCGAGATTTACGTCCGGCTTTTTACCCGGGTGATTGCCCGTGCCATCCCGGATTATAATGCCGAGGACTTGCTGGGGCGTTACCGGAGAGTAAGCCAGGTTCATCGCTTTCCCGGCGGCGATATTAGGCGCGTATTTGTTCTTTCCCGTGTGACCTTGGGCGCGGATGTCGCTGTGACGAGCGTTGCGCTGGCGGCCATGAAACAACGATTTCCGCAGGCGGAGGTTTGCCTGGTCGGGCCGGCCAAAAACGCTGAGTTGTTTGCCGGTGATGCGCAAATTACCTCAATTCCAGTAACTTATAGCAGGAGCGGCCTTCTGAAAGACCGGCTGCTAGCCGTCATCGAACTTCACAGCGTCGTCGATGAGCCGGGCACAATTGTCATTGATCCTGATTCCCGATTGACGCAGCTAGGTTTGATTCCTGTTTGCGACGACGCCAGATACTATTTCTTTGAAAGTCGGGCATTCGGCGGGTCCTCGACGTTATCGCTCTCAGAACTGATTTCGGCGTGGCTCAGTGAGTCATTTTTTATGAGCGGCACAAAGCCCTATGTTGCTCCTGTTCGAGGGCCGAAGATTGCCGATGTTGCAGTGAGTTGGGGTGTGGGTGAAAACTCCGAAAAGCGCGTGGGTGATGAGTTCGAACTGGGCGTTCTCGCTTATCTGCTTCAAAGTGGGCAAAAAGTAATCGTTGATCGGGGAGCTGGCGGAGAAGAAGCTGTTCGTATCGACGATTTAGCGCGGCGGCTGAACTCACCGCTGCTGCACGTTTATAACGGAAGTTATGCCGGGTTTGCCGGCCACATTGTGGGCAGTGACCTTTACGTGGGGTATGACTCTGTTGGTCAGCATGTAGCCGCAGCAGCGGGCGTTCCGCTGGTGTCTGCGTTTGCGGGCTATGCGTGCGAGCGGATGTTCTCGCGCTGGCGTCCGCACGCTCCTAACGCGCAAGTGATTGCCGTTAACCAGGCGAACCGCTCGGAAGCGCTCGCCTTAACTTGCGCTGCTATTGCGGAGGCGGCGGTGGGGGAGCGCTCGGCAAAGTCCAAGGATTAGCGTTCGAACCGGAAGCTGGTTTGCTGCTTTTTTGCGTGTCAACCTGCGCTGGTTTTGCGGACGCGGCGGTGGATGCGGTAATCGGCTGTTCTTCCGTTTTGCTGGGCGGCAGGGGCTCCGGCGGCGGCGCGGTGGGATTCAGATCGTATGTGATATTGCTTTCCGTGCCGAACTTGCGATAGCTCCGGAACTCGATCTCGTTCTTTGTTTTGTCGCGGCCCGCCGTCATATAAAGCTTGGCCATTAAGGGACACACATACTGCTGACCGTTAATATCCACCAGGTCATAATCAAGGATTTCGGTCACGGCGCTGACCGGAAAGCTACGGGGAATGTCCACGGCGACAAACTTAATGCGCGAAATTTCCCCTGTGCTCTCGTCCGCATAAACCAAACCCTTGTAGGCGGTGATAATGTGCTGCTCGGCGGCGCCGGAACCATACTCGATCGAGTAGTCGGAATGGCTGCTATCAATGAAGTAGTTGAATACGGCCATGCGGCGGCCGCGTAAGGTGGTCCATTTCTCCCAGCCAAACTGGGCCTCTCTCTTATCCTCGAAAATCTCGCGCATCATGCTCCCGAACTCGCCATTTGAGACGGCCCCGCCCGTTGATGCGGCTTGTTCCAAGGAAACCTCCGAGTACTGCCCATTTACCGAGTAGACCTTATAATTCTCCCGGCCTTGGTTGTAGCTCACTTTGGCCAGAATATTACCAAGGCTCCGATAGTGGTCCCCGGAGTTCGGATCGAGATAACGGCGCATCACTTCAACACAGATAAAATTCGGCAGGTTCTGAGTGTAGGAGAGAGCATACTGCTTCATCTGGTCCAGTATCTTCTGCTGACGGACGGAGTCAGGAGGCGGAATGGGAACAGCTTTCACTGATAGCTGTGCCGTTGCCGCGTTGCTTGTCAGCGGTGCATCCGGAACCGTGGCGGGCGAGTAAGTAGAATCGTGCGTCGGCGGTTTCAGACTGGCCGTTTGGTCGTGCAATTCTTGCAGGGCCTGTACGGTTTTCGGCCCTGCTCCTTGCGCTTGAAGATCCAAAATGGTTTTATCTGTCAGCTTTTCGCTTAATTTAATTTTCTTAATGTAAGCGGCAATCTGTTTATCGGAATGCTGGCGAAGGGCCAGTTCAGAGCGGATGAAATCCGCCACCTGCTCAACATTCATCTGCATCTGCGCCTGCAAGGCAAAAACAAAGCACAACACGAGCAGGCTGAGACGGAACTTCATATTTCCTATCATGACGCATCGCGGAGCGCGGAAGTTGCGGGTGGTCCAGTTACGATCTTTGCTGCTTTTCCAGCTCGACGGTGACGTTTCCAATCGGGAAGCCAAGCTGCAATTTGAACTGTACCGGAATGCGACTGGCGTCCTCGCTGATCCAGATAAAGAGGCGTCCCCTACGCTTGTAGAGCACGTTATCGAACAGAAAAGCCTCATACCGAATGGTTTGGTACGTCTTACCGTTCAAAGAAAGGCTTTCCTTCCCTTGCGCCTCGATCTTGGCATTGACCACTTTCTTTCCGTCAGTGATCGGAAAGGTCGCTGACTTGCCGGGCTCGACATTGGCCGTTCTCAAGGCCGCCAGCGCTCCCACAATTTCGTGCGTGCAAGGCGGAACGTCCAGCATTTTCTGGTTATTCGAGCTTTTCACCAGATCGCGCTCATCGTAGCGTACAACTCGCCGGTTTGCTTCAAAAGTCAACTGCGTAATGGTATGCCGCTTACCCTCCTGCGCGTCCAGAACCGATTGGGAGGCGCAGAACTTGGAATCGCTCGTCAGGCGGTAAGTGTCGAGAACTTTGTACAGCCGTGTGACCAGGCCGGCGCTTTGGATATCCAAGTTGGTCTGCCAGGTGTCCGACCCTGCCCGCGATAGATCAACCGTTGCTGATCCCGCCGTGACCAAGCGCCATTCCACTCGATAAGTCAGCTTCTCTGGAAACGGAAATTTGGAAGATTTAGGGGAATCCTGGGCTGAAGTGAAAAAGCTTGTTACCAGCAGTAGTGTCGCTAAGCGGCACAGAAACACACAAATTCGGAGCATTCGGACATTTACAGTTTGGCAGAGGCCCGGAACGGAAGCAATCTCATGCCAAGACGCTAGAAGTCGATATCGGCTAGTACCTCTGACGGCTTGCGATCGAAAGCGCGGCAGATGGCAAGAAAACTTTCAATGCTGGGAAGATTGGTTCCTCGTTCGATGGAACTGATTTGAGACACACTGAGCTTGGTTGCCGCCGCCATATCCTTCAATGACCAATCGCGCTGAACCCGCATCAGTTTAACGCTATGGCCCAGCCGCCTGCGAAGCCGTTCTTGCGGCGTAAATCCTAAACCGTACTCCTCGATCGCATTCGATAAGGTTTGGCGCAGTTGACTTAACGAGAAGGGCTTTGCTAAATAATCGAAGACGCGCAGCTTGAAAGTCGCTCGCATGTTTTCAAGCGACGGGTAGCCGGTCACTACAATGATGCACAGGTCCGGCCAGGAAGAGAGTAACTCCTCCACCACCGCCTCTCCACTCGCGGTGCCCATTTTCATATCCAGGAGCACAATGTCCGGCACTTTACTCTGAGCCGAAGCGAACAACTCATCAGGATGCCCGAACGAGCGGATGGAATACTTACCCTCATCCCGCAGGAGATCCTCGATGTAGTTGCGAAAATCAAGATCGTCGTCAAGGACGGCAACGTCAACCAGACCTGCGTCAATCTGTTCTTCCGTCATGGCAAGTGGACCGCTGCGGGTAGCATTACTTCAAGAGCCGCGCCGCCGCCCGCGCGATTAGAGGCCGTAATGGTCCCGCCGTGTTGCGTAACGATCCCTTCAGCCACGGTCAAGCCCAGACCGGTGCCGCGTGCGTCCAGACGTGTCGTGACAAAAGCTTCAAAGACATGGCTTAGCACATGCGCCGGAATGCCGGGGCCGTTGTCTAGGATAGCGCAGCAGATCCAGTTGCCGCCGCCTTTGAACTGGCGTTTTGATTCCACCCGGATTTCACCTCCGTTTGTCACGGCGATCAGCGCGTTGCGCAGAAGGTTGACAAATACCTGAACCAGGCGGTCAGCGTTACCCACCACAACGTGCTCGGCGTTAACGCTATTAACAAAGCTCACCATCGCCGCTTTTTCATCAATGGCAACCAGGTTCCAGCTTTCATCGATCAACGGCCGAAGAGAGATACTCTCCGCTTCCTCCCTGCGGACGCGCGCGAAATCGACCAATCCCTCGCTGATCTTCCTGAGTCGTTGCGTTACCCGTAACATACGGGCGAGCCGTTCTTGCGTTAACGCGTCCTGTTTCGTTTCAATCAGTTTTTCAATTGAACCGCCCAACACGGCGAGAGGAGTGTTCAATTCATGCGCCACGCTCGTGCTGAGAAGGCCCAGGCTGACCAGCCGGTCTTGTTCTTCGAGCTTCTGAAGAGCGCCCGCTAAATGATCTTCTTGTTGCCGCAACTGAGCAACGGTCGCGTTCCGGGAGCGCATAATCTGTCCAATTTCATCGTTCATGATAAAGCGCTCATCAATCATTTCATGGTGGCGGTCGTCGCTCTGGGTGGCCGCATCGGCGTCCAGCATGAGCGTGAGAGGCTGATACACATACTGCGGCATGACGATGAACTCAAGAACCGCGATGGATAGAAGATAAATCGTTCCGAGAACCACTAGGAGGCTCCAGCGGGCGCGGCGTAAAGTGGCGTCATAAAACTCTGGAGCCAGACTCAAGCGGATAAATTGATCCGGCAGTTTGCTGAGGCGATACAAGGATTCGCTGTTCTGCCGCCAGACCGCTTGCGAATGCTGACGAAGAAAGTCTTGGCCCTCGGCCGGTAGATGTAGACCGGCGGCAGTCCCCGCTCGCAATTCGTAGATGCTGGAATCAGCTTCTGACTGGTATTCCTTGAGGAGACCTGAGGAGAACATCTGCGCATACATGCGAAACTCGCGCTCCCTGGTGGCCTCCAAATGTCCAGATAGAAGCGGAATCACTGAAAGGTAAACCGAGACGGTGAGAACTCCAAAGAAAATGTTATGTAAAATCGCGAGCTTGTAGCGTACTCTTAGGCCGCCAACCGAGCGAACCAGAACGTTTGGTGGTTTCGCTGCCTTGCAGTTACCGGGGCGCGAGTTCTTCCCTGCGCTCAATTTCCTGCTCCTTATACTGCAATTGATAGAGCTTCCAGTAAATACCGCGTTTCGCTAATAGTTCTTGATGGGTGCCGATCTCTCGTAATTGCCCCTTGTGCATGACGATAATGCGATGAGCGTTCTGGATGGTGGAGAGGCGGTGCGCAATAATCAGGGAGGTTCGGTTCGATACTAAACGTGATAGCGCCTCTCGTACCCTGAGTTCGGTCTCCGTATCCACGCTGGACGTCGCCTCGTCCAAAATTAAGAGCTGCGGATTGTGAGCCAGCGCTCGGGCGAAGCTGATCAATTGTTTTTGGCCGGTCGAAAAGCCATTGCCGCGTTCCCGGACCGGCGTTTCGAATTTATCGGGCAGCTCTTCAACAAAGTCCAGAAGATTTACTTGCTTTGCCGCGCGTTGCACCTCGTCCTCGGAGATCGCCTCCGTACCCAGACGAATGTTCGAGTCGAGAGTTCCAGTAAAAAGATAAGGGTCCTGCAAAACGACGCCGAAGAGCCGACGGAGTTTCGCCAGTTCAAAGTGACGGACATCCCTGCCGCCGATCCGAATGGCTCCGCGCTGCACATCATAGAAGCGCAGCAGCAGGCTTGTCAGAGTCGTTTTGCCAGCGCCGGTGTGCCCGACTACGGCAACAGTTTCGCCGGGAGCGATCCGGAATGACACGTCGCGCAATACCCAATCCTCGTCGTTATAAGCAAACCAGACGTGATCAAATTCGATGTCAAGCTTAGCCATCGGAGCGGTTGCCGGATGGTCAGGACTGACGATGGCAGGCTGAACATCCAGCAATTTGAAGATGCGCTCGGAAGCGGCCATGGCGCCTTGCAAGATGTTGTATTTCTCGCTCAAGTCCTGGATGGGCCGGAAGAATCGCAAGCCATATTGAAAAAAGGCAACCAGGACGCCTAAGGTCAGCGCTCCGCCTCGAATCCGCCACCCGCCATAAGCCAGCAACAGCGCAAGCGCCAGCATCCCAAGAAACTCCACTACCGGGTAGAACCAGCCATAGGCGGTAATCGAATCCTTAAACGCCAGCATGTGGTCGCGATTCACCTTATCGAATTCTTCCTTGCTGCGGGCCTCGCGATTAAACAACTGTAAAACCGCGATACCGGCAACGTGCTCCTGAAGATAAGCGTTGATCTTGGCAACCGCGATGCGGATGCGGCGGTAACTTTGCGAAGCCGTGCGCCGGAACTGTACCGTAACCAGCACGACAATAGGCATGACGGCCAGCATGAGTCCCGTCATGCCCGGACTGAGCTGGAACATGGCGATCAGCACAAACGACAGCATCAGGAGATCACCGACAATTGTGACCAGACCCGATGCGAATAAATCGTTCAGCACATCAACATCCGTCGTAACGCGCGTAATCAAGCGTCCAACGGGATGTTTGTCGTAATAGGCAATGTCAAGCGTTTGCAGATGCGCCATAAGCTGGCGGCGCAAGTCATACATGGCTCGTTGACCTGTCCACTGCATCAGGTAGGTTTGGCCGAAATCAAAAATAAATCCGAAAACCACGACTACTAGATAGAGTCCAGCTAACTGGGTGAGGCCCGTCCACGGGTCATGCGATAGCCAGCCGTTAAGCCAGGTGAATGTTTGTGGTCCGTGGGTGGGAACCAGGTAACGGTCTACCGCCATCTTGGTGAGAAGCGGCCCGATAATCTGGAGAAGGGAATCGAACAGCAGGAGAATGAGAGAGAAGCCGACGATCAGCTTGTAGGGCCTCATGTAAGTGAGGAGCCGCCGCATCAAGCTCGAATCGTAAGCTTTGCCGAGTACTTCTTCTTCCAAATCGATCGCCTCCTTACTAGCTTAGCCTTGACCATGAACGGTCTTCTTCTGATTGACAAACCGGGCGGATGTACCAGCCACGATATCGTGAACCGCTGGCGCAAAATGGCGAATACGAAGCGTGTCGGACATCTGGGCACGCTGGATCCGATGGCGACCGGTTTGCTGCTGCTGCTCACGGGAACGGCGACTCGCCTGGCGCCTTATTTCGCTGCGGATGAAAAGACTTACGAAGCCGAGATCACGCTGGGCCTGGTATCAGACACATACGACATAGAGGGGCAGGTTGCGCCTACCGGAGTTTCCATTCCTGATCTTTCTCAGACGGTCGAACTGGCGCTACGACAGTTTGTCGGTAAATTTCTGCAAATGCCGCCTCCGGTTTCGGCTAAGAAGATTGGCGGTGTCCCGGCTTACAAGCTCCATCGAAAGAACGTTGAATTTGAATTGAAGCCGGTCGAAGTCGAAGTCAAATGGCTGGAAATTCGGCAAATTGCCCGCGAAAAGGTCCGATTGGTAATTACTTGCACGGCTGGAACTTACATTCGGAGCATTGCACACGATCTGGGACGCTTCTTAGGATGTGGAGCGGTACTAAGCGCCTTGCGGCGTACAGCTGTAGGGGCGATGCGCGTGGAAAACGCGCTGACCCTGGACACGCTTAACGACTGGGCGCGTACTGGTAAATTAACGGACGCCATTCTTCCGCTGGGGAACCTGCTGCCGCATCTTCCGGCGGAGCACTTCAACCTTCAAACGGAAACGCAGATTCGCCAAGGCCGTAGTTTCCGCACCTCGCCCTTTGTGATCACCCCTGGCACCCCCACAGTGAGGGCGCTTTCCCGGTCCGGCGAGTTAATCGCCATGGGAGAACTCAAACTCCCCAACCTCTACCACCCAAGCACGGTATTTTAGACGGAGCCGCTAACAAAACAACCGGTTACGACTTTTTCTTTTCAGCGCGGCGCTTCTTGGCCCAGCCCGGTTTGTCAACCTGGTAAGCGCGTCCAATAGCCAGCGCATCCGCTTCGACGTTCTTGGTAATGGTAGAACCGGCAGCTACGTAAGAGCCGTCCGAAACCGTCAATGGCGCGACCAACGTTGAATTGCTGCCAATAAAGGCTCCCTCGCCAATCGTGGTTTGGTGTTTATGCACGCCGTCGTAATTGCACGTAATCGTTCCAGCGCCGATATTAGCGCCCGGCCCGATCACGGCATCGCCCAAATAAGCCAGGTGACTGGCCTTAGAACCCTTACCAAGCTTTGTCTTCTTCAACTCCACAAAGTTCCCGATATGGGTATCCTCATCTGCCTCCGCGCTCAGACGCAGGCGCGAAAACGGACCGATTGAAGCGCCGCGTCCCACTTTGGCGAAGTCCGCTACGACATACGGCAAGATCGTCACGTCATCGGCAAGCTCGCAGTCGCGCAGAATAGAGCCTGTACCGATACGGCAGTTGGCGCCGGCTTTCGTCCGTCCACGAAGCTGTACATTTGATTCGATGAGAGAATCCTGGCCCACTTCGACATCTACATCAACGGTGACCGTTTCCGGACTCCGTACCGTTACTCCAGAGAGCATTAGCTCATGGATCTTGCGCCCGCGCAGGATCTTATCGGCAACGGCCAGTTCGACGCGAGTGTTAATTCCTAGCAGTTCGGTTTCATCCTTCACCAGAAGCGGCGATATTGCATAGCCGTGTTTTCTCATGATCTCGATCATGTCGGTGAGGTAGTATTCATTCGCCGGATTATCCGGCGTAATCTGCTCGATATACTGCCAGAAAAGACTCGCATTAAAGCAGTACACGCCGGGGTTCACTTCACGGATCTGCAATTGCTCCGGAGTGGCTACCTTTTGTTCGACAATGACCGCCACAGTGCCCTCCGCATCACGCACAATACGGCCGTAGCCAGTAGGGTCGGCTATCTCGGTAGTAACAATGCCGCCGCCTTCCGAGCGGCTACTTGTCTGGAGGAGAGCTTGCAGCGTCCCAGGGCGCAGCAGGGGACCATCACCATTCAAAACCAGTAATTTGCCGTCTTCCGTGCCAACCGCTTCCCGCGCGCACAGAACAGCGTGTCCGGTTCCTTTTTGCTCTTTCTGTTCGGCAAAACGGATGCCCTGAACTTTTACGCTTTCCCGAACCTGTTCGGCTTGATGTCCAATCACCGCCACGATATTTTCGGCTGGGGCAACGTGCAACGCCGCGCGGATAACGTGATTCAGGAGCGTATCTCCTCCTGCCTCATGCAAAACCTTGGCCATTTTCGACCGCATTCGCGTGCCCAGCCCAGCGGCCAGGATCACGACCCGTATATTCTCTGTCATTTCAACTTTTTTCGTTGCGCGGTCAGCGCATTAGTTCTAACCTGGTGCGCTCGCGAGCGGTGAGCCAGATCCATCACAACTTCGGCGAGAGCCGATGGGCTATGCCGGATTTTTTGTTTCAATTCAATGCTTCCTACCAGATCGGCGGCCACAACCTTTACGCCCATGTCGGAGAGAACGTCAAAATCGTTTTCGACCGGCTGAACATGAGCCCGGGCATATTTCTTCCGAAGGCTCGGTGGAATCGTTTTGCTGTTCAGCACAACGCAATCAACGATCTTACGCCGCGCGTGCTGGTTAAGAGCTCGCAAGTGGTGCGAGGCCGCAAAGTTAATAGTTTCGCCGGGCTGCCACATTAAATTCACAAAGTAAACTTTCAGAGCCGCGGATTTCTCAATGGCCTCCGCAATCCCATTTACCAGCAGGTTCGGAATGACGCTCGTGTAGAGCGACCCAGGGCCAAGCGTGATCACATCCGCCTTCTCAATGGCCTCAATAACTTCCGGCAGCGGATTGCAGCGACTCGGGCGCAAACGTATGGAGCGAATCGGTCGGCGGCTCTTGCTGATCTTGCTTTCGCCGCGCACCGTTGTGTTGTCCTCAAGCGTTGCTTCCAGAACGACGTTGGCCGAAGTAGCCGGATAGATCCGGCCTCGTATGGCGAGAATTTCGGACGATAGCTTGACGGCATGGGCAAAATCACCGGTAATCTGGTGCATGGCAGTCAGAAACAGATTGCCGAAGCTGTGCCCTTTTAAGCCGCGGCCGCTGGCGAACCGGTACTGAAACAAGTGCGAAAGCAGGTCCGTGTCTTCCGAAAGAGCGGTCATGCAATTGCGGATATCGCCCGGAGGAAGGATATCGAAGTCGCGCCGCAGCCTGCCCGAACTGCCGCCGTCGTCGGTTACGGTCACAACGGCTGTAATTTCGAGATTGGGCTGGCCCTGCTCCAGGCGATCCTGCGCGCCCGGCGCGTGCTTTTTTAGGCCGGAGAGCAGCGTGGACAATCCAGTTCCGCCCCCGATGGCCACAATGCGCAGCGGATTGTGAAGAGCGCTCT